>JBASRN010000198.1:0-8024 GCA_049273855.1 Blastocatellia bacterium
AGCTCGTGATCGCTAGCCTGCACGATCACCTTGTGAACGTAGGAGGAGCGACTGCGATAAGACGCGTCGAAAATCAGACTGCGGCCACTCCCTGTCGAATCGGTGTGTGCCGGGAATCGTCCGGCCAATAGAATTGCAAGAATGAATATCGCGGCTGATATTAGATGAAAGCTTTTTCGAGTCATTGATCCGATTACTCCTGTCAGGCAGACCGCTGTTTCGGCCGTTGGACGACGTTCGTTCCGAGTCATTCCTCGACGATGTTCACTGATCCGATCAGGTTACGGGGGTGCTTCGATTCAATGGGAATAACTCTGACAGGGGCAAGCGCAGATAAGATAACTAGGAGCGGGGCAGTTCAAGCTATTGAGCGACCTTCAAGTGTAGGCCGATGTTAAGTTAAGGTCGTGGGCGAGTCAATAGTTTTCCCCGGCGATTCAGGCCCGGCGAAGACGTGCGCAACGCAGGATCGACACGCGGGTTTGACACGGTTGAAGGCGCTTCGCGGCGATGCTAGGCTACTGATCGCTCTAAAAGAGTCGGAGCCTTATGACCACACCCTTAGCACAGGCCTTCGCTTCGGTTTCGTCGAGTGTGGAGCGTAGGTTGTTCAGCGAATACGGCGCAATCTTTACAACAGCGGCAACGCCGCCTCCCACCGTCGTCTTTGCCAACGCTTCGGAGGTCGACCAGTTTCAATCTTCGCTGGAGATCCGCCGCGCTCGAATTGGAGACTACGACATAGAGCTTCAATCCCAGGCCATGGAGTCGTTGTTCTCGGCGGTTGAGCAGATTGGCGGGGAAAAGGGCCGGATTACCGCGCGAGCTTCAGACTCCGGCGGGAGGTCTTATCAGGACACCCTAGGCCTATGGCTTCGGAATGTGACTCGCGGCCTGGAACACTGGGAGAGTGTTGGGCGCCTCTCGGCTGGCCACGCGCAGGTCATTCGCGATCTACTGCCGATAGACCAAGTGGCGGCGATTCTCGATCTGGAGGAAACGCAGCGACTTTTCTTTGGGACGTTCTTTGACAGATCGATACTGTATTCCGTGGCGGCGCCTGGCGCTTCGCAACACTTGTCGCTGCTGGCATTCGATGTAGCCGAATACGAGGACGGCGAAGTCGAACGAGTACTCGGTCTTCACGGGTGGTACCGCACTGTTTCGAACGACCTACCGCATTTCACCTATCTCGGACACAGGCGAGAAGCGCTTGCAGATAGGGGTTTGATGCTTGTGACTCGTGAATACGGAGAGCGCAGCTACAGCTTTTGGGTCCCAAACATCTGCTCTCTTGAATAAGCTTTGTTGTGCGAGAGTCCGTCTGAGGGAACCCGTTTTGGTTACTGGCTCCCTGCCAATACAACTTCCACGCGGGGAAGGATTTTGAGAAATAGAGCGTCGCCCTCCTCCTTGCTTCCTCTCTTTATAGCGCCGGCATCCACGGTGATCTTACCGGAAACGCAATTCATGGAAACGAAGAATCGGCTATGAGTGGCGGTCTTCTGGACGTCAATTACAAAGGACAGTTCGTCTTTGTCTCGAAAGCGAGTAGTTACGGGCTTGGCGGTTGTGCCAACGCTCTCGTTCGTCTCTGCAAACTCCTTGGCCGCGATGACGAGGGCTTGAAAGATCGAGATCTGACTCAGCCTGAAGGTTCCGGCGACTGTCCGGTTGTCGGCGTCAGTGAGCAATAAGCTGTACTGATTTTTTGCACCGGCAATCGGCGCGAGATAGAAGCTCGCTCCAGTGGGCGGCCTCCTTTTACCCCTCGACATTTCGGCAAGTTCCGCCGGCGTGAACTGCTTAGGCGGTCCTTTTGGGCCCTCTTTTTTCTGCGCAAACAAGTCAGCAGGCGACACTAGCATCAACACCACAAGGCCAAGGATCCAAATCGACTTCGATCGCATTCCGTACGTCATATTCACTCGCATACAGTTGCTAACGCCGTTTCGAGCTTCCTGTTCGCTTTCTGCGCCGAGCTCAGATAGCCGATACCGGCGGTGTGTGATGGAGGAAACTGGTCCGGCCTCGACAATTCGGAAAGTCCTAGACATCAGAGATTCCCGCGATCGCTTCAACACCGTCGGGCATTCGGTCGCGCTTGCGCCCACCTCTGGCAACATAAATGATTCCGCCGGGTAAGCTTGTCGCGACCACGACGCCAAGCCACAAAATCGCAAGCGTCGCGGCAGCAGTCTCGATCGCAGGGTCGCCAGCGCTCACAGGGTTTCCGCGCACAAGATCGATCACTGATTTGAACAGCAGAATGTAGGCGGCTTCCCGGAATCCAGCGCCGTTAACGGTAATCGGGGCCATCCCAATCAAACCAATGGTCGGTATGAAGACGAGGTAGTCTAACCACCCATTCCGCGTGTGCATTCCTATAGCATTGGCTGCCAGCAAGTTCACGAATGCGCACCCGATCTGTACGCCGACCGACATCAACAGGGTTGTGACCAGCAGGCCCCATTTCCCGCGGTAGCAGTTCACCGATTCAAACAAATTCTCGATCTTCTCGTCGACTCGCTTCATGCGGAAGAGGCTCAATACTCTGTGAAGCACGTTGTAGGTCGGCCTGTAGAATATTGCGAGGTTTGCCCCGACGAACACGATGGCAATGACTGCAAAGATCGGGGCGAGTAAAACACCGTTGAAGCTGGTCCCAGACCACCAGGCCACGAGCGTCCCGACCAGCACCAAGCCTCCCATACCGACGTCCCTGTCGAGGAACACCGATGCGGTCGACGCGCTTAAACGTTTTGTCTCTTTGTTTAGATAGTAAATTCGAAAGACGTCGCCGCCGATGGCCGATGGCAGAAAGAAGTTGAAATACATTCCCAGAAAATAGAAGCTCAGAATCTTCCAATACGAGACTCCGATTCCTTGGGGCTTTAGGAGAAGATACCAGCGGTAAGCGCTCAACCCTTGAACGATAAAGTAGGCCAAGATTGCTGCGGCGAAGTAGGAGTGGTCAGCTTCCTTTAGGTTGGCCCAAAGCTGGCGTATGTCGACTACTTTGGTGAAGATGTACGCCAGGATTCCAAGGCTCACCACCACCTTCAACAGAGTCAGACCGGTCTTTTTCATCGCGCGTTATTTACTCCGCTTTGTTGGAGACCAGCAATACCTGGGGGAGATCTACCCTATCAAGAACGCCCTTCAACTTTACTTGAAAGGCCGGCCGGCGTGCAAGAACGTGAGTCGGAACCGGAAGCTCGTGCTTTAATGCATCATACTCGGCCGCGGTCATTACACAGTAAACGTCCTTTCCGGATGAGAAAGCCGTTCTGATCTCCTCGGTAGCGAAGTATTCGAAGATGGGTCGTCGCAAGTAAAAAGTCATGCTCGGCGAAGCCAGCCGATAGTAGCCGACTAGCGCATCGCGCGGTTTCGAGCTTGCCACCTCGCACAGCGGGCGCACCGGCTTGTACCGCTCAAAGTCCGGCAGCGTCCATAGCACGAAAATCCAGTTGAAGACCACGACCGCAGATACGGGCGCCAAAACGGTACGAAGCCTCTTCCTGACCGACAACGCCGAGATTGCAATTACCCCCCCGATTATCCCTGTCCAGCCAATTGCCGTTGCGCCGCTAAGTTCGTAGCCTTGCGCTCCACCCCCGAACAGATAGAGCACGCCAGCGCCGCCGAGCAACAACACAACTCCCACCATTGCCGCGGTGACGCGCACTGGACGCTCGGCTGATTGGCAGCCGCCCAGCCAGCGGGCCAGCAGCTTGCCCGAAATCGCAGCAGCAGCGGGATAGATCGGCAGGATATAGAGGTCCTCTTTGCTTCTTGAAATGGAGAAAAAAGAGACGATCACGACGATCCAGACAATCAGAAGAGCGCTTTGTCTGGCCCGCGCGGCTTCGGTTGTAATCGGAGACGTGGGATCCCCGGCGGTCGATCGTGAAAATGCCAACCTTGACCCAAATCGTTCACGCGCTTCGATCCAAAGCGCGGCAGCGAAGAAAAGCGACCAGGGAAAGAGATCACCAGCGATCACACCAACATAGAACAGCGGTCCCCGGCTTGGGCCCCACGCATGTTCCGCAAAGCGCGAGAAATTGTCCCTTAGAATAAAGTCCTGGATATAACCCCAGCCGTGCTGCGCGTAGACGGCCAGATACCACGGCAGCACGATCACCGCGATTATCGCGACACCTGCAGGCAGCATCAACTCGCGAATCTTCGTCAACCTGCGATAAGCCGCCAGGTAGATGAAGAACGCAACCGCCGGCAGCAGCACTGCGATTGGCCCCTTGGTTAGAACGCCGAGGCCGATCGAGGCGTACATTGCAGCCAGGTAGATCCGCCGGCGCTTCGGCTGCCGCTCGGCAAGCATGAACAGCAGCAGCGCCAACGCCATGAACATCGCAAGATAAACGTCGATCATTATCCGTCGTGAGAACATCAGGAAACGCGGCGAGGCCGCCAGCCCAATCGCGGCCATCAATCCGGCCTCCGTCGAGAACACAAGACGGCCAAGCCCGTAAGCGGTTGCGATCAGCACCGACGCAGCCAGCGCAATGGCCAGCCGTTCGACTGCTTCGGAAACGCCGAAGATCTTGTAAAACGCGGCGACGACCCAGTAGCTGAGTGGCGGCTTGTTGAAACGCGGTTGGTAGTTGAAGCTCGGATTGATGTAGTCCTGCGACTCAATCATCTCGCGCGGTGTCTCTGCATAGAAGGCTTCGTTTGAATCCCAGAGCGACGATGCACCAAGCCGCACGAAATAGGGCGCGACTGCCAGCGTGAGGATGACGATCAGGACGAAACGCCTGCCAGAAAATAAGCTTTGCATGGGCGAGTGAAGGTAAGTATCACAGCCCGCCTCCCGGGGCAAGCACGCACCGAACAGGCGCCAAGGCGTTTAGCTGCTCGCGCTTATTGATTGTTCAGGTTGACTAAAGTGATCTGCCCGTCGCGGATGACCTTGAGGCTGATCTCGCCGCGTTGGTTCGAGAGCAGGACTTGAAGCTGAGGAATGCCCATCATCACTCGTTCTTCGGAACTGACAATAACGTCGCCCGTGCGAATGCCGGCACGGTCAGCCACGCTGTCTTTGACTACGCTGGAAACCAGAATGCGGCCGACGACCGTGTTGAATTTCGCCGCTAGCTGAGACGACAACTCACGGGCCGTGAAGCCGATTTTGAATCTGACGTCTTCCTCACTCGATTTTGGACTCCAGGGCCCGTCAACAGCGACGTGCGAAGGCTGGTACATCGATGCCTGACCGGACTGTTTTTGGAGCACCTCGGTTCCGCTTGCAAGCAGCGCTCGCTCCATCTCCATGAGCAGGCGCATCTCGATATCAAGCTCCCGGAGCGCCTCGTCTCGATTACGCGAGTGCGGGGTCTCAAGATGTTTCCGGTATTGCGACCTGAGTTCCGCGAGGCGCTTTTCGACCTCGTCGCGTTGCGATAGCAACGGGTCGGCTGACTGGTCGACCCCCCAGTTCCAAATCGTCAGAGTTGAATCGGGCCGCTCTCCGAGCACAACGTCTATTTTCGACAACTGGCCATTCCGAAGGGCTCTCAGCGTGACCTTCTGGCCAGCCGGGGACCAGGACAACACCGCTTTCAAGTCCGGAGTACCAACCACGTCCAACTCGTCCACGCCTACGATCACATCATTTGGGCGGAGACCGCCGGCGGCCGCAGGGCTCTCTGGCACAACCTCGCGCACGATCACGCCGGTGGTCCGTTCCAGGCCGAGCGCGCCGATCTCAGTCTCAGAGAGTTGAGCCAGGCTCACCCCGATCGCCCCCAACCAGCCGGCGGGAACGTTGTCTTTTCGCTCTATCACTCGCCGGGCGATGGTGTCGCGTATGAACTCGAGTGGGAAAAGATACGCCCGTCCAAAACCCGCCCACTGAGCGAGGCCGATCACCTGGTTGTCCAGGGTCTGAACCACACTGCTGTCGTTCCGGGACGTGAGATTGTTCGACAATAACGTAAGCGCTCCGCGCGCCTTCGAGTACGCGGTGTTAGCCCAGATATTGCCCTGCGCAAGTTGGAGCGACGGCCACAGAAGTATGCTGCTGGCGCCTTCTGAGGAAGCGGATCTTCGCACTACATCGCTGCTGACGATGTTGACGGCCATCCCGTTTCTTATCGGCACGTGCGTCACGATGGCACGCGAACCCCCCACCAGGCCAGCGGCCTCCAGCACTGCGAACCCCGTGGCACAATCAACACCGATCAAGCGAGCCGGCATGGTCGCGCCGTTGGACGTCGTAATCGAGATTGTCTGGTCCTTGTCCTGCAGATCAACGTTGGCAAGCCGGGTGACGATGTGCCCGGCATTGTCGACAATCAAACCGGTGGCGATGTTGTAGACGTGAGGCGGCGCGGAGGGAGCTACGCCGACTCTCAGATTATTCTGCTCGCGCATTCGGGCAAGCATCTTATAAAGGTCAGAGGTGTGCACGACCGAAACGACGCTCGGGCTGCTATTCTTGACCACTATCGGCTGCTGAGACTGCTGCGCTTGAACACCTAGTGCGGCCAAGAGGGTCATCAGACTTGCTGCAGTGCTTCTATTCATCAGATTCCTGTGATCGGTGATGAAATCCGGCCGCGATCCAGTGGGACCTACGACCGAGATTCTAGAACGAAGTTCCTATTGTGCGCGTGGTTCGCCGACTCGCTCCGGCGTTCGCATAAACCAGCGACTGTGCGCCGACGCTCACCATCGGCAGCGAAACATCTCCTTCTCCATTTGATCCTCGCACGAGCATCACGCCACCATCCTGATGAAGGTAGTCCTCGCCCGGGATCTCCAACGGAACTCCGGCACTGTCTGTTCGGGCCATCTCGCGAACCCTGCGCAAATACTGATGCCTTCCTGCTGTGGCGGCCACTCGCACCGCACCGCTACTGATGATGCTCGCAGGCACGGTAGCCGGCGTCTGTGCCGGCCGCCTCGCGGGCGAATTGCCAGCCTCCTCCATCGGTCTCTGCGGCTCTAGCGCCGGATGCTCGTTCCGAAAGAGTCCGGCGTATTGTGCTGCGAAAACCACAACAACAAGCCCCGCAGTCGCCGCGACGAGCCTCAGGTATCCCGCAGGGTTCAGCCACCCAAATGCCGAGCGCGCCTTCGCATCCGCAAGCCTTGACTTCAACACTGCATCGAAATTCATCGGGACACTGACCCGAGATCCTGACGCCAGCAGGCGCCTTAGCCGCGCGCGGTCCTCAGCAAAACTCTCGCAGTCCGAGCACGATGCGACGTGGCTTGAAGCCTCAAACGAAAGCGATTCAGGGTGGTCCGCCTCGTCAATCAATCTCTTGGTTCTATTACAACTAACCATTGCGTTCATCTCCAAACTCACCGGGGCATTCAAACGTACGCGGTCAACTTCTCCCTCAGGAGGTTGCGCGCACGGTTTATCCGTGACTTAACCGTACCTTCAGACAGTTTCAGCACCTCAGCTATTCGGTCATAGCTCAATCCTTCCACGTCTCGCAACACGATGGCGGCACGGTACTTCTCGGGCAGCGAGGTTATTGCCCGCGAGACGGCCCGCCGGCGTTCATCTTCAATCAAAACTTGGTCCTGGAGCGCCTTCGAATCTGGTGGATCGATTTCAACCGGCTCGCCATCGTCATTGGTATAGGGCGAGAACAGCGAAACAAGCTTTCGCCGCTTTCGTTTACGTAACTCGCTGATCGCGAGGTTGGTAGCGATGCGATAGATATAGGTCGAAAAGCTGTAGTTCGCCTGATATCGCGACGCGCTTGTGTAGATTCTTATAAAGGTCTCTTGCGTCAACTCAACCGACCTTTCGTAGTCGTCGATCATCCGATAGACAAAATTGGTTATAGGATTGCGGTACCGGCGGACGATCTCACCAAACGCGGCTTCGTCTCCGTCGCGTATGGCCGCCAGCAACTCGTGGTCATTTGCTGCTTCAACCGACCGGCTGCCGCCTAGTCCTATCGCTTGCGCCTGATGAGTGACTGCTGCCATTCGGCTCGTGTCTTCCTCGCTGGGGTTACTTCTCCATAATTATA
>JBASRN010000206.1:0-7378 GCA_049273855.1 Blastocatellia bacterium
ACCATGAAGTCATGCGCCTATTGCTGCTCGAGCATCGCGGTCGAAGCGACTCGGTGTCCGCAGTGCACGTCCGAGCTGAAGGCGGCTTAGAGGGATGTCTGCGACGCGTTCAGCCGCATCAACCAATCAGTAAGCTTTCTACTCCTGGCGTCCGGTTCTCCAGGATAAACCGGGCGATCTCGCTGGCAGACATCGAGCCGCGCACGTACGCCGGATGCGTTTGTTCGTTGTAGTGTTCCTCGAACATCTCGTCGCACAATCGATCGATCTCGCGCTGGAAGTTTTTATCCGTCGAGCGAAAGCCATCGGCGGAAATAGGCTCCGCGATCGGCAGACGAACGAGCAAATCGTAGGTCTCGAGCCACGACCGGCAGTACGCGCCGAGCGCTTCGGCCTCCTGGCCGCTTCGGGAGTAGCGCCTCACGTAATAAGCAAAGTTGTCGAGGACCGAGCGATCGCAGACCAGTATGTCGGCGCGCGGGGACTTCTCGATCTCCAGTTGCACCTGGCGCGCAATGATCCATTGATACGCCTCGCGGGTAGCCTGCTCGTTGAGCGGGAAAGGACATTCGCGGGCAATCTCGGTGAGCAACTCGACGGTCTTGCCTTTTCGCTTCAGAAATCCCGCCAGCTCGTAGGCTATCGTCGTCTTGTTGACGCCGTGAGTCCCGACTAATGCAACCTTGACCAACCCGCCCTCCATTTCTGTGCGCAGCGCC
Source organism: Blastocatellia bacterium (assembly GCA_049273855.1). Taxonomy (GTDB): domain Bacteria; phylum Acidobacteriota; class Blastocatellia; order UBA7656; family UBA7656; genus Onstottus_B. Next base: position 720 of record JBASRN010000206.1, read on the forward strand.
ACAATGCTCGCTCATGGATAACGCCCGGTGATCCGGCTTTCGAGGAGGGCACATTCTAACAATGGTCGATCTGGAATCAAACCGCCGGGGAGTCGCGTTGCTCGCCTGTGATTTCGGGAAGACCCTGGGATCAGTCCGAAACCCGAGCGTCAGCCTCCCTACCTCAACGCAAGTCTTGGATCGCGCACCCGCGGCAGGTCGTACCACACCCGATCGCACTCTTCCATCTCGTCGTCGCGTAACTCTATCTCTACTCCCCGAAGCGTATCTTGAAGCTGTTCGGCGCTTGTTGCTCCTACAATCGCTGAGGTCACCGCGGGCTTTTTGAGCGTCCACGCCAGCGCGACGTGAGTCAGAGACTTTCCGTGTTGTTTAAAGAAGGCGGTGAGGCGCTCGACTGCATCGAAACAGGCTTCATTCCAGTAGCGATCCTTGTAATAGCCGGCGACCGCGAAGCGAGTATTCTCGGCGGGCGGTGAGTCGCGGCGATGCTTGCCTGTAAGCAAGCCGCCTGCAAGCGGGTTGTAGATGATTACTCCGACGCCCTGATCCTCGCACAACGGAAACAGATCGTGTTCGATCTCGCGAAACAGCAAATTGTATCGCGGCTGAACCGAATCGAATCTCGCAAGTCCGAGACGATCGCTGCTCCACAGAGCCTTCGCAAGCTGCCATGCTTGAAAGTTGGAACAGCCAACATAGCGGGCCTTTCCGCTTTCGACGATCCGATCCAGCGCGCTCAGTGTTTCGTCAATTGGCGTCTCCGGATCGGGCGCATGGACCTGATACAGGTCAACGTAGTCGGTGCCCAGCCTCCGCAAGCTTGCTTCGATTGCGGAAAGCACATGCTTGCGCGAAAGTCCGCCGTCGTTCGCGCCGCTCCCCATCTGCATCCTGCACTTTGTAGCAAGCACGAACTGTTCACGTTTCCCGGAAAGCCATCGGCCCACAATCTCCTCGGTGCGTCCGGCCGTCTCAGGCGAAACGGGTACCGGATACACGTCCGCCGTGTCGATGAAGTTGACGCCGCTTGCTGCAGCCTGGTCCATGATCTTGAAAGATGCTTGTTCGTCGCACTGGTAACCAAAGGTCATTGTTCCGAGGCAGACTTCGGTCACTTTCAACCCGGTGCGGCCTAATCGCTGGATCTTCAAAGGGGCCTCCTTTCCAAGGGAGAATTCTAACCTGCCGAACGCCGCCCATAAAGACGAGGGCGATCTGAGGTGAGCCCGGCGGAAGCTAACTGCCGGCTACTCACCACAGCCGAGCGTCTTGTGGAATCCTCATGCCGCTGTCTATAATTTTCCTTCGCCATAGCCGGGAGAAGCCGGTCAGGAAGGCTCGATTGAGGGCGCAGGTCTTCGAATTAACCTTGCAAGGTTCGCCGGGAAGATTCTTCCTACTGTTTAGGGACAAGTCATCGATCAAGAACCCAGAGCGGCTCAGTCGTACTAAACGGCACTTAACGAGCATCGAACCAGTTTCGAGCCAAGTCGGGTTCACAAGCGTAGTGGGGTTAGGAGAAATAAGACGATGAGGAAGTTGTTTGCGTTTCTGGTCGCGGTTTTGTTGGCTGTTTCGTTGATTGCACCTTCCGGGCTTGCGAGCCGTCAGGACGTTGGAGCGGAGCTATCCGAGCCTGTCCTCAATCGCCTCCGTCCCGAGGTGATCACGGCGGGTACGCGTTCGTTCACGGTCAGGCTGGAGGGGAAAAAATTCGAGGAAGGCGCCCAGGTCTTGTTTGACGGCTTAGCTCTCGGCACGTCGCGGGTGAGCTCGAAAGGCAAATTATTGCTTGCCGACGTAGACGCATCCCTGGTTGCCGCGCCCGGAACTCACACCATTCAGGCAATGAATCCGGATGGCGCTACAACCAGCTTGGCCACCCTTACTGTGGTGCAACAGGATCCAAACCGGGCAATCCGGCTAGATGGCAGCGCAGCCCAGGAGGATTCAGGGTTAATCTTCTTCCCTCGTCTGCGAACCGAGGATTTCAACCAAAGCTCCAAAGTGCTTGTATGGGGCAAAGTGGTTGCTGCGACCAAGCTGGCCGGCAACCGAGTGGAGATAACTATCCCCCCGGGTTTTGTGAATGACCCGGCAAGCATACCCATCACGCTGCGTGACAAGAATGGGAACGTCTCTAATACCGAGATCTTCTTTGTCGTTCCGAAGCCCGCGGTGCTTCAATCAATTGATCCCGAGGCCGTCAATGCGGGCAGCGAAGACTTTTTGCTCAAGGTGTTCGGGTCCTTCAAACCCGACGCAACGGTACTGGTAAATGATGTCGCGCTGCCAACAACGCGACGCAACAATGGCAGGCTCGAAGCCACCGTTCCCGCGAGCCTGGTTACCGAGCCCGCCCAGTTGTTTGTTCGCGTGCAACAGGATGGAATCCAATCAGCCGATACGATCCTCTCGGTTACGCCGTCTGAGGCGCCCTTCATCTTCGAAATATCGCCGTTGGTGATTCGACAAGGTGAAGGCCGGACGACTATCGACATCGTCGGAGCAAACTTTGACGGCGCCACGACCACGGCGCAGGTCGACGGCATCGAGGCCAAGGTAAAAAATGCGTCGCGTCGCCGGCTCACAGTCGTCATTTTGCCGGACCTCGCAAATTCGCTTGGATCGCACACGGTTCAGGTCTTTGATAAAGACGGCATCCCCACCCAAACAGCCTCGTTCACCGTCGTCCCCGACGTCACGGTGAGTACTAGTGCGGGCCGCAACCGGGACGGGTTTAATCAGGAAACCTGTGCCAGCTCGGAGGATGCCTTGTTAAGGCGGCCTCGCAGGCTGGCGCTGGGGGCCGATGGCCTGGTGTATTTCACCGACAACCAGAACCACGCGATTCGGACGTTGGACCCGGGCACCGGGGAAGTTTGCACCGTTGCGGGCACTGGTCTCGAAGGCTACAACGACTCCGGCAATGAGGCAGAGTTTCCCCCGACTTTTTCTTTCCCCAACGGACTCGCGTTGGATTCAAACGGAACGATTTACGTGACCGAGAACGGGAACGGGGTTGTGCGTCGTATCCAACGAAACGGAGCGACTCGCACGGTTGACACTTTTGCCGGTTTGTTCACTGAGATCGAGGACAAGGAGCGGCAGAAGAATTTGAACAGCACTCGTCTCGGCCAGGACAGCTATCGCGACAGCGACTTGCTTGGGTCAGGTTTCAGGCTGCCGGATGATATCCTCGTCGCGCCAGGCGGTCTCATCTACATTGCGGATGCCGGTAATCACGCGATCCGCCGAATCAACCTGGACGGCAGCGTTGAAACAATCGCAGGCAACGGAGTGCCGGGGTTCGCAGACGGCGAGGCCCATAATGCGAGATTTAACACCCCAACTGGTCTGGCTCTTTCGGCCGACGGGAAGTTCCTGTTCGTCGCCGACACCATCAACCACCGGGTGCGCAGGATCGATCTGATGGCGGGAGTGGTTGAAACTTTTTCGGGCAGCGGCAATTCGGGTTCGGACGATGGTCCAGCGCACGTAGCGAGTTTCGTGCAGCCAATCGCGCTGGCATTCGACACAGACGGCACGCTTTACGTCAGCGACGTTGGCTCGCACTCCATTCGCCGCATCGATCCGAACGGCAGCGTCAGCACGTTCGCCGGAGGGGGCTCAGCAAAGCACAGAGACGGAACCGGAGTGCAGGCGAGATTCGACAGCCCAAGGGGCCTGGCCATAGACGCTCAGCGGCGAATTTTCTATGTGGCTGACACTGAGAACTTCCGCATCCGAAGCATCGCGTTGAACTAGGAAAGCTGTTGAGTATTGCCGGGGAACACCGGGGTTGGGCTGTTTAAGCGGCACCCCAGGGTCGCATTGGTTGGGTCGTTCAGGTCCTAACTCCTGTGCCGGTAGGTTATGCGTCCTTTGGTAAGATCGTAGGGAGACAGTTCCACCGTGACCTTATCGCCAGCAAGGACCTTTATGAAGTTCTTGCGCATCTTACCTGAGAGATGGGCGAGGATCTGGTGCCCCTCGCCAATCTCCACTTTGAAAGTGGCATTGGGGAGTGATTCTTTTACGGTTCCCTCCACGGGGATCATATCGTCTTTCGGAATAACAACACCTCCTGGTTAAAGTGATTTGATTTCGCGATGACCGCCGCCCGGGAGTCTTCCGCTGGATCAACTCCCTTAGAATACCTCAACTGGGGAATCGAGTCTATCGCGATTGGTCTGTTGCCCAGGCCTCACCTGAAGCACAACTCGTTCGGAAAGACCTTCGATTGCAAAGACGGTCATGAACCACTAGCTTTAAACCGCCTTCCCCGCCCCAACAGTCACCCGAACCAGTCGTTAAAACTTGACAGCGTTATGCTCATATTTTATGCTTAAAGCAACGTAGATTCGAGCGATCGAAGAATGCGCGAATCGGGGAGTGAATGGCGGTAAGATTTAGAGATTACTACGAAGTGCTGGGCGTTAAGCGTAATGCGACTGACGATCAGATACGGCAGGCCTATCGGAAGTTGGCCCGCAAGCACCACCCCGACCTGAACCCGAAAGACAAAACGGCCGAAGAGAAGTTCAAGGAAATAAACGAGGCCAACGAAGTGCTGTCTGACCCGGAGAAGCGCAAGCGATACGATCAGCTGGGTTCCAACTGGAAGGACGGAGCTGAGTTTACTCCGCCGCCCGATTGGGGTCGGGTCAATATCGAGTACGAGGATCTTGGTAATATCTTTAGTGGGGCGGGAAGCGGATTCAGTGATTTTTTTGAGACCTTTTTTGGCGGAGGCAAATCCGCTGCTCAGCCTAATCAAAGGCGCCGAGGCTCACGCAGTAAGACAAACAAAGGGCAGGACGCCGAAGCTCAGATGGAGATCTCGCTCGAAGATGCGCATCGCGGAGGCAGGCACAGAATCACGCTTCAAGGCGCGCGGACTTGCGCGGTTTGCAAAGGCTCGGGCGAGTCGAGCGGGGTCGTTTGTCCTTCGTGTCGAGGATCGGGACAGGTGCTGGCGCCCAGAACGATTGATGTGAAGATACCTCCCGCTGCGCGCGACGGCTCGGTGATCAGAGTCGGCCGGCAGGGTCAGCCCGGATCAAACGGAGCTGAGCCCGGAGATTTATTTATCAAGCTCAAGATCAAACCTCACCCGGTCTTCCTGGTTTCCGGAGATGACATAACCGTCGATTTCCCAATATCTCCCTGGGAGGCGGTCCTGGGAGCGACCATCGAAGTTCCTACTATTGAAGGAAAAGCGGAGATGAAGATACCGGCGGGCTCCCAGGCAGGGCAGCGACTGCGGCTTCGCGGTCAAGGTTTGAATCGCCGCGACGGCTCGCGGGGCGACGAGTACGTGAAGTTGAAGATCGTAGTGCCCACGCAGCCGACCGAGCGCGAGACGAGGCTCTTCCAGGAGCTGGCGGAAGCAAGTAGCTGGAAGCCGCGGAGTTAGAACGAGTTTTATTACGGCGTTGAAGGCTCGCACCAGGAAAGACAGGGCGAAGGACGGAGGAGAACGGAATGGACATCAACAAATTCACGGAGAAGGCTCAGGAAGCAGTTCGAGCGGCTCAGACGTTGGCCACTCGCTACGGCAACCAGCAGATTGAGGTCGAGCACTTGCTGTACGCGCTGCTCGATCAGCAGGGAGGGTTGGTCCCTTCGGTGCTGACCCGTGCCGGCGTCAACGTCGAGCCGTTGAAACAAGCCGTCGAAAACGAAATCAACAGAATGCCGAAAGTCACCGGCCCATCCGGTCCGGTCGATCAGGTCTACATTACTGCGCGTTTGAACAAAGCCTTCGTAGCGGCTGAAGACGAAGCGAAGAAGCTAAAAGACGATTACGTGAGCGTCGAGCATCTTTTGCTCGCCATCATTGAAGAAGGCGGACCGGCTGCGCGTATCCTAAAAACGGCCGGGGCGACGCGGGATCGGATCGACAAAGCCCTGCTTCAGGTGCGTGGCCATCAGCGAGTCACATCGCAGAACCCCGAAGCGACCTACGAAGCGCTGGAGCGCTACGGGCGCGACCTGACCACGATGGCGAAAGAGGGCAAACTCGACCCGGTCATCGGCCGTGACGACGAGATACGCCGCGTCGTTCAAGTGCTGTCGCGGCGCACAAAAAACAATCCGGTGCTGATTGGCGAGCCGGGGGTTGGCAAGACCGCAATCGTCGAGGGTCTCGCGCAGCGAATCATTAGAGGCGACGTGCCCGAGAGTCTCAAAGAAAAGCGCATAGTCGCGCTCGACATGGGCGCGCTGGTGGCAGGCGCGAAGTACCGCGGCGAGTTTGAAGAGCGTCTGAAAGCCGTGCTCAAAGAGATTCAAGCAAGTGAAGGCGAGATCATTCTTTTTATCGACGAGATGCACACGATCGTCGGCGCGGGCGCGGCAGAAGGCGCGATGGACGCCTCGAACCTTCTCAAGCCGATGCTCGCGCGCGGCGAACTTCATTGCATCGGCGCGACCACGCTGGACGAGTATCGCAAGCACATCGAGAAAGACGCCGCGCTGGAACGGCGCTTTCAACCAATCGTTGTGAATCAGCCAACGGTTGAAGACACCATCTCGATCCTGCGGGGCTTGAAGGAGCGCTACGAAGTTCACCACGGAGTCCGCATCAAAGACTCGGCGCTTGTGTCGGCGGCGGTGTTGTCGCATCGATATATCTCGGATCGCTTCTTGCC
>JBASRN010000211.1:0-2397 GCA_049273855.1 Blastocatellia bacterium
GCGCCTAAGCCTGACCTGGTGGCGCAAGGCTACGACCTCAGCCTGAATCGGTACAAGGAGGTGGTGCATGAGGAAGTCGAGCACCGTCCACCGCAGCAGATCCTCGCCGACCTGGCCAAACTGGAGACGGAGATTCAGGAGGGGATGAAGGAGTTGGGGGGATGCTGTAAGTGAACAACGGGACGACGCGCATGCTCGGGGAGGTCACCACCTGGTTTGGCGAACAGCGCGGCGCGCCTCGTGCCCGCTAACTCCGTACTAACCGAACTTAGCGGATTCGCGGGGTGCGAGGCAGGTAAGTGATTGATTCATCGCGGGGGCACTCCAAAGGTCTGCACTACAGCGGCATTCGCGGCGCGAGCTGGGCGGCGGTGATTTTCGGGGGAGCCTGGGCCGGCAAGGTGAGCCGCAATTTATCGAGCAACAGCTTGAGCTCGGGCTCGGGCTGGGTGTAGCGCGTGAGGGAGAGTTCGCGCCCATCGGTGGTGGGTACGAATACATCGATCATCTGTACGGCCGCGAACTTCTCGAGCACGCTGCGCGCGGTGAGGCCTGGGGCGAGCGCTTTGAGTTGTTGTCCGAGGGTCACGTGCAGGCAGTAGGCGAGGAAGGCGATGAAGATGTGCGCTTCGATGCGCGGCTGTTCCTGGTGAAAGATGGGCCGGATCGCCAGATCGCCTTTGAGGGTCTTAAAGGCGGCCTCGACCTCGACGAGCTGCAGATAGAACTGCCAGAGTTTCGCGGGATCCGACGCGGTGAGGTTGGTGCGTAGCAGATAGCGCCCTTCGCGGCGGCGGACCTGTCTGAGTTTGTTGCGATCCAACTGGTAAGTGAAGCTGGCGCCGTGCTTGGGCACTACGACCTCGATCAAGCGCCACGCAGCCGGCGCCTTGGTGCGCGCGGCGCCCAGCTTCATCAGCAGCGCATCGCGTGTGAGCTTCATCGTGCTCAGTTTGTCGAGCCGCTCCCACAGCCATTTCAGTTGCCGCTGGCGCATCGAGCGCTCCTTGGCGACCCGATCGCGGCTCTCAGCGAACACGTAGAGCTCGCCGTCTTGCGCGAGCAGCTTCACCTGCACGCCGGGGCGAGCGGCGTGCCAGGGCTCATCGAGCAGCGCCTGTTCCAGGCGTGTCAGCCGACCCTTGGGCGTGCCCACGAGGTAGTGCACCGGCGGATCGGCTGCGCGCATCTGCGCGAGCACCTCCTCGGTGGGCACGCCTCGATCCATGCACCACACGCGTCGCGCTTTGCCGTACTGGCGCTCGATGCGGGCCAGGAAATCCTTGAGCGTGGTGCAGTCCGCCGTATTGCCAGCGAGTACCTCGTAGGCCAGCGGCAAGCCCTCGGGGGTGACCACCAAAGCAATGACCACTTGCACACAGTCGGGTCGGTGGTCGCGCGAGTAGCCGTGGCGGCGCTTATCCTGCTCGTCGAGTGGCGGATCGGACTCGAAGTAGGTACTGGTGAGCTCACACAGGGCACATCGAAGCTCACGTTGAACAAATCGCGCCAGCGGCCCACCAAGTGATCGAACACCGCCTCCTTGTGCTCGAGCAGCCGGTCGTGACAGGCGTAGAGCGTGTGAATGTCGGCCAGCGCGGCATCCGCTCCCAGCAGATCGCCCAGCGCGCTGCGCTCAAACCAGTGCCGATGCAAGCGCCACTCGCTGCCCGGTGACAATAGCCGATACGCCACCAGCACCAACAGCACCTGATCGAAGCGCGTGCCTTTGCGCGAGGGCGCCAGACGCTCGCCCCAGAACTCATCGAGCCCCAGTTGCTGCCACAGCTTCAACACGAGCCAGCATGCGCCCCACTGCCGTGGCCGCTCAAGGCGTAGCTGCGCGAGCTTCAGGCGTACGATCGAGGCGTCCGCAACCACCCCTTCGCAACGATCCTCGGGAAATAGCGCGAGCGTGCGTGGTCCTTGCGTGGCTTCGTCCAACACCTCGATCGAGCGGCGCCACGCCAGCTCCTGTGAGCCGTTGATCTCCCCCAGATACAGCACGTGCCGTTGCAGCACGCGTCCACCGCTCACGCGCTTGTTCTCCACCACGCTGAAGTAGCGGTGCTCTTTGCCGTCTTTCTTGCGAGTGGTCGCGCGCAGAAACATCTCGGAGTTTCATTATCCGCAGAAATCCGCCGCCCGCTACAGGCAAGGTCTTCACTACAGCGACTTCTGCACGATCCACCGCCCCAGCGCTCAGACAAACCAACGGGTTACACTGCGCGATAATCCGAAAAGCGAAACGAATCCGCTAAGTTCGGTTAGCGGCTACTGGCGCGACTCCCTCTCGTCGGCTTCCCGGAACCCCTGAGGCGATCGGCTCGAGTCAGCGTCGGCGGGTCCGTCCCACGCTCCACAGACGTGGCGGTTGCTGGCGAGCCAGGATTGGTT
>JBASRN010000216.1:0-17311 GCA_049273855.1 Blastocatellia bacterium
GGATTAAGGGCGGGCAGCATATATCCACGATGGATGGCCGATGTCAACAAAGGGTACGGCGTTGCAACGATGATCTATTACCCTCCTGGGTTTCACTACCTTTCTTCTATTGTTCATATCGCCGTGAAAGACTGGTTGAACACATTTTTTGTGATCTCGGCTCTTGGTCTGGCGGCTTCGTTTTTTTCCTTGTATTGGCTGGCGCGAGTGTTCTTCGGACGGTTGTCCAGCGTTGTTTGTGCGGCGCTGTATTTGGTACTTCCGTTCCACATATTCAATCTCTACTACCAGGGCGCGATGCCCCAATTTCTCGGCTACATTTTCATGCCGCTGGTTCTCTATTCCGCTTTCCGCCTGGGTGAACGCGGAGAAGCACGTTACTATGCGGCGCTCGGCTTGCTTTATGCCGTCTATCTCCTCACTCATCTTCCGGTCAGTTACCTCTTCACGTATGTGCTGGCCTCGTATGCGGTCGTGTGGGCTATCAAAGAAAGGAATCTGAGGATAGCGCTTCGAATCGCCGGGGGAATGGCGATTGGGCTACTGGTGAGCGCGGTATATTGGCTGCCCGCGGCGCTTGAATCAAAGTTTGCCTATGAATGGGCCAGCGAACTCATGCCATATCACACCACATATCTCACCCTTCTGGAGAGCAAGAACACTTTTGGTCTAATCATCAATCTCTCGTTCGTGCTCTTAGTAGCCTCACTCGCCTCGTCAATCTGGGTCCTCCGTACTCTCAGAATGGAAAGTCCGGGCTTTGCCCCGTCAGCGGAGGGACGGCGCGACCAAACTGCCCGCCAAATTCAGCTTTGGACTTTCCTGGGCGTTCTGACTGCGTTTATGAGCACCTCGTTTTCGATTTACTTGTCAAAGCTGATTCCGCGAATACAGGTTGCGACTCCAGCCTGGCGCTGGTTGTCTATTGCCGGGCTTTTCGCGTCGTTGTTGGTTGGCGCTGCGGTTGAGCGCTTGACGGCAGGTCCGACATTCTTGTCAGGGAAGCGCCTTGTGTACTCAGCCGCGTTAGCGGCCTCACTGGCCCTCAGCCTCTGGATAACCGTGCGATACGTCATAGTTGAAGCTGTTCGATCAAATCCGGTGCACGTTTTTGCCGCAGAATACCTGGACTTCGGATTTACTCCACGGAACTCGACTCCTCCTGATCGCCTGCCTGAGACTCCACTCGTAATGATCCGACCAGAGAGTGGGGTGAGCGAAATAGGTGTGTGGGGTCGGCAGCACCGTGAGATCTTCGTAAGAGTCGATCAGCCCAGCGAGGTTCGACTTAAGACGTACCATTTTCCTGGCTGGGTCGGTAGAATCGACGGCCAATCGGTGCAAATCTCGAGCGACGTTGACGGAGCTCAGTTGATATCGGTCCCACCTGGAATACACAAGATCGAGATGGACTTCGTCGACACAGTTCCGCGCCGACTGGGCGCACTGTCCTTTTGCTTTGGCTTGACTACCATAGCGGGTCTCCTAACGCTCGATTACAGGAAACGAAGGGCTTTGAGGATTAGGGGGCCCAGGGGCGAAGTGCCGACAAGGGCAGTGTTGGATAGCGCTTTGGCACGTCACATTCGGCCAAAGTCAACTGCAGTTGTGGTAACTATCGTGGTTGCTGCAGGGCTGATAGGCGCAGTGAGCCTTGCGGGCTGGTTTAGCTCCGGCGGCAAAACGCCGTCGGGATCCGGGGTCACGCAGGGGTCCTCTGGTTCGGAGAATACAATGCGAGGGACCAGCGGGGGTGTTGGTTCAGAAACCAGGTTGTACATCAAAGGCCAGATGTGGGTGCCCGTGGCTGTGGACGAAAAGACGTTAGATGAACTGATTGACGCACTTTCAACTCGGAAAACGGACAACCTGGAGACACTGGCGGATTCGCGCAGGATGTTTCGAGTCGACAACGATACGCGGATCCGTATCCTCGAAATCGGCTCTGGCAAGGTCAAGGTGAGAGTTGTCGAGGGCCCACACGTCACGATGGATGGGTGGATCTATGAGCGCTGGGTAAGATAGTTCCCGTGTCCGCACGTGCTTGCGAATCTTGTCATGCTGCTTCCGAGTTGATTGACGGTGAGAGGTTCGCCCAACTACACTTCGACTTTCTTACGGAAGCCAGATGTCCGAAAAGCGACGCAACCAAGGAGAAACCCAAGCCGGCGAATCGAACGGCCAAGAGGAACCTGACAATGCCGATCGCGCCAGATGTGCGACTAGCTGAGGGGGTCAAGATATTCCATCTCGATCTGGTGAATCTGTACGGATGCTCAATCGGCGCAGATTCTCGTATCGGGACCTTCGTCGAGATTCAGAAAAATGCCACGGTCGGCGCGCGGTGCAAAATCTCGTCACACACATTCATCTGCGAAGGAGTGACCATCGAGGACGACGTGTTCATCGGCCACGGTGTGATGTTCACGAATGACCTGTTCCCGCGCTCGACAAATGATAAGGGCACCCTGCAGACAGAGACTGACTGGCAATTGGTCCCAACGCTGGTCAGGCGAAGGGCGTCAATAGGGAGCAATGTGACCATACTGGGCGGAGTCACAATCGGCGAAGGCGCGCTGGTTGGAGCGGGAGCGGTCGTTACGCGCGACGTTCCCGACTTCGCGATCGTGACGGGCGTTCCGGCCCGAGTTGCCGGCGATGTTCGACGCAAGCGATGACTCTACGTCGGTCTTTCGAACCAAAGCCGAAGCCCTCTTAATCCAAGGTGAGAGTAAGGTGAGAGTTATGATCGGAATCGGGGTAGTTGGCTACGGTTACTGGGGACCGAACCTGGTTCGCAACTTCATGGAGGCGCCCGGTTCTAGCGTCGCCGCGGTCTGCGATCTGAGCGATGAGCGGCTAGCGCAAGCGCGCCGCCGCTATCCGTCGATCAAGACAACGGACGACTATCGCGCGCTTCTCGATGATCCCGGAGTTGACGCGATAGCCATCGCAACGCCCGTCTCAACACACTTCGCGCTCGCGATGCAAGCGCTCACGGCCGGCAAACATGTCCTGGTCGAAAAACCGCTCGCCGTCAACTCTGAGCAGGCGCTCCGACTTATAGAAGAAGCCGCAAACCGCAAACTGGTGCTCATGGTTGATCACACTTTCGTTTATACCGGTGCGGTTCGAGCGATCCGCGAGGTGGTGTCAAGCGGCACGCTCGGCGACATCTACTATTACGACTCGGTGCGGGTCAACCTGGGGCTCTTCCAGCACGACGTGAACGTGATCTGGGACCTTGCAGTGCACGACCTAGCCATACTCGATTTCGTCCTCTTCAACAAGCCGTCAGCCGTATCCGCAACCGGCATCAGTCATATACCGGGACAACCGGAGAACGTCGCATACATCACACTGTTCTTTCCGAGCAATCAAATTGCGCACCTGCACGTCAATTGGCTCGCGCCGGTGAAGGTAAGGCGAACGCTGATCGGCGGCAGCGACAAGATGATCGTGTACGATGATCTGGAGCCGAGCGAAAAGGTAAAGATCTACGATAAGGGCGTGAGTCTGGCTGCGAGCGGTGAACAAGTGTATGAGCTTCTGGTGAGCTACAGGTCGGGTGATATGTGGGCGCCGAGGCTCGACAACAGCGAAGGCCTCTACCGCGAGGCACTCCACTTCATCGATTGCATCGAGAACGGCAAGCAGCCGGAGACGGATGGGCTGGCCGGTCTGCGAGTCGTGCGCCTGCTTGAAGCTGCGGACCAGTCGCTCGCAGCGCGCGGCAAGCTGATCGAAATCAAGGAGGCGCAGGTTTGAGCAGAGCACCGGCCGGCTGACACTTCGAAGGACGAGTGCGATTATGAGCAGGAGACTCGCGCAGTGACCGCGCCAAGCGTTTCGGTTTGCTTTCCAGCCTACAATGAGCAGGAAACCGTTGGCGCCGTTCTGGCGCAAGCTCACCAACTTCTCGCGCCCTCCGGCATCGATTACGAGATACTGGTCTGCAACGACGGCTCTTCTGATCAAAGTGGCGCGGTGATCAACGGTTTAGTCGGCCGCGTCGAACGGCTCCGCGTGTTGCATCACGATCTGAATCTAGGCATTCGCGCAACGTTCGAACATCTCTACTCAGAAGCTTCGAAGGAGTTTGTGTTTCTAAACTCAACCGATCTGCAATGGGAGACTCGTATTCTGTTCGACCTGTTGCCGCTCGCCGAAGATTGGGACGTTGTTATCGCCAGCAGAAAGGATAAGCACTACGGGATCGTGCGCGAGATCGTCTCCTGGGCGTTCAACTCGATTCCCTCTATTCTTTTCGGCGTTCGAACCATCGACGCAGGCGCCGTCAAGTTGATGCGCCGTGAGATCATCGAGCGCCTCCCGCTTGTATCACGGTCCCCCTTCTCGGAAGCCGAGCGATTGATACGCGCAACGCGCGCCGGGTATCGCATAACCTACTATCCGGTGACCATCGCCGCTCGTGAGACCGGCAAGGCGAAGGGCGTTAGCGCAACGGCCGTAGTTGAAGCCTTAAAGGACGTGGCTCGCGTTTGGTGGTCGCTGCGGCGAGAAGCGAAACATCGTGCGCCACATGATCAAAGCGAACCTGAATGAGTAGAAAGAACCGCATCCGCAAAGCTCAGAAGGACTCCATCGCTGGTCTGGGGCGCGGGTTGTCGTCCGTGGATGTGTCGCGGAACTGGATCATCGGCCTGGTCCTGGGAATGACTTTCTTGGCGTTTTCGAACACGTTGACTAACGACTTCGCCTACGACGACCAGATGCAAATCCTTCAGAGCGATTTCATCAAGGATCTGAGAAATGTTCCGAAGGCGCTGGTCACGGAAACCTGGTTCTGGCGAGTGCAGCAAGACAAGGACCCAAGCAAGGAAGACAAGCCATCAACGCCGTACTATCGTCCCGTGTTTGTCATATACCTGATGCTCGGGTGGAAGTTTTTCGGAGCGTCGGCGCCGGGTTGGCACCTCTTAAACGTGCTACTTCATGTGATCGTCGTTTACTTTGTCTATGCCGTGCTGGAGAAGGTGACGGGCGACCAGAGGTTGGCGGCAATCGCTTCCGTGCTCTTTGCCGTCCACCCGTTGCGGAGCGAGTCGGTAGCCTGGATAAGCGGTGTCACCGATCTGTTGCTGGCTGTTTTCCTGGTCCCCTCTTTCTTCCTTTACTTGCGTTATCGAGAGCTTGGTGAGAGGAAGTACCTGGCTGGCGCCTTCGGGCTGTTTCTACTAGCCGCTTTCACCAAAGAGCCGGCGTTGTCTCTACCTGTCTTCATCAGTGCGTATGAGGTGCTGATCGCCGATCAGGAAAGGCCTCTTTCACACAGGCTCAAGAAAGCATTGTTACACGGTGGAAGCTTCATGATTCTCGGAGTCGCCTATTTCGGCGTGAGACGCTACGTGCTTGGGTTCTTCCTTAACGATCTCAGCTTCAAATCTTATTCAACAGGCGAGGTGCTTCTTACGATACCGCTTGTGATCTGCAAGTACATTGGGCTTCTGCTGTGGCCCGTTAATCTCTCCCTATTCCACGAGACGATGCTGGTCGGCAGTCCGCTCGACCTGCGATTCATCCTCCCGACGCTTGGCCTTGGCGCCGTTGGCTTCGGGATATGGCGTGTGCGCAAGTCAATCATAGCGCGATTCGCGATTCTATGGTTCGCGATCAACCTTCTCCCAGTGCTGAACCTCAGCGCATTCGCCCTGGAGTTTCTCGTGCAGGAGCGCTACGTTTACATTCCTTCGATTGGCTTCTCGCTTCTGATCGCGATGGCTTTGGTTAGAGTACCCGTTGAGCGCTGGTTTACTTTGGTGAACCGCCGCACGGCTAGGGCCGTGGTCGTTGCACTCGTGGTTCTGGCGCTGACTGGAAAGACTCTGGCTCAGAACACTGTCTGGAAAGATGATATGACTCTGTGGACTTATGGTGTTGAAGCTGCTCCTGATCAGCCGATGTCTCACTACGTCCTGGGGCACAAGTATATCAATCAACAAAATCCGGAGAAGGCCATCGGAGCGTTTGAGGCCTATCTGCAGTTGAAACCCAACAACCTGATCATTGTGAGCAATCTCGCGGCGGCGCACCTCGTAACCTATCAAAATCAGGCTGCCGTAAACCCGGGCGCCGCCGACCGGTCTCATCTGGACCGCGCCGCAGCGGTTTGCGAGAAGGGGCTCAGTATCAATGACAAGCAACCAACACTATGGGACACGCTTGGAACTGTGTACACCTTTGACACCGGCTTGCGGAACTACGACCGCGCCGTCGGGTGCTTCAATCGCGCGCTGCAGCTGCAACCGGAAAACGGCATGGTCAACTTCCACCTGGGCGCGACTCTCGCAAAACAGGGAAACGACGAGGGCGCGCTTCGTTACCTCGAGACCGCGCGAAAGCTCCAGCCTGAGCTGGCTGACGTGTACAAGTTCCTTGCCTACTTATATCGCAGCAAGGGAGAGTTCCAACTTGCGATTGACAATCTGAGCCAATATCTTCGTCTCAAACCCGACGCCTTCGATGCGCAGAGAATCAGCAAGGATGTTCACGACTTGCGAGCGAAGCTTGAGAACGCTTCACCACAAAGCTGAGGAGAGAACGGCGTGATCAGCCTTGCACCCCGATTTGCGAAGACCGACTTCTTTCGTTCCCCGTAAGGTTATAGCTATTTACCAAGCGGCTTTGCTTGCTTCAAAGCGGCTTCTATGGCCGCTTTCAGACCTTCGGCGGTTCTGTCACGGACGCGCCTGCCGTTTACGAACACAGTGGGAGTAGAATCCACTCCGATCAGCGCGCCGTCTCTAAGATCCCGCCTTACATTATTTGCGTACTTGTCTGAGTCAAGCGCTTGATCGAACTTTGCGCGATCCAGTCCAACCTGCGTGGCATAATCTTTCAGATTCTCGACTTCAAGCGCCTTCTGGTTCTTGAACAATAGCGAGGCATATTCCCAGTACTTGCCCTGCTCGCGCGCCGCTTCCGCCGCAATCGCAGCTTTGAAGGCGTAAGCGTGCTGGTCAAGTGGAAAGTCTCGCACTACCAGCTTCACTTTGTCCGCGTACTCCTTTGTCACCTTTTCGAGCACCGGCGCTGTACGTCCGCAAGTGGGGCATTCGTAATCGGTAAACTCGACCATCGTCACGCTTGCGTTTGCGGCTCCCGTCCAAGGCTGATCGTCGATCGCAATCTTGAGGAACGGCGGGTCAGGCGTCTTCAAGAACACCTGCACCTTCGCCGCCTTGCGAAGGCGATCGGAGTATGCGGTCGCCGCTTCGGTCTGTTTCAGTCCCTGCAGGTAATCAACAACCTGAGTTCTGACTTGATAAAGCGGCCGGCCGAGCCTCGCCCTGTTATCGTTATAAAACTGTTGTATTTCTTCGTCAGTCACCGTTCGCATTTTCGAAGTCACTTCGGATTCAAAAAGCGCCGCCGCGGTTGTGCTCTTTCTGTTGGCTTCCTGTTCGAGCAAGATGTTGTTGATCTTCGCATCGAGGTGTTTCTTTCGCAGTTCGTAGATCTGCTCTTGAAAGCTGAAGAGCGCCGGCGCCAACGACTCTTCAATGTCACCTGAAGTGATGCTCTTACCGTCCACGGTTGCAAGCACCCGGGCCAGGTCTGCCTCTTGCTCCGGAGGGGTGATCTTCTGAACAAGCAGCCGCACGCGGCCGCCGCCCAGCCGCAGAGCCAGGTTCCGGGTTTCCTCGCTCGCCCGCTGCTGGCGTATGTAGTTCACTATCGAGGCTTTCGCTTCAGTGAAGTCGCCCTGAATACGCGCCTGGTTCTGTTCGTAAAACGTCAGCACCTCTGCCTCGGTCGGGTCTTTCACTTTGCCGGCGAGCTCGCGCTCGAGCAACTTCTGGGTGGTAATCCCGCGGCGCCTCGCTTCGGATTCAAACACTTTCGCCGCGATCTGCAACTCGAGTTCGCGTTGCCGCGCATCGACGATCTGATTCTGCAGCGCTGTCACCTGGTCCTTGATCGGGTCGTAGACCTCGCTCAGCCCCACCTTTACGCCGTTGACAAACGCAATAACCCCCGGCGGCGCCGAAGCCTCGCACCCGCAATCCTCTTGCGGCTTTTCAGCCGGCTTCGATGGCTTTGCGGGGGCTCTCCTGGCGGTAGCCGGCTTCTTGACCGCGGCTTCCTGGCTAATCCTCGACGCCGCTCCAGCCGCCCCCACAACTACGAAGGCAATGATGCTCGTCATGAGTGCAATGAGTGTCCCTGGCACCCTCTTCATTATTACCCTCCGGATATTTGTCAGCAGACAGTCGATTATGTCCGCATAACGCTTACATATTGCGATAGTTGGGACCGCCTCCGCCTTCCGGCGGAACCCAGTTGATGATCTGGTACGGGTCCATGATGTCGCACGTTTTGCAGTGTACGCAGTTCGAGAAGTTTATCTGAAGCCGCTTCTTATCGTCGCCCGCGTCCACCATCTCGTACACGTTTGCCGGGCAGAAGTTCTGGCATGGGTTTCCATACTCCTCGACGCAACGCCCGACGCAGATATTGAAGTCGAGAACTTTCAAGTGAGCAGGCTGGTCCTCGTCGTGATGCGTGCTCGAATAGTAAACATCGGTCAGCTTGTCGATCGTAAGCCGGCCATCATACTTCAAATCCGGATAGCGGTCTTTGCCGCCCATCCTCTCCATATGCTCGTGGCCGGCTTTGATGGGAAGCCTGACAGGGAGCCGGCCACCGGTGATCGTAGACACGCCTGCGGTTATTAACCCTGCGAGCCGCCCGCGATCAAACCCCTGATGGAAGTTCCGTGACTTGTAAAGTTCACGGCCGACGTGACTCTCCTTGAGCTTCACGTCAAAGGTGGACAGCGTAGAACGCGAGAAATCATCCTTAAGCAGAGAGTTCAGGACCGTCTCCGCAGCCAGCATTCCCGCCTTGATTGCCGTATGAATGCCCTTCAGCCGCTCGCCGTTCAGCATACCCGCCGAGTCGCCGATAATCATCACGCCATCTGATGTAAGCTGGGGCATTGTGTACCAACCGCCCACCGGCATAGCCTTCGCGCCGTAGCGAACCAGCTTTCCACCCTTCAGTAACTCGCTGATCAACGGATGGGTCTTGAACCGCTGATACTCGTGATGAGGGTCGATGTTCGGATCGCGATAGTCCAAGCCTACCGCGAGGCCGATGTCGATGATTCTGTCGCGCATCCCGTACACCCACGAGCCGCCGAACGTGTGCGAATCGAGCGGCCAGCCCATCGTGTGAATGACCGAGCCGGCAGGGAAGCGGTCGTCGGGCATCTCCCAGAGTTCCTTTATCCCCACCGAGTAGACTTGAGGGTCGCTTTCGCGATCGAGCTTCAAGCGGTTGACCAACTGTTTAGTGAGCGAGCCGCGCACGCCTTCGCCGAGCACCGTTACCTTCGCAAGGATGTCGACCCCAGCCTCGAAGTTCGGCTTGGGGTTCCCCGACTTGTCGATGCCTTTATCGCCTGTTCGGACGCCGATAACTTTGTCGCCATCATAGAGCATATCCGCGCCCGGAAACTCGGGGAAGATGTTCACACCCGCTTCTTCGCACTTCTCTCCAAGCCACCTGGTAAGCCTGTTGAGCGACACGACGTAGTTGCCGTGATTCTTCAAAGGCGGAGGAATCACTGGCGTTGGGATCTTACCTCGCCCGGTAAGGAAATAGACGTGCTCGTCGCCGACCGGGGCTTCAAGCGGCGCGTCACTCTCGAAGTCTGGAATCAGCTCGCGGAGGCTTATCGGATCAAGCACCGCGCCCGACAATTGGTGCGAGCCGATCTCGGCGGCCTTTTCAATCACCGCGATATTGATCTCGTCGAGGGGATTCGCGCCGGATTGTCTCGCTTGATCGTTGTGAGACTTGATCAGATGAGAAAGATGAAGCGCACAGGCGAGGTTCGCGGGTCCCGCTCCGACCAGCAGGACATCCATTTCGAGCTGTTCTCGTTCAAGGGTCATATCGTCTCGCATGAATGGAATCGGTGACTGGTCGCCGGTGCGATGCCGGGAGGCTCCTGAAAACCGCGTCCGGCTAGTTGGTCACAAGGGAGTACGAAGCGCAGGTTAGCCGGCTTAATTGACTTCGTCCTGCGTTGTGGCCTTTTGTGTCTTCGTGGCGTAAACGGTTTCCAGCGTTCTCCCAGGTGACGGCAGAACGGCGGGCTATGAGTTTTTGCCGTTCCGATCCTCGCTGATGTAACGCTCGACGACGAGAATGAACGCGTTCATTCGCTTCGCGAGGTCGTTCAACTCTTCGTCGGTCTTGAGCTGCGCCGCCGCTATTTCGGCTACCCTGGCATCGCCCTTAATCTGTGCTTCTGCTACTCGTCCAACCATACCGGTCAAGCCGATGAGAGCCTCTCCCAGGCTGCCTAGTTGTAATTGGAACTTAAGCTGTGAATTCTTAATCTGATCCATCTCCACCGCGAACTTGGCGTGGTGATCGATAAGGAGCTCGATCGAACGTTGCATTTCTTCAGGAGTCACGAATCTGCCTCCGACGTACGGCTGATTGTCCGGTAAGGTCCGATGGTAGCCTACCAAAAACTGATTCAGTAACCAATCATCTGCATCTACGACTCGCTCTTGACCTTCAGCACCTCAGCAGTGAGCGCCGGCACAATCTCGAACAGGTCGCCGACGATCCCGTAGTCGGCAATGTCGAAGATCGGAGCTTCCGGGTCTTTGTTGATCGCGACAATTGTTTGCGAGTTCTTCATCCCGACCACGTGCTGGATTGCGCCCGAGATGCCAACAGCCAGGTAGAGCTTGGGCGCGACGGTCTGGCCCGAGCTTCCGATCTGCCGATCCATCGGGAGCCACTCGTTGTCGCAGATCGGACGGGACGCTGCAATCTCTGCGCCGAGCGCGGAGGCCAGCTTCTGAACCAGCTCGATGTTTTCCTGACTCTTGATGCCTCGGCCAACCGCGACGATCAGCGGAGCTTGACTCAGATCGACGGCCTGCTTGGCCTCCTGGAATTTCTCTTCGGGTTGCGTGCGAATCTCAGTAGGCCCAAGGTTGACAGCGAGCGCGGTGATAGAACAGGGCGATGCACCGGCTTTGGCCTTGTCCGCGCGATACGAGCCCGCCTGAAATGAAGCAAATAGTGGCGGTTCGGAAGTCATCCGTACGTCGGTGTTCAGCTTGCCCTGAAAGACCTGCCGGGTGAACACGACATCGCTCCCGTCAACTCTGAAACCGACGCAGTCGGTGACGAACGGCTTGCCAAGCACCGCCGCGAGCCTCGGCGCGAAATCACGCACTTGATAAGTGTGGCTAAAGATCACCAGCCGCGGAGCGAGTTGGTCGATCACTTGTTTGGACGCGCTCACATAGCCATCGGATGTGTACTCGGCGAGCTTGCCGTCCTCGACGGTGTAGACGGCTTCGAGTTCTTTTGCCGCTACTTCCGCCGCAACGCTTGAAACCGCGCTGCCCAGGACGACAGCGGACACCTTTTCGCCGGTTTGCGAAGCGATGCCTTGCGCTGCGACGATTGCTTCAAGCGAGGTGCGGTTCAACACGCCATCGCGCTGCTCAACAAAAAGAAGTATTCCCTGACTCATCAATCCCCCTCCACGATTGCGGATTGCGGATTGCGGATTGCGGATTGGGGAGTGATGGGGGGGTCGAATCCGCAATCCCCAATCGTCAATCCGCAATTAGATGACTCGTGCGTCGAAGCGCAGCTTCTCAACCAGTTTTGCCGCCGCCTCCGATGGTTTACCTTCGATGATCTCGGTACGCTTGGTCTTCTCGGGCAAGTAGGCGCGTTCTACGATCTGGCGCGGCTTCAGGTCGTCCGCCGTCAGCCCAAGGTCAGAGGCTTTTACTTCGCGGATCTCTTTCTTCTTCGCCGCCATTATGCCTTTGAGCGTCGCATAGCGAAGCTGGTTGATGCCCGATTGAATGGTCAACACCCCAGGCATCGGCATCTTTACCCACTGAAACCACCCCCCCTCAAGCTCGCGTTTAACGCGCACGCCCGAGCCCTCGGGCTGAACTTCCATCACGATGGTTGCGCTCGGAAGCCCGAGCTTTTCCGCGACGATCAGTCCGACTTGCGCGAAACCGTAGTCATCCGACTGGAGCCCGGTAAAGATCAAATCGTAGTGCTCGTCCTTGAGCGCCGCAGCAAGTGCCCGCCCGATCCCGTCTGCGTCGGTGGCGCCGTCGAAAAGCGGATCCTGAAGGTGAATAGCTCGGTCGGCGCCTTTGGCCAGCGCTTCTTTGATCGACTGGCGTACGCGCTCCGGGCCGAGAGAGATGACGATGACCTCGCCGCCGTGTTTCTCCTTCTGCCGAAGGGCCTCTTCAAGCGCGTAGGCGTCCGCCTCGCTCATCTCATAGCTGATGTCGCGCTCGTCTATCCATTTCTGGTCGGCTCCGATTCGCAAGATCGAATCCTTCTTTGGAACCTGCTTCAAACAAACGACTATATTCATGTCTTATCCTGATGGAGTGGTCTTGCGAAGTTCCGGCTTGCGGAACGGCGCGGCGCAAGTCTTCAGACTGGCTTCGAAAAGCGCGCGGGAGGCCCTTGCTTAACCGCCGCCGCCCTCTTCGTAGAGCTTCATAAGTAGAGCGGCGTTCGTTCCCCCGAAACCGAAAGAGTTCGACAGCGCATAGCGCAGGTGAGCGCGCCGCGCGGTGTTAGGCACATAGTCGAGATCACAGTCCGGGTCGGCTTTCTGGTAGTTGGCCGTCGGCGGCACAATCTGGTCGCGCAGCGCCAGCGCAATAACACCGGCCTCGACTCCACCAGCCGCGCCCAGCAGATGACCCATCATCGACTTTGTTGAGCTCACCGGAATCGAATAGGCCGAATCGCCGAAAACCTTCTTGATCGCCAACGTCTCGAGCTTGTCGTTATAGTGAGTCGAGGTGCCGTGCGCGTTGATGTAGCCAACCTCGAGCGGTTCGACACCCGCGTCCTTGAGGGCGTTCTTCATCACCCGGATCGCGCCGTCTCCGTTCTCCGAAGGCTGAGTTATGTGAAACGCGTCGCTCGACATGCCGTAGCCGACCATCTCAGCGTAGATCTTCGCTCCGCGGTCGCGAGCGTGTTCGAGCTCTTCCAGCACCAGAATGCCCGAGCCTTCGCCGATAACGAATCCGTCGCGGTCCAGATCAAAAGGACGGCTCGCGTGCTCGGGGTCCTCGTTGCGGGTCGACAGCGCTCGCATCGCGGCGAAGCCGCCTACTCCCATCGGCGTAATTGCGGCTTCGGCGCCACCACAAATCATCGCGTCGGCGTCGCCCCGCTGAATAATCTTGAAGCTGTCGCCCACAGCATGAGCCCCAGTCGAACAGGCTGTGCACGTCGCCGAGTTCGGCCCCTTCAGCCCGAAGCGAATCGACACTTGTCCGGCCGCCAGATTAACGATAGCAGCCGGAATAAAGAACGGTGAGATCTTGCCCGGACCGCCCTTCAAGTACTTCTCATGTTCGCGCTCGATGACCCCAAACCCGCCGATGCCGGACCCGATGTAGGAGCCAAACCGCTCACCATTCGCTTCGGTGACTCGAAGCCCCGAATCGTCCATCGCCTCCTGCGCGGCCGCCACCGCATAGTGAATGAAGACGTCCATCTTCTTGACCTCTTTCTTCTCGATGAACTTGAAAGGGTCAAAGTGCTTGACTTCACTTGCTATCCGAACGGGAAATGCAGAGGCATCAAAATGAGAGACCGGCCCAACTCCGCTGCGGCCCGCCAGCAGGTTCGACCAGACTTCTTCCTTGGTGTTTCCGGAGCCGCAGACGAGGCCCATTCCTGTGACGACGACACGACGATTCAAAGCCGTTTACCTCCCAACCGATCAACGAGCGCGACCCGCGACTTATTTGCTGTGCTTGCCGATGTAGTCGACCGCGTCGCGCACGCTGGTGATCTTCTCGGCCTCCTCGTCGGGTATCTCGATGTTGAACTCTTCTTCGAACCTCATAACCAGCTCGACGGTATCGAGCGAGTCGGCTCCAAGATCGTCGATGAAACGCGCGTTGGCGGTGACCTCTGCTTCGTCGACCCCCAACTCATCGACTATTATCTGCTTCACCCTCTCTTCAACGGTCCCTTCAGCCATTTTTTTAGCTCCTCCCAAGCGTAGTAGAACCCAGCGTTGATGATTCGCCGAAAGCCGCGTCATCCGACGATCATAGTTCAAGAGATGCCGCCGCCGCGTCAAGTGACTGAGCGTCTTCGACGTTCAACGTTTGGCAATCGCGGCTAATCTGCCTTACCAGTCCAGACAACACCTTGCCCGGTCCGATCTCAACAAACCTTCTGACTCCCTTATCGATCAATAGCCGCACCGACTCGCTCCATCTTACGGGAGAAGCGACCTGCCGCAGCAACGCGTCGTGCGCTTCACTCCCCGACGTTGTCAGCTTCGCGTCGACATTCGTAACAAGCGGGATATCCAGATCACCGAACTCGATTTCATTCAACACCGACGCCAGCCGTTCGGCTGCAGGCTTCATTAACCCACAGTGAAACGGCGCGCTGACCGCAAGCATCACGGCTCGCTTCGCGCCCCTGGCCTGCGCAAGCTTGACCGCGCGTTCGACGGCGAGAGCCTTGCCTGCAATAACCGTCTGGCTCGGCGAGTTGATGTTTGCCGGCGCGCACACGCCGAAGCTCGACACTTCTTCGCACAACGCCTGGACCGATTCGATTGAAATGCCAATCAACGCAGCCATCGCGCCCTCACCGGCAGGCACCGCCTCCTGCATAAACTCACCGCGGCGGCGCACTGCTCTTATCGCATCAGCGAACTTCATCGAGCCTGCCGCGACCAGCGCGCTGTATTCTCCGAGCGAGTGGCCAGCGACGAAATCGGCTCGCGCGCCACGCGCTTCAAACGCCCGCAAAGCCGCCGTGGAAACCGCGAGAATCGCTGGCTGCGTATTCGCCGTAAGCCGCAGGTCTTCATCCGGGCCTTCGAAGCATAACTTCGAAAGGCTGAAACCGAGAGCGCGGTCCGCCTGTTCAAAGACCTCTCCAGCAGCCGGCGCCGTCTCAAACAACGACTTGCCCATCCCGACTTGTTGCGAGCCCTGCCCTGGAAAAAGAAAAGCCGTCTTCATACTAGACGCGTCATCGGTGCCCGTCATTAGCTACCCTGACCGCCGCGCCAAGCTGAGCTTCGATCTTCCCGTTGACTTCGCCCAGGCAGTAATCGCGAGCCACGCCGATCGCGTTCCGAATCGCCTTGGCGCTCGATCGCCCGTGACAGATGACCGTTACTCCCTTGATTCCCAGAAGCGGCGCGCCGCCGTACTCAGCGTAATCAAGTCGCTGCTTGAACTTTCGAAACGCGGGCCGGGTCAGCATCGCGCCGGCCTTGGTTTTCAACGACGCCCTCAACTCGTGCCTCAGCAACTCCATGATGAACTCGAAGACGCCCTCGCTGACCTTGAGCGCGACGTTGCCCGTGAAGCCGTCACACACGACAACGTCGACCTGGCCGTTGTACATGTCGCGGCCCTCGACGTTGCCGATGAAGTTAAGCCCGGAGTTCTTCAGCAATTTAAAGGCTTCCTTGGTCAGGTCGTTCCCCTTCGCCTCTTCTTCGCCGATCGACAGAAGCCCGACTCGCGGCGTCGTAACGCCGACGATGACTCGCGAATATAGCGAGCCCATAACAGCAAAATCGTAGAGGTGCGCGGCCTTGCATTCCGCGTTGGCTCCCACATCCAGTATGACCGTGCCCTGTCCCGTAAGCGTGGGCAGAACAGCGGCTAGCGCGGGGCGGTCCACCTTCGGAAGCGCGCCGATGACCAGCTTCGAGGTCATCATAACCGCGCCTGTGTTGCCTGCGCTGACAAGCGCCTGAGCGTGGCCGTCGCGCACCAGCTTTGCGGCGACTCGAATCGAGCTGTTCTTCTTGCGTCGCACCGATACGGCTACAGGGTCATCCATTGTGATGACCTCCGGCGCCTCGACGATCTCAATGCTCGAGGTTCGCCAGTGGCGGACTGCGCCTACGGCGCGCGTTCTGCGGTGCAGGTCCAGTTCGGCCTGAATTTGTTCCGATCGCCCGACCAGCAGGACGCCGACACCGAGATCCCGCGCGGCTTCCACTGCCCCTTCAACTTCGTTTGTTGGAGCGTAGTCGCCACCCATTGCGTCCACGGCGATCTTGAGCATAATCGTCCGAACCCGAAGCTGGATCTGAGCTCTCAGAAAAAAGATTGGAGGTCCTGCGAGGCGTTGATGGCCAATCGAAATCTAAAATCCCAATCCTGACTACTCTTCTCCCTTGATTTCGATGACGATACGCCCACGATAGAAGCCGCACTTCGGGCAAACCCGATGTGACGGGCGAGGCTCGCCGCAGTTTGGGCAATTCCCAACGGCAAGCACGGTAAGGTGATCGTGCGCCCTTCGTTTGCCGGTCCGAGACTTCGAATGTTTCCTTTTTGGATTTGGCATTGTGTGCTCCTCAATTCATCAACTCAATAACTAAGCTTTCAACTCGCTGAGCGCTGCCCACCGCGGATCCGCGTCTTCGGGCCTGCACATGCAATCAACGTCGTTCAGGTTGGCGCCGCACACCGGGCATAAACCTCGGCACTCATTGCTGCACAGCCGCGACATTGGAAGCGCAAGCTCGGTTTGCTCGCGAACCAGATCGTCCAGGTCGATGAGCTGATCGGTGTAGAACGCTACCAGCAGATCGTCATCGCCCAGCTCTTTCTCCTCTTCGAGCCCGCCGGGAGGAACATAAGTGAGATCGAATGCCTGCTCCACGGACATGGTGAGAGGTTTCAAGCACCGGTCGCAATCGAATGAGACGGAGGCGAAGAGCTTCCCAACAAGCTGCACTCTGCCGCCGTTGCGCGTCGCCTTAAGGTGCAATTCCGGCCTTCCAATCAGGCGATTGTCGAGACCTCCGAGTGCCGGTTCCCCTTCCGGGTAGAGATGGTGGATGGTGAGTCCCTCATCCTCACTTACCTGAGCAACGTTGATGTTCATCCCAGAGCTTTCGCAAGGCCAGGACTTGTCGGGTTGAAACTCTAATGGTGGTCTGACCCGGCTCGCTACCCTACTTATCATGAAACCCGCTTAGCGCAAAAGATATTCATTATATAGGAGAGAGGTGCTTTGTCAACCAAGGCTCCCTTGCCGCTGCGCGCTCGCAATTAAAGGCGCTTATCAACCTCAGAAGGTTCAACTTTCGGAACTTTGGACCTACCCGGACGTGTTTGATCTGGGTATAATTATGGAGAAGTAACCCCAGCGAGGAAGACACGAGCCGAATGGCAGCAGTCACTCATCAGGCGCAAGCGATAGGACTAGGCGGCAGCCGGTCGGTTGAAGCAGCAAATGACCACGAGTTGCT
>JBASRN010000239.1:0-64624 GCA_049273855.1 Blastocatellia bacterium
CCGTAGACGCTCATCGCAAGCGAACGCGGAATCGGAGTCGCGGTCATCACCAGCACATCCGGGTTGTAGCCGCGACCGATCAGCTCGCCACGTTGAAGCACGCCGAAGCGATGCTGCTCGTCTATCACCACAAATCCCAGCTTCTGAAACCGGACGCCTTCCTGAATCAACGCGTGCGTGCCGATGAGCAGATCGACTTCGCCGGATTCGATAGCCGCGTGAAGCTCGCGTTTGCGCCCCGGCGTAAGCGACCCTGTCAGCAATTCGACGCGGTAAGGAGATGAGGCGAGCATTCGCTTGACGTTTCGCGA
Organism: Blastocatellia bacterium; assembly: GCA_049273855.1. Classification (GTDB taxonomy): domain Bacteria; phylum Acidobacteriota; class Blastocatellia; order UBA7656; family UBA7656; genus Onstottus_B. The sequence goes on from JBASRN010000239.1 coordinate 312, forward strand.
GTGTTGCTCGGCGAGTATCTCGGTCGGAACCATGATCGCGGTCTGGTAGCCGCTTTCGATCGCGACTATCGCGGCTTGCACAGCCACTATAGTCTTACCCGAGCCGACGTCGCCTTGAAGCAGCCGGTTCATCGGACTCGCGCCGGTCATGTCGCGCACGATTTCGCCGAGCACTCGCTTCTGCGCGCCGGTCGGCTTGAAGGGCAGCACCTTTCTGACCGCGTCGCGAACGCGCTGATTCACTTCGATCACAGTTCCCTTGGGTGAGCGTTCGCGGCCCTGACGCCGAACGCCCATCGCAAGCGCAAGCCAGAAGAACTCCTCGAAGATCAATCGCCGATGCGCCGGCGACTGAAACGCGTTGTACTCGGAGAGCGGGGCGTTATCCTCCGGGAAGTGGATCTGCTGTATCGCGTCCGCTTTCGAGATCAGCTTGGCGCGGGCGCGCACTTCGGCGGGCAGCACTTCTTCGAACTCCGATAGATCGATCCCTGCGAGCACGTGGTGCATGATCGAGCGAAGCTGTTTGGTGCGGAGGTCGCCGAGCTTGCGATAGACCGGAACACGGCGGCCGGTATGAATCGGGTCAGTATCGTCATCATCCGAAACAAACTCGTAGTCCGGATTCTCGACCTCGAAATGCCCGCGCCGCCCGCGCTTCCACAGACCATAAAGCAGAACGTGACGGCCGGGCGGAAAAGAGTTTTGCAGATAGGCCTGATTCCACCAGAAAGCGCGAATCTGTCCGGTGCCGTCGGTCGCCGAGAACTCGAAGATGCGCAGCTTGCCTCCTTTCACCGGATAAGTGCCGGCCACTCGCACCTCCGCTTCGATCGTGGCGTAGTCGCCGTGCTTGAGACCGTTGATCCGGACGAGCTTCGAGCGGTCCTCGTATCGCATCGGCAGATAGTGAACCAGGTCTTCGACGGTGACGTGAAGCGCGCTGGCCGCACCCATCGACGAGGCAACGCCCTGCGCGAGCTTCTGCGCGGTTCTAACAGCCAGCCGCGGAATCTCGTGAAGATGGAGCTCGTAGATCGGTGTTGAGAGCTTGAGCAAAGTGTTGGTCCTCGCCGCGCGAGGGAATGATGACGTCGACGCGGTGCAATTCTAGGTAAGTGGTCGGCGGCGGTCAAGAAATCTGCAGCCCGCGTGGCATAACGACGTGAAGTGTTGATGAAAATACCCGCGGGTAGGCGACTGTGGAGCCCGATGTCAATCCGCGTACCGTGAGCCAAGGTGCCTTCCAGTTGGACCCATTGAAACCTGCTCGAGCCGCTCAATTCGCTGACGCAACACGGTGCGCTGCAACTCAAAACAATCCCTTGCGCAATCGAGGATAAAGATAGAAAATGGGCGGGCTCGACTTCGCTGGTTTCAGTTTGGCAGTGAGTCCCTATACAGGCTGGTCACACGAGGCGCATTAGGCTGCGTGACCGCAATCAATCAAGGGGGGGAACCTAAATCGAGGTTCTGCCCGCAATTCTCCGGGAGGCAGTTATGACCTCGATTTTTCGCACGAAGCGCCCATCAATGTCGCGGGCAGCGGTTTTTCTGCTTGGCATGACTTTCCTCCTCGCGGTGGGTCCGTCCTTGGTGGGACATTCTGTTGAAGGCGCTGGTCAGGGGAAAAGACAACCGACTGTCGACCCGATCACTATATCCGGCACAATTACGTACTGCGCTAGCACCGTTCCGCCCGGAGCGGCCAACACCACCGTTAACTTAGGGGGAGATGTTGTGAGCAGTACGTCGACGGGCGCCGCACCTTCGACCGGAAACTACTCGTTCGTCAGTCTGCCTAATCCCGGCTCTTACACCGTTACGCCGTCGAAGGTTGGCGCTGTTACCGGAATCACGTCGTTCGACGCTGGGCGGGTACAGCTAGACGTCTTGAATCCTAATACCGTGTTAACGCCTTGCCAGCGCCTTGCGGGTGATGTGAATCAAAACGGTTCGCTGACTTCGTTTGACGCAGGTTTGATACAGCTATTTGTGTTGAACATCCCGAATGCAGCTAACCATACAGGCGAATGGAGGTTTAACCCCGCCAATCGAACCTACTTATCCATAATTGGCAATCAGGTCAATCAGAACTATGACGCACTGCTGTTGGGCGAAACTAACGGCAATTGGACGCCGGCGAGTCCAACCTCTCAATCGATTGCGCTCAGTAACGGTTCTGGCGATAGCTCGTCAGGATTTGTAATTGAACCACCAGCGCAAGTCAGTGCGTCAGGAGAGCGGTCGGGCGACCGGGTGGCCCAATTGACGGGGAATGGTCCTCTTGCGCCCACAGGGGTAGCGGTCTTATTGCCAACCACAACGGTGCTGGCGACTGGAAACTTCACGGTCCCGATCCTGGCTACCATTACCCCGCCGGCGGTGATCTCATTTGATCTGGAATTCACCTTTAATCCCGCGGTAGTAGGCTTTCAGGCCACGCCGGCGAGCGCCACAGGTTTAACCGCCGGCTGGAGCATAGGCTCGAGTTTTCCAAATGCGACGACTCTTAAAATATCCGGGTTCGGACCGGCAACCACGGGAAGCGGAGATCTCGTCAACCTGAATTTCACAAGAGTTGGCGCTCAGGGCCAGTCGACGGCGCTAACATGGGTGAAGGCTGACTTCGATGATGTGCCCGCATTCACGGGCAATGGAAACCTACTCCTCGGACCGACTGCGGTGGCGCTCGATGGGTTCGACGCTGCGGGCTATGACAACGGCGTTTACTTGAAATGGCGCACTGGTTTCGAAGCTGAGAATCTCGGGTTCAACATCTATCGCGAAGTCGCCGGCAAACGCACGCTGGTCACTCCCGACATCATAGCCGGCTCCGCTCTTTTGACCGGAGCCGCCACCAGACTCGAAGCCGGCCAGTCGTACGGTTGGTGGGACAAGTCGCCCGCCCATCAGCAGGATGCGCGCTACTGGCTTGAAGAGCTCGACATCAACGGAACCCGCACCATGCACGGCCCGTTCGATGTCAATCGCACCGGGGGCCAGCCTCCAAAAGAAAGTCAGGCGGAGTTGCTAAGCCAACTCGGAAGAGGCGAGCCCAGGACGCGCCAGTTACCCCTATCTTACCCACCCCCGCGCCCGGAGTTGTCGGCGCTGTCGGCGGTATCTTCTGCAACCGTGACGCCCAACCTCGCTTCGATGCGCGCTGTGAAGATGGCGATCAAAGAAGAAGGCTGGTATCGAGTCAGTCAGCAGGAACTGGCCGCCGCGGGGCTTGATCTGAAAGCCGATCCTCGACGGCTCCAGCTTTACGCCGATGGAGTCGAGCAACCGATGCTGGTCACCGGCGACGGCGCGATTGAGTTCTTTGCAACCGGTCAAGACACGGTTTCCACCGACGCGCGCGTCTATTGGGTGGTGAACGGCGACCGCTCAGGCAAGAGAATCGCGGTCGCAGCCGGCGACGGCAGCGGCGGCGGCGTCACAAGCTTCCCTTTCACCGTAGAACGCAGAGACCGGACGATCTACTTCTCGAGCCTCCGGAACGGCGAAACTGAAAACTTCTTTGGCCAGGTGATCACCTCGAATGGCGTGGATCAAGCGGTGGCTGTGTCGCACCTCGATTCGACCTCCGGCGGCCCGGCGCAAGTGGAGATAGCGCTTCAAGGCGCGATCGATCTGGACGGCGCGACAGATCATCAGGTCAGAGTTCTGCTCAACGGCGAAGAGCTTGGCCGGATGAGCTTTGACGGGTTAACTCGCAAGGTCGAGAAGTTTGCCGTCGGCCACGGACAGCTAAAGAACGGCGACAATGTGTTCACTCTCATCGGAGAGGCGAGCAACCGGGATATCAGCCTGGTGGACTACATCCGGGTGACCTATCCGCGCTCCTACATCAGCGATCAGGACTCGCTCAGAGGTACCGCATCCGGCTCACAGACAATAGAAGGTTTCAGCAACGCGGCCATCCGCGTCTTTGACATTACCGATCCGGCTTCAGTGGTTGAGGTGACGGGCACGATCGAGCGGCGTGGCGAAACGTATGCGGTCGGCGTGACATTGCCGGGTCAGGGAACCAGAACATTGCTGGCGCTCACAAACGATCGAATCAAGCGTCCGGCTTCCATCTCTGCTAATCAGGCCTCCAAGCTGAGAACCAAAAAGAACAAGGCAAGCTTTGTGATAATTGCGCGACGGGAGTTCTTCCAGGCTTTGCAGCCGTTGAAGTCGCTGAGGGAAAGCCAGGGGCTCAGGGTTGCGTTAGTCGACATCGAGGACATCTACGATGAGTTCAGCGATGGCGAGCGCACTCCGCAAGCCGTAAAGGACTTTCTGTCGTTTGCCACAAGCACTTGGAAAAAGAAGCCGCGCTTCGTTTTGTTGGCGGGACACTCCAGCCTCGATCCGAAGAATCATCTCGGTTTTGGGGACAGCGACCTGGTGCCGACAAAGCTTATCGATACCGAGTTGATGGAAACGGCTTCCGACAATTGGTTTGCTGATTTTGACGGGGATGGGCTGTCCGAGCTTGCAGTGGGACGCCTGCCTTTCCGCACTGCGAATGAAGCAGAAATTATGGTTTCGAAGATCGTCACCTACGAAAGCTCAAGCGCTTCAAACGAAGCCTTGTTCGTGGCGGACAGCAACGACGGCTTCGATTTTGAGTCCGCCAGCGCGCAGCTTCGCGGGCTGCTCCCTTCAAGCCTGAAGTCGAGCCAGATCAACCGGGGCCGCGTAGACCCCGGTACAGTGAAGGCCGACTTAATCGACGCGATCAACCGCGGCCAGAAGATAGTCAACTACATCGGGCACGGCAGCGTGCATCAATGGAAGGGTGACCTTCTGACCAATGACGACGCGCGAGCTCTGACCAACACCCGGCTTCCCGTGTTCGTGATGATGACATGTTTGAACGGATACTCCCACGACGCAGCGCTGGATAGCCTTGCAAATTCGCTCTTAAAGGCAGAACACGGGGGCGCGGTAGGGGTGTGGGCGTCATCGGGGATGACGGGGCCCCACGAACAAAGCGTTATCAATCAGCATCTGTACAGAGCGCTGTTTGGCACCGGCGACATCAAGGGTCAGAAGCTTACGCTGGGTGAAGCTGTGATGCGGGCGAAAGCTTCTACGCAAGACTCGGACGTCCGACGAACCTGGATTCTGCTGGGCGATCCGACAATGAGGATCAAGTAGACAACAACTAGTCGTTCCCGGAGAAGGTTGTGAAAAGCCGCTCGTCGCCGAGCGGCTTTTCTTTGCTGACCGGACGACTCGGTATTTGCGAGAGTCTGTTGTTCTTAGGCGCTCGCGTTTGACTTTGCTGAGCGGGGTTTGCTAGCGTCGTAAAGCGTCGTGACAGGATTGGAGGCCAGAGAATGACTGACAATCGCGACGAACTCACAGCTCAACCCACCCTAACCGCACTACTGGAGCGAGTGCAAAAGGCCGAGACGGGACTCTATCAAGCCATCGAGCGGCTCGCGCTCCGGATTGAAGGCCAAATTCAAACCGTGCGGAGCGAAGTCGAGACCGTGCGAGGCCAGGTTGAGACTGTGCGAGGCCAGGTTGAGACCGTGCGCGGCGAGCTCCACGACGAGGCCCAGTCTCTGCGAGATGACATTCGTACGCAATTCCGCAAGCTCGAGACCAAGATTCAACTTCTGATCGAAGACATTATGGACGTTCGCGCCAATCAGCGTGACCTCTCGAAAAGGATGGACGGACTCGAGGTGAAAGCTCTCTGAGCTTCATCGCCTCGACACTTTTCGAGGAATGCCCTTCTCACTCACAGTCTTCTATTACCAGTACTGGACCGGAGTCTTATGAGATCGACAAGAATTGATACGTACGTCGCCGAAAGCAGGAACCGGTTGATCGATACGTTGTTCGGGCTCGCCTGTTTCTTTCTCACCGCGGCCGTGGCGTTTGGCCAGACCAACGCGCCGCGCACGATGCGGGTTGACTACTATCACACCGGCAACGCTACGCAGGAAACGTTCAGCCTCGATCGCGTCGCCGTCGAACCGCTCGAGTGGCCCGGCAGCCCGCAAAAGATGATCGATGACACCAACCTCGGCAAGTACTTCTTCGAGGTGCGTGATCGGAACACGAATCGAGTCGTGTACTCGCGCGGGTTCGCGTCGGTCTACGGCGAGTGGGAAACGACCGATGAAGCCCGAAACATGAATCGGACGTTTCATGAGTCGCTTCGCTTTCCCGCGCCGCCGTCGCCCGTGCAGGTAGTGTTGAAGAAGCGGGATGCCAACAACGCCTTTCGCGAAGTGTGGTCCACGATCGTCGACCCGAAGGATATGTTTGTCGACAGGTCAAAGCCTGCCTCGCCCGGACCACTGATCGAGCTTCAAAAGAGCGGCGACCCGGCGTCGAAGGTGGACTTCCTGATCATGGGCGACGGTTACACCGCCTCAGAGCGCGGTAAGTTCGAGAAGGATGCGCGGCGGTTGGTCGAGCTTCTTTTTGCGACCTCTCCCTACAAGGAACATCGCAAGGACTTCAACGTGTGGGCGCTGTGCCCGGCGGCTGAAGAGTCGGGGATCTCGCGGCCCTCGACGGGCGTCTATCGGGCATCGCCGCTTGGCGCAAGCTACGACGCGTTCGGTTCAGAGCGATACGTGCTGACCTATGAGAATCGCGCGCTTCGAAACGTCGCGCAGTTCGCGCCGTACGAGTTCATCGAGATTCTCACCAACTCGCGCACCTACGGCGGCGGCGGGATCTTCGGTTTGTACAGCACGGTGGCTGCCGACAGCGATCAAGCGCCTTACGTGTTCGTTCACGAGTTTGGGCATCACTTCGCGGGGCTTGCCGATGAGTACTACACCTCTCCGGTTGCGTACACCCCGGCGGCGGTAAAGACCGAGCCCTGGGAACCGAACGTGACTGCGCTTCTCGATCTCGCGAATTTGAAATGGAAAGACCTGGTTGCGCCAGCCACTCCGATCCCGACTCCGTGGCAGAAAGAAGAGTACGAAAACCATTCGCGCGAGTACGGAAAACGCCGCGCGCAGATCCGCGCGGAGAATCGCCCGGAATCCGAGATGGAAGCTCTGTTTCGTGAGAACCGCGAGTTCGAGGTCAAGCTGTTTGCAAGAGAGAAGTACGCGGGAAAGGTGGGCGCTTTTGAAGGCGCGAACTACGAGGCGAAGGGCTACTACCGTCCTGAAGTTGATTGCATCATGTTCACTCGCAGTCCGTCGTTTTGTGCCGTATGCCGCCGCGCTATCGAGCGAGTGATCGAGCTTTATTCCGGCCGCTGACCCAATCTGTCGCCGAAAGGCCACTAAGACAGGAAGGAGCACAAAGAATACACTCACGGACTTGGTGCTGCTTCGTGTCTTTGTTCCTTAGTGGCGTTCTTCTTGTTCCGCAGCCCGCTAGAAGCTGAACTTCAACCCGAGCTGAACCTCGCGCGCGCGCCGGGTGGCGAACACTTGTCCGAACGCAGAATTCGTCTTCAAAAACTCCGTCAGACTGGTGAATGCCACGTTGTCCGGCAACAGGTTGGGAACAGTCTGACTGATATCGCTGACCGTTGTCTTGTTAAAGATATTAAAGAGTTCCGCGCGGAACTGCACTGCATAGTGCTCGCCCCATCGCCAGTTCTTTGCCAGGTTCAAGTCGGTCTCGAAGACGGACTCGAAGCGAAACGGGGCACGGCCGGAATGCCCAATCTCGCCTATCGCCGTTGGGATAAAGGCGAGCGGATTGATGTAGTACGGAGTGCGGCTTACCCCGGTGGGTACGTTTTGAAACGGATCGCTCACCTGGTTCGGACGCGTCCCGCGCGGTCCCGGACCTGTCCCTTGAACGACCCGGTTCAATGGCAGGCCGGTCATAGCGGTCGTGATTCCGGCGACTTCCCATCCGCCCAGGACCTGGCGCAGGACAGGCCTCGCCATCAGTCCATCCTTCGGATATGGCAGCTCGTAGACATAACTTGCCTTGAAGACATGGGTGCGATCGAATCGGGCGACGGCGCGCTCGAGAGCAAAGTTCGTGCGAATCTGCGGCAGGTCTATGGTGTCGCGGTCATTGGTGGCATCGGTCAGATTCTTTGACCAGGTATAAGCCAATTGAGCGGTTATGCCACGCACTCGCTGAACTCTAAGCGAGCTTATGAGCGCGTGATAGCGGAACGTCGCCGTGGTCTGGCGATCCCTGATTGTTGTGTAGCCCCGAAATGGCCGAGCGAGATTGATGCAGTTGTTCGGGTTGTTGGAAGCGTTCAGCGCGGGGTCACAACCGTCGATTCCTTTTGATGCATCGAGAATCTCTTGAGGCGTCGGCGCGTTTATGTCAACCGGGCGCGTCAGGTGATTACCGGCCGAACCGAGGTATCCGATCTCAAAGGCAGTCGCATTGCCGAATTGCCTTTGGATCGTCAGGTTCCACTGCTGAGTGATGGGTGTGACGAACGGATCAGTAGTAGTTTGGAGCGCGCGGGCGGCCAGCGTTCCGGGCGGCGTGCCCGCTGCCGGATTTGCAAACGTTATCGGCGTGGTCACGGTGCCTGTCAGCGAAACCGTATTGCTAAAAGGCGGGTTGGTGAAGGCGTTCTCCTCGACTACGCCGACCAACACCTGGTCAAAGTAAATCCCGTAACCGCCCCGTACTACTGTCTTATCCGGTCCGCCTGTCAGCCTGCTCAGAAAGCCTTTCTCGGGCGCCGGGCTCCAAGCGAATCCGAAACGAGGAGCGAAGTTGTTCTTGTCATCACGCTGTACGCGGCGGCCAAACGGGGAATTGACGCCCGCAACCGCAATCCCATTGAAAGGATCGCCAACGCCCGCAAGGAATGAGGTGCAGGTCGCGTTCGCGCACTGGAGCGCATTTCCTGGATCAAAGAGTTCCGGCAGAAACACGTCCAACACATCGTTCTTGTCCTTCGGTTGCCGGTAGTACTGATACCGAATTCCGTAATCCAGTTGAAGATCCGGGCGAGCCCTCCAGGTGTCCTGCGCGTAAAACTCAGTGCGTCCGAATCGGAGATTGTTGGTCACATCAAACTGCGCCTCACTGTAGCTGCTTGCGCGTCCGAGCAAGAAGTCCGCGAGACCGATTCCGCTCGGAACTCCCGTGCGGCGTGTCTGAAGCCCGGTGAATCCAAAGTTGCCCTGAGTGACGTTGGCTGCGTTCTCATTCTTGGACTCCCAGCTCAAATCAACGCCAAACTTCAACGTGTGCGAACCCTTGACCCATGTCAGGTTGTCTCTGGGGTTCACGTTCTTGTACTCGATGTCGAAGATCTGGTTTGCGCCAAGAGTGGGCAGACCGGTGACGGTTATAAAAGGCGGAAGAGCAGAGTTGTTTTCCGGAAACAACTCGCTGTTGGGAATGCTCACGTTGGCGCGCGTGTATTGCCCGACGAGAGTCGAGCCAATGTTATTGCTCGAGATATTGAACGAGACTTCGTTTAGCAGGTTTGCGCCGAACACGCTGGTCAGATTAACCGAGAAGACCTGTCCGGGCACATTGGTATCCGTGGTCGCGATGTCGGGAAGAACAGGCGCGGTCCCGAGCGGATTGAACAACCCGCCCTGTTCGCGAGTTTTACTAAGGTCGTGCGTGTAGCGGCCCATCAGCCGGTGAACGCTGTTGAAGTTATGGTCGATTCGAACTGTTTCTTGCCGCGTGTTCTGAATTCCGGGCGCCGCGGCTTGAATCCGATTCGGATCAAGCCCAGGTGTCGCAGCCGCGATCGTCGGCTCGGGGTACAGGTTCAACAGCGCTTTCGAGGTTGGGTCAATCCGGTTTGCCGGGATCTTGTTATCCTCAAATTGCAGCCCGGTGAGCGGGTCGATGATCTGTGTGCTGCTTTGCGAGAAATCTCCCTCGCGCTCGCGAAGGCTGGGGACGGTGAGGAAGCTTTCGGCGGGCTGTCGGATGACGCGCCTAAATTCCTGAGAGAAGAAGAAGAATGTCTTGTCGTGGCCGCGAGAGTATATTCCCGGGATCCACACGGGACCGCTGATAGTGAAGCCGAAATTGTTGTAACGGAGCGTCGGTCGCGGGAGACGCGGATCGCCGCACCGCTTGCCGATCGGGGCAGCCGTGCCGTCGTCGCAGAAGCGTCCCTGCGCATTGTTGAGAAAGCTGTTGGCGTTAAGCTTATCATTGCGGAGGAATTCGTATGCGCCGCCATGAAAGTCGCGACCGCCTCCGCGAGTGATGATGTTGACGACGCCGCCCGATGCTCGGCCAAACTCAGCCGTCGGCACCGACGTGATGACTCTGAACTCTTGTATTGAGTCGACGGTGGGCGTGGACAACAGCGTGATGTTCGACCCCACATCGACGTTAGCCACGCCGTCCACGAGGTAGTTGGTTGAGTTCCGGCGGTTACCGGCAATCGAGATGTTTGTGAGGCTTGTTAACCCAATTGACGATTCTGTCGTATCATCCGAAGTAACACCGGGGACGAGTGTCACCAATTGGAGAAAGTTCCGGTTATTAAGTGGTATTTCAACGACTTTCCGGTTTTCTACCACATCGCCGACGGTGGGAGTGCTTTGAATGATCGGCGCCTCGCTGGTCACCGAAACGACTTCGCTGATGGCGCCGGCTTCGAGCTGGATATTGATCGTCTTCCGGTCATTGACCAGGAACTCGATGGCTTTGTTCGCATACTCCTTGAACCCCTGAAATCTGACCGATAAGTCATAGATGCCCGGCTGTATAGAGGTGATCGAATAATAGCCGTCCTCTCCGGCCACTACTTTTAGCTTCTCACCGGTTTTGATGCTGGTCAGTTCGACATCCGCGCCCGACACAACGGCGTCTTGCTGGTCGGTCACCTGGCCCGAGACTCGTGCGGTCGTTTCCTGAGCTGCGACCGTCAGGCTACTGGTCAGCAGCAACACGATTGCGAGGCAGGTGATCGGCCGTCTAACGCTGTCCATACTTCCCTCCATCAACTCTTAAGTGGGACGGAATTCGCAGTCAGGTCGAACATCAGGTCGAAGAGCATGGGACGTACGCATAGTCGAGATAGAGCAATTCGGCCCGCGCTCATCGCCGACATCAATAGATCAGGTACTTGCGCCTGATCAGCGCAAACTCGGACAACCCGGCCTGCCAAGTTCCCGCAATCTCGGAAGGCGTCTTACCCTGCCTCAAAGCGGCTAGCGTCCCGTTGTTTGCCAGCAACCGCAAATAATCGTCGATCTTCCATTTGCTCGGGTGCAGCCGCCAGATATGATACGCAATCTCCAGGCCCACAGCCACCGGTTTGAATGCGCTGCGATCGGTGATCACGATGTTCATGCCTCGGCATTGCTCCCCGCTGAACCTGGAAGACTTCGGGGTGAAGCGAACCGGAACAAACCGCACTCCGGCCAGTCCCGCGCGGTTCAGAGCTTCGCTCAGCTTCGTGCCGTCGATCCACGGCGCGCCGATCACTTCAAACGGGGTGTCGGTGCCGCGCCCGACCGAGACATTCGTTGTTTCAAGCAACCCGATGCCTGGATAGAGAAGCGCTTCATTGAGGCTTCGCATGTTCGGCGAAGGGTTGACCCACTCGAGACCCGTCCCGTCGTAGTAGTCGGCGCGGCGCCAGCCTTCCATCTTGATCACCGTCAGGTCCGCGCCGATCTTTCGCTCGGCGTTGAACAGCATCGCAAGCTCGCCAAGCGTCAGCCCGTATCGCACCGGGATCGCATGATAGGAGGTGAACGAGTACGACGGGTGAGCTGCCAGTTCCGCGTCGGCCACCGGACCTTCGATGTCATAACCGTTGATCGGATTCGGACGGTCGAGCACAACGAACTTGATCTTGTTCCTGGCGGCTTCTTCCATCGCGTAGCCGCAGGTTGTGATGTAAGTGTAGAAACGCGTGCCGACGTCCTGAATGTCAACCACCAGCGTGTCGATGTCTTTCAACATCCCGGCGGCCGGGCGCCGCGTGTCTCTGTCATAGAGGCTGTAGACCGGAAGCCCGGTCTTCGGGTCGCGCTGATCGGCAACCGGTGAATCTTCAATTCCGCGCAGTCCGTGTTCGGGTGAGAACAATGCGACGAGTTTGAGACTCTTCACCGAAGCCAGCACGTCGATGGTAGAGCGGCCGGCCCGGTCGCGTCCGGTGTGATTCGTGATCAATCCGACGCGGCGGCCTTCGAGCTGTTTGAAACCGTCGCGTTCCAGCACATCGATCCCAGTCAGCACCGGATGAAGCGGGCCCGACGGGACGCTGCGATTTATCGCCGCGCGCGGCGCATCGGCGACATGAAGCGGGGACTTCAAATCGACTACGTCTGAGCCCTTCGGCAACTCACCGATCGCAGATGCGACTATCGATGCCACAAAGGAGCGAAGCCTTGTCACATCACCCTTGCCGTTAGGATGAACCCGATTGGTCAACAGGACGACAAACGTCTCGCTTACAGGGTCGATCCAAATACTGGTGCCGGTGAATCCAGTGTGCCCAAACGTCCCTACCGGAAACAGATCGCCTCGATTGGAAGAGAACGCGGTGTTCACATCCCAGCCGATGCCCCGCATCTGCGAAGTTGGGAGCGAGTGCGCGCTTATCATTCTGGCTACGGTGTACGGAGCGAGGATGCGCCTGCCGTTGTATTCACCTTTGTTGAGGATCATCTGGCAGAAGATCGCCAGATCGTCGGCAGTCGAGAAAAGCCCCGCATGACCGGCCACGCCTCCCATCTCGAAAGCTCGGGGGTCGTGAACTTCGCCGCGCATCCATCGGCCTTCGCGGGTTTCGGTTGGAGCCACGCGCGAATCAAAGTGCCTAATGGCTTTCCGCAATTTTTCTATATCTTTCCACGTCGTGTCTGGGTGTTGGAAACGATTGCGATAATGTTCCGGCACGTTGGAGAAGAATGTGTCCGTCATCCCAAGCGGTGCGAAGATGTTTTCGCGCGCGAACTCGTCAAAACGCTTAACGGCGAGGCGGCGAACGATCTCTGCAGCGACGATGAAGCCAACATCCGAATAAACGAATCGCGTGCCCGGCTCGTAGCTGGGACGTAGCTCATAAATCTGCTCGAGCGGATCAAGTGTCTTACCAACATAGTCGGCGATCTCGTTATCCGGCGGCAGCCCCGCGCGGTGAGTCATCAACTGCTCAACAGTGATTCGGTCTTTGCCGAACTTGCCGAACTCGGGAATGTAGAGCGCGACCGGATCCGCAAGGGAGACTTTGCCTTGCTCAACCAAAATCATGATCGAACTGGCGGTCGCAACAACTTTCGTCAGCGAGGCAAGATCAAAGATCGTGTCAACGGTCATCGGCTCGCGCTTCGGCTGGAGGGCGCGATCACCGAATGCTTTGCGATAGACGATCCGTCCCTTGCAAGCTACAAGCACGACGGCACCGGGCGTTTCTTTGCGAGCGATCGATTCGAGCACGGCGTGATCGATATTCGCGAGCCGCTCGCTCGACAGTCCGACAGACTCGGGTGTCGCAACTGCGAGTTTAGGTCCTGGCGTGCGTCGCGTGGATTGTTGAGCAAATAGAGAAAACGACGGAAGCAAGGCGATCGACACAACCGCAACGATTGATTGTCGAATCGCTGTTTCACGCAAAGCCGCAAAGCATCGCAAAGACCGCAAAGCACCGCCATGGTTCGCGAGCTTTAGTTGCTGGTTCTTTGCGCGAAACTTGCCCTTTACTTTCATACTGACAAACGATTGATCTCGCCCGGTCTATCAATCCGCAGCCTGTTCCAGGACCACTTCCTTGCGTTCAACCACCCAGCTTGCCGAGTAGCCAACCACAAACGTGACCGTCGATCCAATCAGCACGTACCACTGCCACGACACACCGAGCCGCGCCCAGACGAAGATCATCACTCCAATCCCCGTGATCACTCCGGCTAGCGCGCCCGTTTGCTTCACACGCCGCGTTAGCGTGCTCAGAAAAAACAACCCGAGTATCGGACCGTTTGTGAATGACGCAATTGAAAGCACCGTGTCAACTATGCGTTGGTCTTTGCCGATCGCGTACAACGCCGCAGCTATCTGCACAGCTCCCCACACCGCAGTTATCACGCGCGACGCGCGCACGTAATGCGCTTCTGATCGGTTTGGCGCAAACAACGGCCGATAGAAATCGGTGATCGATGTGGATGCCAACGCATTGAGCGACGAAGACATTGCAGCCGCGATCATCGCCGCGATGACCAGACCGATGACCCCCGCGGGGAGCTCGTTCACAATGAAATATGAAAAGACGCGGTCAGCGCTTATCTCAACCGGCAGCGTCCTGTAGCGGCCATAGAACACAAACAACATCACGCCGATCAGCAGGAACATCAGGAACTGAGCGAACACGATGACACCGCTTGCCAGCAGCGCCTTAGCCGCCTGCCGCGAATCCTTGCTGCACAGATAACGCTGCACCATGTATTGGTCCGTCCCGTGAGTCGAGGTGGTCAGAAACGCGCCTCCAATCACGCCTGCCCAGAACGTGTAGCTGCGCGCGATGTCCGTCGAGAAGTCAAAGATGCGAAACTTGCCCCCCTCGCCGCCGACTGCGATCACTTCGCCCCAGCCTCCCTGTATCAGGTTGAGCAGCATCAACCCGGCGACGATCGCGCCGAGATTATAGATCAAGAGCTGAACGACCTCTATCCAGATGACTGCGGTTATACCGCCCAGATAGGTAAACACGATCATCACAACGCCTATTATCAGAATCGACTTCCAATCGGCCCAGCCGGTGAGCGCAACGAGCGGGATGGCCGTCGCATACAGCCGAACGCCGTCCGAGAGTGAGCGGGTAATGATAAACAGCGACGCCGCAACGCGCTTGACCGGCCCGCCGAATCTGCGGTCGAGGATCTGATAAACCGTAAAAAGCTCACCGCGAAAATAGAGAGGAATGAACAAAGCGACTATGAGGAACCGCCCTGCCATGTAGCCCACGACCAGTTGCAGGAAAGTGAAGTTGCCGCCCTCGCCGCGAGCGTTTACCGCAAAAGCGAAAGCCGGAACGCTTATAAAAGTGACTACCGACGTTTCCGTTGCGACAATCGAAGCTGCGAGCGCCCACCACGGCACGTCACGATCTGAGAGGAAATAGTCGCGCAGATTCTTTTGCCTGCGGCTGAAGTACCAACCGAGCAGCACGACTCCAGCGAGATAGGCGACCACGATGATCAGATCGATCGCGTGAAGGTGCATATGGAAGATATCGCGTGTCGGAAGTTGTCCGGAGCGAAAGCTAATACTAGCATTCGACATCTGACGGCGGACACATCTTTTGAGCGAGCTTCATCGGATCAAAACGGGCAACAATCGGGCGGGCGACGCGCTTCGCGCGGCTTATCAAAGGTTCGGCAACGCCCGGAGAGGGTCGGCGCGGAATCGTTTGATAAGTTTGTTACAACGAAGACGAAAGTGCGAAGTTAGGGATTATACCCCTTACGATTATGGAGCCCAGGGCGGGCAATATGTTTATTTATTGGGAGGGGGTGGTCTACGGCTCCGCTTGCAGACACCAGCAAGACTTCACTCCTTGAGCGCTCTGAGCGCATGGTCGACCTGTTCTTCGACCGCGGCCCTTGTCTCTCCCATTACTTCTGAGATCTCGCAGATCAGCAGCCTTCTCGCCCTTCCGAGCGTCCCGGCTTCTCCTAGTGTTAACGACCTCGTATCCCCTAACTCGGTCAATGATGCGACTACCTCGGCGAGGTCGTAGGGCGACCCGGAGGTGAACAGTTTCAAATTGTCGGTTGCGCGCTGCTTCCAGGTATCGGCTGTCTTGGCGCTCTTCTTTAGATGAGCCAGGAGCCCGGGAATCTCAGACTTCTTCATCAACGCCCGGACGCCAATGGCCCGAGCTTTTTCTACCGGCACGAACAGGTCGCCGCGATTGTCGTCCAGCACAGTCAAGTGGTAAAACATTATCACCCTGGCATCGACGACTCGTTTGACGACGCGGCCAATACGGCAGGGGCCCTGACCCGGATAGATGGCTTTATTACCGGTTGTCAGCGCCCCTCGACTCCTACCGCGGCGGGCAGGCGTGATGCTCCTGTTTAATCCACGAGCGCTCACGGGTAAAGCTCCCTTCTCACCCGCGATTCGATGTTCGTGATTTCGGTCAAGGTCAGATCAAACCTGTTCACATCTGGACGCCAGAACTCCTGTTGCCACTCCCGATGAAGCGCCGCCAGTTGTCTCCAGTGATAGCTTTCGCTGGGGTTGCCGGACGTGTCAGTCAGTTTGGTTGACCGGACAGGAGTGTCGGCAATGAGTCTGAGTTGTCTGCTGTTTCTTCTCATAGTGTCTCTCTCTATCTGCGCCAACTCAGCATACGCCTTTACCGGATCCACTTCCGTCCAATATTGGACAGTCTTGAAAACGCCCAGCTCCCTCGCGTTCCTTAACGCAGCGCCTCCAAGACCAGGATTGTACCCAGGACGGCGGCCAGGATGACATATTTGCCATTCGAGCGGCGGCCGTATTGATAGCGGCTGTTGTAGCCATCTTCGTAGCCGCGACGGAAGCCCTCGCGGAAGTAATGGTTGTAGTCGTCCCGCTCTACGTAGTAGCCACTATAGCCGTAGTTGGCGTCGCGATAGGCGTAAGAATCTTCATAGTTGTACGCCCAGTGATCCTGCCGGTCGGCCTGTCCCGCGCGGAAGCCCTCCTCATAACCGTAGTTCACCGCCTGCCGCAGCAAATTTGCGCCGTATTGATTCGTCTCGTAGTAGCTGCCGCCACGAGAGTATCGATAGCTCGGAGGCGTGTAGAAGTACGGATCGCGACCGTAGTTGTAGTTACGTGCGTTTCGCAGCCTTAACTCCTGCTGACGCAGGCGCTGAAAGTACTGTTGCTGGAAACGGTACTGCGCCATACGCTTTTGTTGCTGTAGCTGTGCTGAATGCTGTTGTGAGAGACGCTGCTGCTGATTCAGATGTTCACGGTACTGCACCAGCCGTTGTTGCTGCTGACTAATACGCTGTTGCTGCTGTTCCTGTGGGAGGCGCTGTTGCCTCTGAGCCTGTTGTTGCTGCTTCGGCTTGACCTGCTGTTGTTGCTTCTGAGCCTTTTGTTGCTGCTTGACCTGCTGTTGTTGCTTCTGAGCCTCCTGTTGCTCTTTGACCTGCTGTTGTTGCTGTTGTTGCTTCTGCGCCTTTTGCTGCTGCTTGACCTGCTGTTGTTGTTCTTGTTGCTTTTGAGCCTTTTGCTGCTTCTGTTGCTTTTGTTTGTTTTGCACTTCCTGCTGTTTTTGTTCTGGCGGCGGTTGTTGCGCTTCAGTCGGCAGGCTCACTCCCACCAACAACACCGCGCTTACTACAAGCGCCACCATTATCCGGTTCAGGCTGCTCATTCTCATGACACACCTCCTTATTAATCCGATAACTCACATCATGCAAACTCGACGCTTGGAGCGAAGCGGCTCACGTCCGTCTCGAGCAGCGCACGAGGCGCAGCTCTATTCCGTTTGCAACTACAATGCTACGCGTAAGCGGGATCGGTTTCTGTTCAATATTAGACATCGTCGGAGATACTCTGCGCATCGGTTTTCGTGAGTGATTGACTGCCCGTCCGCGGACTGATCAGCACGATGTAAGCTGAGTTAGATAGTCGCTGAGATCCTTGTCTCTTACTACCAGACAGTGCTGTGCGCGCGTCTCAATCAGCCCGAGATCACGAAATCTCTGCATAAACTCGCTGACGCGTGACCGCGTGGTGCCGACCATCTCAGACAGTTCCTCGTGTGTAATCCAGTTTTCGATGGTCAGGCTGTGAAGTTCCTTCTTGCCGAGCTTTCGAGCCAGCTCCAGCAGAGTCGTCCCCAAGCGATGTTCGCTACCAGCAGTCACCAAGTGGGTGATCATCTCTTGTTGGTCAGCAATGCGGAGAGACAGATACTGGACCAATCCTTCAAGGAGTAAGTCGCCGGGTAGAAGGTTAAAGAACTGAGGACAAGGGACCTCAAGCAACTTGGTCTCTTCCATAGCCGTCGCTGTTTCCAAACGTTCACCTGCGCCTGACAGGCACAGCTCTCCGAAAACATCTCCGGCGGTGTAGATCCCGACGATGCACTCCTTACCTTCGGGCGACAGCGTTAGCAGTTTTACCTGTCCGCTCTCAATGACGTAGATCGACCTCGCAACCTCTCCACAAGTGTAAACGTTGGCGTATTTCGCGATCTTGATGATGCGAGAATCTCGGGTCTTGTGACGAAGCGAATCGCGCAGTTGGCATCTTATTTGTTCAGCTTGAGGAGTCTGTCCAATCATATTCCTCCCCCCTCGGCCCAATCGCTAACCCGGTGAGTGCAACGCTGTTTTGCATCGAGTTCCGCACGTAAGAATCCCCTTCGATGCCCAAGTAGTACCTAAAGGGGCAACATCCGTGCCAGATCCACGAGTCTGTAGAAGAACATCCCTCCCGATTTGTAGGCAATCACTTTGGCTCTTTTTTGAGCAAGATCCCTCAATGACTGAGCAAGATTACTCAGAGCTATGCAATCGTCCCCGACCCCGGTCCGGCCTGGTTCGCATTGGACTCAAGTCGCATCCTGCCGCGCAGCCTTGGCTTTCATTTTCATCGGTATAGCCGTTGCTCCCAGGGTATCTTGACCTCCGAATTCTTTCTGGACGATGACCGTTTTATTGGTAAGATCCCGGTCAAGGCGGATGCAGCTTTGAGGAAGGCCTTCTTCGCGGCGAGCAAGCGCGCACAAGACCTGGCGCGGTTACGCTTGAAGACAAACCCGGACGATGCGAACTCGTTATTCGCGATGACTCTAAGCGTGGGAAGCCGACTATGCCAGCCTCATCGACAAGAAGCAACTCGATAGCCTGCGCATGATCCGGGAAGCTGATAAACTCGCCAAGAAACTGCTGGCTGGCGTCCCGGAAGGGGCCGATGCTTTGGAACTGGTCGCGGAGTTCCCACAGAATCCGCTTTTTGCAGCTGAGCTGGCCAAACTCAATGCTGTTTCACCCGATCCTCAACCTCATTTACCGATGCTCGAGACAGATCCACCAGTGCGGCCTTCCTTCTCTTGAGAGACTTTCGGTTGCGGCGACGTCATTTCCTTTACCTCTTCTTCTTACCTGGATCGACCTCACTCCGCGTTTGGCAGCCTGCCGCTTCGCGGGCTCGTCGCTCGAACCCCCACTTACAACCGGGATCACCACCTTGGCGCGCGCATCACCACGAGTAACGGTTGCTGTACCGATGGAGATTTCGTGGGCCAGGGTCTTCTCGCATCAGATACCTGACCGCCGACCGCTTAGCAGATTGAAGATCAACACTACTACTGCGACGACGATCAGCAAGTGCACCAGGTTGCCGCCTACGCCGCCCAAAAACCCCAGCAACCACAGGATGAGAAGAATAACGAAGATTGTCCAAAGCATGGCACACCTCCAAGTTTGAGTTTTGCCCCTATATAAGCTTGTGTCGCTTTCGCGCCGATGCACTAACGACTTAGCTTACATTCACAATGATATGCTCGCTCGCGAGGGATTTCTGTCCAATATGGAACATTTATGAAAAGAAAAGAGCTCGTTTTACCGGGGCACACCTCGGAGGGTGCGCGTCACTGACCAGACGAAGACGCCCCGATCGTGATAAGCGTCCAGCGCATTGACCCGCGCACTTCTTACAAGGTTCTCGCCTGAATCGGAGCGGCTCGGGAGGCGGCGAAAGCATTCCGTGGTAGATAACTTTCTTGATGTTGCAGAACCCCCGCCTCCCGAATCTCCCCCAGTCGAATTGTAAGCGCCCCTCGCAATGGGTTTCTGTCCAATATTGGACAAGTTTTGAAGAATTGTTGGGTGAACGGTTGTCTGATCCGGGTTTAGAGGATCGATGCGAGGTAAGCAGTGAGCTTTTTTTCCTTAATAATCAGATGGTGCTCTGAGTTGTACTCAATGAGTTCGAGATTCCGAAATCGCTGCATAAACACGCTGATCCGCGGCCGCGTAGTACCTACCATTGTCGCCAATTCTTCGTGAGAGATCTTGACCTCGATGCGAATGCTCCGCGGGTCTTTCTTGCCGAGCTTCCTGGCGATTTGCAACAACGTCTTCCCCAGGCGCTGCTCGCTATCAACCGTTACCAGGTTGGCGATGACCTGCTGTTGGTCTGCAACCCGCACAGCCAGGTACTTGACGAAGCCCTCGAGGAGCGAGTCTTTCGCCAACCTGTCAAGAAACTTGCCACAAGGGATCTCTTTCAAATAAGAGTCTTCCATCGCGGTTGCTGTTTCCAGTCGGCCCCCAAGCCCAGACAGGCATAGCTCGCCGAACACATCTCCCGCGCCGTGGATGGCTAGCATGCATTCCTTACCTTCAGACGAGCTCATGCACAGCTTGACCTGACCTTTTTCAATGAAGTACACAGTCTCGCGTTCGTCCCCAACCGAGTAGACATTCTTGTGCTTGCCGACCTTGATAGCGCTCGAGTTTTTGGTTTCATTGAGCAATGACCCCTGCATTTGCTCTTTGAATTGATCCGACTGAGGAGTTTGCTGAATCATACCTCTTCCATCCGCTTCCGCCGATTGCCTTTTCTGCCTTTAATGCTGTCGACTACCCTAGTATACGCCTCTGATAAAAGCTGCGCTGTTCAATATTAGACAATTGTCCACTTTGCCATTCATCTTAAAGGTCTACTCCTCCTTTGTGAGACCAACTCCACGGAACACCCGCAGTGGCCTCGCTCAGAGATACCGGCGCCTCGTCAGCAATCCCAGGACGCCAACGAACACCGCCGCTCCGATAATCGCCCAGACGATCGGGAAGCTCGTTTGAGCGATCTTTAAAACATAGATCTCAGGTAAACCGAATTGTTTGACGGCCCAGCTTCCAATCAGTGCGCCGATGAAGCCGATGGCGATCGAGGTCAAGCACCCTCCGCGTGAATATCCCGCGAGCTTTTGAGCGATCACGCCCACAATTCCGCCGACGATCAAAAGAACGATCAGACTTTCCACGCTCAAGTTCATGTTCTACTCCGGTTTCTCCTGCCACGAGCACCACCAATAAGCCCATCCTGAACTAGTCCGAGAGCGTGCTTATGTTGTGTGGCTTAACCGGTGTCGAGAAGCGCCGCCAGGGCGGCGTTTCCCGAACAACACAGCTTTATTATGGCGTGACCGCTGTCTTAACAGCGCGTTTTGTGCCCCGGCCTATGTGCCTGCCGGCGTAGCCGATGTGCTTGCCAAAGCGCTTGCCGCCGCGCAGGATGCGGCCGCGCTTGACGCTGCGTCCAAGGCTCTTACCTGCCTTGCCCGCTTGCTTACCGCCTTCCTTCATCTGTCCTTTGGCTGTAGGCGGGCCCTGCGTGTCCTGCTGAGCGAACGCCAGCGGCGCCGCCACAGCGAGGATAGTCACTGCCGCCGTTGTTAGTATCACCCGGCTTATTCTGAGTTTCATGTTCATACTCCTCAACTCCTATCCAACAAGATTTCTTTCTCAATTCGCCCGCTATTCTCCGGACGCTCTATAGAGTTCAGCACATCGACCGCTCTTTCCGCCTGACTCAAATGAAAGGCGGCAGGCTCGAATGATGCGGCGAGGGTCGGAACTCGAAGCGCCCTGCACAACATCAAGAACGTGGCTTCGAGCACGAGTCCACCGAGCGCTACTGCCACTGCCGTCATCATAAGCCCCATTCCTAAAGCCGTAGTCTCCATCATTTCGCGTGTTCCAGCGTCGCCTTGTTCTCAACATCGTCGTCTAAGCTTGGCGGCAACGGACGTAGAGTTGGTTACCGCTTACAGGTGCGGATTGGGCTCTCTGCGATTGCAACACAGAATCAAATCCCTGCTTCCATCAGCGGTTGTTTGACAGAGAAGCGTTGCGTTGCCGCTTAGATCACCGTCCGACGGCCGCTGAGCAGGTTGAAGATCAACACTACCACCGCAACCACAAGCAACAGGTGAATCAACCCGCCGCCGACCCCGCCAAGCAACCCCAGCAGCCACAGAACCAGCAGAATAACCAAGATTGTCCAAAGCATAGTTCCACCTCCACGTGTAGCACGTACCTCGGTGTCGAGCGCACCCGACTGCGGTTTACATTTCAGATGCTACGCCTGTTCGAGATGAGTTTCTGTGCAGTAAGAGACATTCTCGAAAATAATCGGCTGCTATGATCAGTGCTACTCACAAGGTCAGCGAAGCCGAGTCAGACAATGCGCGCCCCTGATCACTCAATTACTAGTCGGGCTAAGGCGGCGTTTAGTTCGCTTGTCCGGTCCCCTGGCCTCACGTAGAAATGTGCTGGAAGGGTCTTGAAGGCTTCTACCGTTGTTGTGTACACTATTAGCACGAAGGGTAATTAACAGTCATTACCTCGTAAACGCCCGGTCGCTGGGTCGAAGCATGATTCAAGATTATCCTGAGACTGTTCTATTCAAAGAACAGATCCGCGAGTCGTTGCAACGCGAGATCAAGAACTCGCGCGCCGTCAAGATCGCCAAACACGCAAACGTCTACGTCTGTGGAGAGGAAGACGAGATGGTCTACTTCGTCGAGAGCGGGCAGATAAAGCTGCTTATGCTCTCTTCTGAAGGCAAAGAATGTCTCCTTGCTATCCACGCTTCAGGAGATGTCTTCGGCGAGTTGTGTCTGTCGGGGATAGCAGGCCGGCTGGAAACTGCGACCGCAATGGAAGACACGCTCTTGAAAAAGGTCCCGTGTGCAAAGTTCCTCGAACGTTTGGCCACCGACTCGCTGCTTGAAGGTTTCGTCAAGTATCTGGCTGTGCGCGTTGCAGACCAACAGGCGGTCATCGCTAATCTTGTGACGGTTGATAGCGAACAACGATTAGGGAAAACCTTGTTGCACCTGGCCAGACAACTGGGCAAGAAGGGTGCTCGCAGCACACACATCGAGTTGAGGATTTCGCACGAAGAGCTGTCGAACATGATCGGCACAACGCGGCCCCGCGTCAGCGTGTTTATGCAGAGATTTCGGAACCTGGGTCTGATTGAGCTCAATGAAAAGCACTATCTACTCGTCAAGGAAGACAGGCTCGCCGCTTACCTCGCATCGATTACCTAGCCCGGCTGCGCACTGCCCTGCCCGATTGAAACTTTATCCTCACACCTGTCCAATAGTGAACAGCATTGAATCCGCAATTGGAGTATTGTGGTCGCAGTTTGCCAATTGTGTACGGCATCGCCGGCAATGACATCATTCACGGCGCTCCCGTACACCAATTGGCGATTGGCACAGGTTGGTAATTGGTACAGGGCCTAACTGCTTCGGCGGGACAAACAGAAGCTCCATTAGAGACAGGGCCGTTATTTAATCCATTGCCCGGAATTGAGAGATCGAAATGACAGCATCTGTATTAGTAGAAAGAAAACGGATTCTCTGCGTTGATGACCATGAGGATACAAGGGATCTTATGCGGGTGCTGCTTGGCACATACGGCTATGAAGCGGTAATCGCCGATTCGGTCGCCGACGCGTTGGAAAGTGCCCGGTCCGGCGGGCTCGCCTTGTGCATACTTGATCATTGGCTGACGGAGAGCAACGGAATCGAGCTATGTCAGCAGATTCGCGCCTTTGATTCAGACACGCCGATTATGTTCTATTCAGGCGCGGGCTATAAGGCCGATATTCAAAAGGGGCTAGCTGCCGGCGCGCAGGCGTACCTTGTCAAGCCGGACTTCGACCATCTGAAGCCTACTATTGACCGGCTCATCGATGAAGCCGGCTCCAGCACTCATCACTAAACAAAAGTACGATCATAACAAGAGCGGGATCTATTCTCTGACTTTCCTATTTTCTCAATTCGGCATCGGGTACTTGGCCTAAAATGTGTTGCTTCGAAAAACGACTGATGCGCGCTCCAAGGACTCTGCATTTCAGTCTCCGGTAGGTTTCTCCCAAGCCTCCCGCCGAATATGCACGGCCGCCGTTGCGATCCGGTCATCAGGAAGACGAAACTCTACGACACCCCTTCCAGTCCCACCCTCGGAAACCACCCGAACTTCTAAAGCTGTTTCTTTCATTCTATCTCCTGCGTTCGCGAATCCAGATTCGCAAGCAACCCCAGAACCATTCAAAAGACCGAGCAATATGATGCTCGTTGCTGCCAATGGCGTTCGCTCCCGAGTCGTATTAATCAATTCCACCACCCCCTGCCAGACGAGTATGATCGTCTATTGGCGGTTTAGATGACTCTTTTTTCCCGCCTCTATGAGTGTTACCGCACGGACAGTCACTGACCAGTTCTCGTATTATATGTTCTCGTGTCCTATGCCGCAGTGAAGTCTCCATCCTTACAGGCGCGACGCTGTAACGGTTCAGACTGTGGCAAACGAGCAATAAGCGCTAAGGCGCAAGGAAACCTGGTCAGCCAAACGGTTTGCAAGATCTGAGAAGGCCATAATCAGGCTGATTAACATTGATGGCATTTCATACCAGGACGCCTACGGCAACAAGCCCTCCAAGGGAAACGCGGCAGCGCAATGGGTGAGACCGCGGCATCGAGTTCCAAGGAGAGTAAAAGCCCGCCGCTATGAATTCACAGCAACGGGCATAATCCCCACAAAGTACGTCACCTTCTGAGCCCTTAACGAAGCGATTCCAAGTTGAGAACCAGCGAAAGAACGGAGCCCAGGATGGAATACGTTCCGTTAGAGTAGCTGCCGAATTGATGCCGGCTGTTATAGCCGTCTTCATAACCCCGGCGGAAGCCCTCGCGGAAGTAGTAGTTGTAGTCGTTCTGGTCTACGTAGTAGCCACTATAGCCGTAGTTCGCATCCTGATAGCCATAGGAGTCTTGATAGTTGGACTGCCAGCGATCCTGACGGTCCGCCTGTCCCGCGCGAAACCCCTGCTCGTAGCCATAGTTGACGGCCTGCCGGAGCAGATTCGCGCCGTATTGGTTGGTCTCGTAGTAGCTGCCGCCACGCGAGTACCGGTAGTTCGGAGCCGCGTAGAAGTACTGATTGCGATTGTTGTTGTAGCTCCGCGCGTTCTGAAGACGAATCTGCTGCAAGCGCGCCCAGTACTGTTGCTGATAGCGATACTGCGCCATACGCCTCTGTTGCTGTAGCTGCGATGTGCGCTGCTGTGTGAGAGCCTGCTGCTGCCCCAGTTGTTGACGGTACTCTGTCTGACGCCGATCCTGCTGCTCGACACGTTGCTGACGGTTGTTAGCCGAACGCTGCTGGACAGCCTGAGTCTGCTGCTGACGCTCTTGGGTTGCCTGAGTCTGTTCCTGACGCTGCTTGATATTGGCCTGCCTCTGAGCAGCTTGAGTCTGTTGCTGACGCTGCCGGGCAGCTTGAGTCTGTTGCTGACGCTGCTGGGCAGCCTGAGTCTGTTCCTGACGCTGCTGCTGATCTTGCGTTTCCTGCTTGCGTTGCGGCTTATTGGCCTGTTGCTGCGCAGCCTGACTTTGTTGCTGACTTCGCTGCCGTTGCTGCTGAGCTTCCTGTTTTCGTTGCTGCTGAGGCTGGGCTGCCTGCTCTTTATTCTGCTGCTTATTAGCCTGCTTCTGAGCAGGCTGTTGTTGATCACTCTTTTGCTGCGCGGCTTTGCGCTGCTGCTTGCTTTGCTGCTTGTCCTGGTTTTCCTGCGCGTAGGTCGGTGTGCTCGTTCCCGTCAGCAACACCCCGCTGACCACAAACGCCACAAGGACCCGGCTTAAGATATTGACTTTCATTTGAACCCCTTTCTTAGCAATCCGATCGCTCCGCGCGAAGAATTCATCGAGGCTTGGAGCGAAGCGCCTCGAGGTTTAACAACTCGCCGGATCTGCGACGAGCCACTTCGGCCGACCTGGTCAATTAAGGCGCTCGCCCTACTAACCTCAGAAGATACGATCCGTGCTGCGGCGAAGGAACAGCAGGTGGTAGGAGACCAGTAAAAACTAATTCGCTATCCAACGAATGATACATCTTCTTCTCATGGGTTTCTGTTCACTAGTGAACACTTTCGAGAAGAATTGTCTTTAGGATGTAACAAGCGATGTGAGGTGGCTTCTGCCGTACCCTTGGATGGACCGGAGTAGAAGCTCCGATGGCGCGATCGCCTATCAGGCGGTCCTAAGCTGCCGCGGATGCTCGGAATGGGGCTGAGAAGAGAACTACCTGAGATCTCTTCTCAGCCAGCGTATAGGAAAGCACCGAGGCGAACCTCGGGCTATCAGACGCTGAAGTTAATAGCGTCGCGAGTCGCCGTAGCCGCCGCCGTTGTTGCGGCTGTCGACTTTCGGTTTCGCCTCATCGACTTTCAAGGCCCGCCCGTGCAGGTCTTGCCCGTCGAATTTTTCTTTGGCTGCATTAGCCTCCGCCTTCGAATTCATCTCGACGAAGCCAAAGCCCTTTGACCGGCCAGTGTCTCGGTCAGTTATCACCTGGCACGATTCCACCGGGCCCACCTCGCTGAACAGATTGCGTATTTCATCACTGGTCGTTTCGAACGAGAGATTACCAACAAACAATTTAGCTGACATAATATTTTTCCCTTCTGGTGAGTTGGAAGCAGGCCGAGCGGTTCGCAGGAACGGTTGCGG
The DNA here is from genome assembly GCA_049273855.1 of Blastocatellia bacterium. GTDB lineage: Bacteria > Acidobacteriota > Blastocatellia > UBA7656 > UBA7656 > Onstottus_B. Next base: position 26,758 of record JBASRN010000239.1, read on the forward strand.
GCGGATACTTCTCGGGCGAGATCCTTTAACAAGTGAACGATTGTCTGCTCTTCAGGCGTTTGACCGTCCGGGTCACATCAGATCCGGGCGCATCTCCGTTGTTGCCGAAGAGCAGGTGTGCATCGAGAGGGCAGATGAGTCCGCCCTCTCGAAATTAGAAACCACTATCTACTTCAAGCCTTAGCAGTAAGCTTGTGGAGTGTCGAAGTGGAAAGCTCGAAGATCTCGACCTTGGGAGTCCCCTCAACGACTTTCGCAAGCATCTTCAGTAGCTCAGGATATCCGGTGCGATTGTAGGTCTCGAGGTTCTCTTTCGTCTCCCAGAAGCTGATTGCTACTGCTTCCGAGCGCTCCGGGGCGACAAAGGTGATCTCATCACGGAAGCCCGGCTGCTTGCGAAGCAGTGGGAGAATCTCGTTTTCAATTAAGCGGTTAAATTCCGGCGCGGTATTCGCCTTGAGTTTCATGGTCACATTGCGTGTAAACATTTTGAGCTCCTTTGTAGGTGAGCTGTTGGATTCAGATGGACTGGATGATTCCAGAGAAGCTGAAGAAGAGAGTAAGCTATGCTCGGTTCTGCGCAACTGTATAGATAAGCTGGACATTTGTCAAACGGCATTGAGGCACGGGCTCCAAGGATGGAGGGAGTGGAATGTCAAAAGATCTGCCGAAGCCAGTCGGAGAATTCATAGAAACTTACCCGGATGTATGGAAGGCTTTCACCCAGCTCGGCAATCGCTGCCACTAAGCTGGGCCGCTGGATGAGAAGACGCGGCGGCTGGTCAAGGTGGCGCTAGCTCGCAGGTAACTCAAACCTTCAACAGTCCAACCACGTCCTCTCTAATCCGCGGCCAGAATTCCCCGTTCCTCACCCCGCCCCCTCAAAAAGACCAAATAGCAGATCCCGAGACAAATGAGAGCGAAGCAGGATAAGCACACGAACCCGAGAGCGTAGGAGCCTGTCTGGCTGCGAATCAGTCCGACAACAAGCGGAGGGAAAAATCCGCCCAGGCCCCCTGCCGCGCCAACCAGGCCGGTAGCCGTGCCGGTCTCGCGCGGAAAGTGCTCAGGCACGAGTCTGAAAACCGCTCCGTTGCCAGCTCCAAGCATAGCCGCGGTGCCGAGCGCCCCGATGGTGAAAATCGCCATGCTAGTAGATGTGAGTCCAAGCGCCAGAAGAGCGATCAACAACAGCGCCAGCGCCAGTATCTGCGCGCCGCCGTATCGAACCGCGAGCCAACCACCTACGGGGCGCATTCCCGTCGCTACGATCACGAAGCCTGCGACTCGAGCCCCCGCATCCGTCGGCGTCAGCGAGAAGATGTCTTTGAGCAGCGTCGGCAGGTAAATGCTCAGCGCGACGAATCCGCCAAATGTCAGAAAGTAGAAAAGCGAGAGCACCCACGCGATCGGCTCGCGCTTCAAAATGACCAGATACTCGCTTACTTTTTTCGGCTGCGCTTTGATCGGAGCGTTGCGAGCTAACAAGAGAAACACGAGTCCAAAGACTCCAGCAACCGCGCCGTAAATCCAGAACGGGATGCGCCAATCGCCGGTTGCGGCAACAATCGCGGGCGCGCCGAACACCGCGACCGACTGCCCAATGTTTCCCATGCCGTAGATCCCAAGCGCGGTGCCCTGGTACTTTGCCGGAAACCATTTCGAGACGAAGGCGACGCCCACTGAGAAACTCGTACCCGCAAATCCGATCAAGAGTCCCCAGGCGATCAGTGAGCTATAAGATCCGGTCCGACTGACGCCCACGGCAGGAATCACGCAGAAGCACAGCAGCACGCCGAAGACGATTCGTCCGCCGAACTTGTCAGCCAGAATGCCCATCGGTATGCGTCCCACAGAGCCGAGCAGCACCGGCACTGCAATCAGCAATGAAGTCTGCAACACCGACAGGTGGTAAATTTCGCGAAACTTTGGGGCGAGTGCACCGACCAGTCCCCACACAGAAAAGCTGACCGCGAACGCCACGGTCGACAGTAGCAGCGCGCGGTTGGCGTATTTGTCGCGAAGCATTCCTTCTTCTTCAGGCGCTTCGAAAGAATGAAGGGTCAAGCTCTCAGCCAGGTAAGGATCGTGGAGCGGCACGAGCGCAACGTTCCCGAGGGCTGTCGCGAAGGTCAGCAGAAACAGCGCCGCGAAACCGGCTACCAGAGCCAGATCGACGACACCCACCATCGATGATCCGCCGAGCGCTGGAAATATCATCAGGTACAGATCAAGCCAGTGGCCGACCAGAATGATCGCGCAGGCGGCGAGCAGCAGCCCATCGCTTCGTTTCGCTTTGCGAGAGATCAACAGCACAAACGGGATCAGCCAGTTCAAAAGCAAATTGATCAGAAACAGCGCCTTCCATCCCGGCGTCGATGTCTGGCGGAGATAGAAGACCGTCTCCTCAGGCAGGTTCGCGTAGTAGATCAGCAGGTACTGCGATATCCAAATGTATGCCCAGAATGTCGAGAAGCCGAAGATCATCTTGCCGAGGTTGTGCAGATGATCTTCATTGATCTCAGCGAGAAACCCGCGCCTTCGGAGCAGGATCACCAGCAACGCGACTGCCGCGATGGAACTCACGAACAGACCGGAGAAACAGTAGAAGGCGAAAATCGTGCTGTAGAATTCAGGCTCGATTGACATCAACCAATCAAAGCTTGCAAGTGAAAACGTGACCGCAAAGAGAGCGAGAAATATTGCCGAGTACCTCTTGCTCTTTTGGGTGTGTTCGAGCAGGCCGTCGTCGTCCTGGAGCCGCGACTGCCGCCACAGCAGGTAGCCGAACACGCACCAGATTGCCAACACGACTGCCATTCGCGCGAAGAAGAACGGAGTGTTCAGAAACGCCCCCTTCATCCTCATCGCGTCGGTCGTAGGCGAGATGCCGTGCGACCACGGGTAGATCGAGTGCCGGCCGAAGAAGACCAGGAGCATCGCTACGGCGCCGACTGGAACATAGGTCATCATCGCTTCGGGGACTCGCCGGAGCGCGGTGCTCCAGCCGGCGTTTGAAACGTGATGGATGCTTACGAAGACCGTCGCCCCAAGCGCGAGCGTCAAAAAGAACACTGAGTTTAGAAGAAAGCTCGGCCACAGGCGCGGGCTGTGCAACGCCAGTCCGACGCTGAAGCCAAGCGCGCCAACCGCGACGGCCGCAATTAGCGCCTTTTTCTCCCGATCTGATATGAGCGGCCTGAAGCGCATAATCCAGACTCCCGAGCGTATGCTACTGCTACTTCCCTTGCAGCTTTCGGATGTACAGAATCACCTTCCAGCGATCGTCGAACGACACAAGCGGCGCGTGCGCAGGCATGTCCTTACGCCCGACCGTAATGACGTGAAGCATATTGCCATCTGCGAGCGCTTTCGATTTGTCGGTGTTGTACGCGGGCGGGTTCGGATACTTCGGTATGAGCGGTCCGTCTCCGGCGCCGGTCGCTCCGTGACACACCGCGCAGTAGTTGTTGAACACCTGCTGCCCGCGAGCCAGGTTCTCCTCGGTCGGTTGAAACGGATTCTTAAGTTCGTCGCCCGCGCGAATCGCTTCCTCGGGAGCGGTGCCGTAGTGAAACGGCTCATAGCCTCGGGGTATCGTGCCGGCTACGGGCATCTGCCCAGTCATCCCGTTGGGAAAAACAGGATTGGGCGTTTGAGAGAGATACGCAGGCGAGTATTGCATCTGCGTCGGCCATTCAAGGTTCCTCGCCGCATTGTTGCGGTTCATTAGCGATAATCCGCCGAGCACAACGACCGGAAGCAGCAGCACACCCAACCATGACGCTCTATTCTTCATACCAACCACTCCACTTAATCCGCGAGCCCTTCATACAAACTGATCTCCCTCAATCACTTTGATTGCACCGTGTTTCGCAAACAGTCGCATCGCTCTCCTCTGATCAAACGACGCGTCCGATTGCTTCAACACGATCACAAAACGGTCATCCGTCACGCGGCTGAACACCAATCGCTTGCTGAACAGCCAGAGTCGATTCCGCACCAGCAACACGCCAATCGCAATCAGACCCGAGAACAACACCGTCAACTCAAAGGTCACCGGGATGAACAGCGGAAACGAGTTGAACGGCTTGCCTCCGACGTTCAACGGCCAGTCATATGCCGAGGTCCAGACCTGCAACCCGAGCCCGAACATCAACCCGATCGCTCCGGCTATCAGCGCGATCCAGGTCAGTCGCGAGCGCTTCAACCCGGCGGCCTTATCCATGCCATGCACCGGAAACGGGGTGTACACGTCGTGGATCTCAAAGCCCGATGCGCGAGCTTCCAAGACTGCAGAGAACAGATCCTCCTCGTGTCTGAACACAGCCGCCGTGTACCTGCTGTTCGCTTGAGCATCAACGTCGCGCATAGTGGAGCACCCCCTTCACTTCGCTCATCGAGATCGCTGGGAAGAGTCTCAAGAAGAGCAGAAACAGCGTGAAGAACAGCCCGAAGCTCCCCAGTAGAATCCCGACCTCGGTGACGGTAGGCGTGTACATCGCCCAGCTCGACGGCAGGAAATCGCGATGCAGAGAGGTCACGATGATCACGAAACGCTCGAACCACATTCCGACGTTGACCAGTATCGACAACGCGAAGATCATCGGAATAGTCGTGCGAACTCGCTTGAACCAAAACAACTGCGGCACGATCGCGTTGCAAGTCACCATCGTCCAGTAGGCCCACGCGTACGGCCCGAGCACCCGGTTGAGGATCACAAACATCTCGTTCGGATTGCCGCTGTAGAACCCGATAAAGATCTCGGTCAGATACGCAATGGTCACGATCGAGCCCGTCAGCAAGGTCACCTTGCACATGTTCTCGAGGTGGCGCACCGTGATATATTGCTCCAGATGCATGAGCTTGCGCACCAGGATCATCAGCGTCATCACCATCGCGAATCCCGAGAACACCGCGCCCGCAACGAAGTAAGGCGGAAAGATCGTCGAGTGCCATCCGGGTATCAGCGACGTCGCAAAGTCGAAGCTCACGATGCTGTGAACTGATAACACCAGCGGAGTCGCCAGCGCCGCCAGCACCAGGTAAACCGTCTCGTACCGGGACCACGTTCGATTCGAGCCGTTCCATCCAAGGCTGAAGATGCGATAGAGCCCTCGCTTGAACTTCGAGACTGTCCGATCGCGCGCGGTCGCCAGATCAGGCACGAGGCCGAGATACCAAAACACTAACGAGATCGTGAAGTAAGTCGAGATCGCGAAGAAGTCCCATACCAGCGGTGAACGGAAGTTCACCCACAGGGACCCGCGCGCATTTGGATAGGGCAGAATCCAGTAGAACAACCACGGCCTTCCCATATGGATCACCGGGAACAACCCCGCGCACATCACGGCTATCAGCGTCATCGCTTCAGCCGAGCGGTTAACCGACGTGCGCCACTTCTGGTTGAACAAAAACAGAATCGCCGAGATAAACGTGCCCGCATGCCCGATCCCGATCCAGAATACGAAGTTGGTTATGTCGAACGCCCAGCCGATTGTCTTGTTCAATCCCCACGTGCCTATGCCGGTAGTCACCGTGTAAGTCGTCGCAACGACCCCTGCGATTAGAAAACAAACCGAAACCGAGAACGCGATCCACCAGCCAGCACCCGGTTTGTTATCGAGCAGCTTGCAGATGTCGGTTGTGACTTCGCCGTAGCTCTTCTCGCCTTCGATAAGAGGCTGGCGAAGATTCGACACAACCTGATGCTTGAGTCCGAGCTTCGTCTCGCCGTGTTCTGATTGCTTGATGGCGACTGCCATGGTTATGCCTCAACCTCCCCGTTGTTTCGCACTTTAGCCAGGTAGCTGATTTGGGGTCGCAGGTTCAGCTCTTCAAGAAGAATGTAGTCGCGCTCGTCGTGCTTGAGCTTGCCGACGCTGCTATCGGCATCGACCAGATCGCCGAAGCTGATTGCGCGAGCCGGACAGCTCTGCTGACACGCGGTCTGAATCTCGCCGTCACGAATGTTGCGGCCTTCATTGCGTGCGTGGATCTTGGCTTCTTCAATTCGCTGCACGCAGAAGGTGCACTTCTCCATAACGCCGCGGCTGCGCACTGTCACGTCAGGGTTCAGCGCGAGATTGGCGATCGGATCGGCGTGTTGATTCTCAAACCAGTTGAAGCGCCGCACTTTGTACGGGCAGTTGTTCTCACAGTAGCGGGTGCCGACGCAGCGATTGTAGACCTGCATGTTCAAGCCTTCGCTGCTGTGCACCGTGGCGAGCACCGGGCACACGCTCTCGCAGGAAGCGTTGTCGCATTGATTGCACATCACCGGTTGATACTCGACCGTCGTGTTGTCATCGGGACCCAGCGTGTAGCGGTCAAGCCTTATCCAATGCATCTCGCGCTGGCGGCGAACTTCGTCTTTGCCGACGACGGGAACGTTGTTCTCAGCCTGGCAGCTCAAGATGCAGGCCGAGCACCCGATGCAGGCGTTCAGGTCAACAACCATCGCCCACTTGTGCTCGCCGTATTGGTAATCTCTCCAGATGCTCTTCGACTCTTCCGGATGTTCTTCGGCCTTGCGTTCTTTCAGGTATTCGTCGAGCGTGAACTCTTTGACAAGCGGCCGCCCGCCGAGCGTCTGATGAAGCTGGGTGGAAGCAAGCTGAACGTTGGCTGCGGTCTTCTCGAGCGTGATTCCCGCCGCCTGGTATTGAAACGTTCCGTTTTCGAACCGAACCAGTGGATACACGTTTACGCCGATGCCCGTGCCCGCCTTGCCGGCGCTCGTTCGTCCGTAGCCCAGCGCGATGGCAACGCAGTCGTCGTGTTGGCCTGGTTGAATGTGTGCGGGAAGCTCGATCGTTGTCGCCGGGTTCGATAGGCGAACGATCGTTCCTTCTTCAAGATCAAACTTCTCGGCAAGCTTCGGAGAAACGCACGCGTAGTTGTCCCAGGTGATCTTGCTGATCGGATCGGGCAGCTCGTGCAGCCACGGATTGTTCGCGTGAGTCCCGTCGCGAAGGCCAACCTTTTCGTAGAGCAAAGCCGACAGCGTGCTCGCGTATTCGGCGGAGCGCGCTTGCAGCCTATCAACCGATTCGCTCAGCCGCTCTGCAACCAAGGTCGGTTGTTCCGAAGACTGCGTTTGCAATACGGCAAAGCCGTCTTGAAGCGAGTGGTCCCAAAACTCATCAAAGGTCGCGTGCGTCTTTTGCTGCGTGAAGAGCTTCTCTTTCCACGACTGACGAAGCACGTCGTAGAACGGACGCCCGTCGCCGCTCCATTTGAGCAGGCTCTCTTGATAGGCTCGCGTCTGAAACAGCGGAGCGATTGTCGGCTGATTCAAGCTGAAGACACCGCGCACCGGCTCGGCATCGTCCCACGCTTCGAGGAAGTGATGCTGTGGGCAAACGTAATCGACCAGCCTTGATGTCTCGTCGAGCGTCGGATTCAGCGAGATTTTCAGCGGGACCTTTGCGAACGCGTTCGTGAACTCTTCGCTGGCGTAATAGTCGTATGCCGGATTCACTCCGGATATGATCAGCGCGCCGACCTCGCCCGCGTTCATCTCGCGCACCAACTCCGCAATTCCCTGATCGTCGCCCTGGTTCTGCTCGCTGAGCGAATTCAGGTCGAGCGTCTTATCGTAATTGCCCAGCGCTTGATTGATAGCATTGACCACGCATTGGACATCGATATCGTTTGAGCCGCTGATAACCAGAGACTGACCGTGAAGCTTGAGGAGTTCGTTCGCAGTTTGCTGAACCGCTTCGCGTAAGCGTGAGCTAATGCCCAAGTGATCGATCGTCGCAAACGCTGCGGTGTCTTTCGAAGCGATGAGCGTCGCCAGCAGCAGCAGCGCGTCGCTCTGTTCCGCGGGCGAAATCTTCACGCGTGTGTCGGCGTTGCTGCCGGTTAACGACATCAATGATTCGAACTGCACGTGGCGCGACATTTTGTCGCGCGACATCTCGCGGCGTCCGTCCGAGAGATCGCGCGCGGTCGAGTACCGGCGTGTGAACTGAACAGGCGCGATCCACGTTCCGAGGAAATCAGCCCCAAAGCTCACGACAAGTTTTGCTTTGTCGAACCGGTACTGCGGCATCACGGCGGCTTTGTGAGTGCGCGCATGAGCTTCGCGTATGGCCGCGGTGGAGACCGCTTCGTAGACGATGTGTTTTCCATCCTTGAAATGACTCAGGAACTTTGCGATTGCCTCTCGCGAAGTAGGACTCGTGATCGTGCCGGTGAGCACTCGAACTTTTTCGCCGGTCTTTGTGGTCGCGGCGAGCACATCGGTTATCTGGCGGTCGACCTCGTCCCACGTCGATGGCTTCGAACCGATAAGCGGCTGCCTCAAGCGGTCCGAATCATAGAGACCAAACACCATCGCGTGAGCTACAGCGCAGAGACCGCCGCCGCTCAGCGGATGGCCGGGGTTGCTTTCGAGCTTGATGGGCCGCCCGTCGCGAACCTTGACCAACACTCCGCAACCGGCGCTGCAGCCTCCGCAGGTGGAAGCAAACCAGCTTGCGACACCGGGAGTGAACTCGACTGGTTGTTTCAGATACGGAATGATCTTTTGATCGGGCGGGCGGCAACTGGTGAATGCGAGCGCAGCAGCCGAGAAGCCGATCATCTCGATAAAGGTTCGCCTTGATACCCCGGCGCGAGGCGTCGGCGCGGACTCAATATTGACCAGTTGCGGCGCGCCGTCCGTATCTTGTTGCTGAAATATTCTCCAAAGCTTGTCGCCGTTCATCGTTGCCCTTGTAGGGGCGGCCCTCCGTGGCCGCCCCTCCATCCAGAGGCTTGCACTTGTGCGCCAACGAGGGGCGGCCACCCAGGGCCGCCCTTACATGCGGTCGTTTAATGATGGCAAACCGAACAATCGGTCGAAGCCATCAATCTCTTCGGCGTAGCCTCGCGTGAAATCACCGGCTTGCCGTTCTCATCCAGTGTCACCTCGCGATGCGTCCTGTGACACGTCACGCACATTCCCATCGAAAGCGTCTCGAACTGCGAGACTCGCTCCATCGTTTCGATTGCGCCGTGGCATTGCTGGCACTTCAGTCCAGCCGAAACGTGGCGGCTGTGATCGAACCGCGCGTGATCCGGCAGACTATGCACTCGCACCCACTCGATCGGTCTGTTGTCCGCGAGCGCCTGCGTGATCTTCTGAATCTCGGGCGAGTCCTTCTTGATCTGCGAATGGCAATTCATACACGTCGAGGCGGCCGGGATGCCTGCGACCCTGGATTTCTCGGCAGCCGAGTGACAGTACAAACACTGGATTTGGTTATCGCCCGCGTGAACCTTGTGCGAAAAGGCAATAGGCTGAACCGGCTCGTAGCCTTGCTGATTGCCGAGCCAACTGAACGTCGCGCCTTGCAAAAGCACGATCGCGCCAACGACCGTTACGAGCAGTGAGATTATCTTTGCCGTCCTCAAGCTCATCCTGTCACCTCGTGAAAGCGGGACTGCTTTTGACCGGGCGTTCGCTTGCGGGAACCATTACCTCGGCGGGAGCGGGTCTCGGCCGCGGAGCCTGGCCCCGAATGCGTTTGCGGTTCCAATTCCAGATCACAAGCTGATAGGGCCGCCACAGATAATGAACCGGCACCACTAGCATGTGAACCAGGCGCGAGAAACCAAACACCGCGATCAGCACCCACGCGTTCAAGAAGTGCGCCTTCACCACCATCGGCAGCGGGGCGATCATCGCGACATCAGGTTGAAGCGTGAACAGTGAACGCAGATAAGGCACCGCCGAAGTCGCGTACCACGCCGAACCCCAGCGATAGAAGATCGCGGTGTAGACACCGAGCACCACTTGAATCAAAAGAAGAAGCAGCACGACCACATCCATCAGCGAAGTCACTGCGCGAACGCGAGCCGAGACGTGCCGGCGCACGATCAGGTTCACGATGCCGACCAGACACATCAGTCCGAACAGCAGCGCGGTGCTCTCGAGGATATACAGCCTCAGCGGAACGCTGTTGAACAACAGCACGCTCTTTGGAAAGACAAAACCGATCAGATGGCCGGCCAGCACTCCGAGTATGCCGATGTGCCACGGCACCGATCCGTAGAACAACTCACCGCCTTCCAGGAACTGCGACGACAGGCTTGAATAGGTGAAGCCCTTCTTGAAATACCGCTGCGCCGTGACGACGACGGCGAGAATGATCACCGTGTACGGAAAGATGACGAAGAGTAGATTGTCCAGATTCAGCATATTCGCTCCCTCAGTTCGTAGTTCGTCCTTCAGGCGGAAGTTCGTACCTCGCAGAGAAGTTGCCATACGAACTTCCGCCTGAAGGCCGAACTACGAACTCTTTCAAACCTCACCGGGCCGGCGCCTTCGACGAAATGCGATAAAGCTCGGGCACGTCGCCTGCATCTCCATGCGAAGCACTCTCTGCATCTGGTACTTCGTTCTTTAGCGCATTGCTGATGACCTCGATCAGGTCCCGATACGGATTCTCGGTTTGGCTGAGTGCTTCAAGCATCTTGCCCAGCGCGGGAATCAGAAGCTCGCCGATCAGCGCGCGTCGCAGTTCTTCATCGTCGAGCTTCGCGAGCAGCCGGAGCAGCACGGGCAAGTGGTCGGGCAACTGCTTCGCCTGGCCCAGTTCGTACGGCGCCTCCGTCTCGCGAAGCTTCGCCAACAACTCGCCCCGTTTGTAGTTCTCGCCGAACAAGTGATAGCCGATATCGAGCGTACAGACGGGATTCAGATCGAACGTCTGCGAGTACAGTTCCTGCATCTTCGCGATCGAGAGCTCCTTGACCTTCCGGCGGAATCTGATGAACTGCACCGCGACTTCTGGCTCCTGAATGGTCAACCACTGTTTGCAACGCTCGAGACGCGTGTTCCAATCTTCGCCAGGGTACTCAAGCGAACTCGCCAGGATTTCGTAGAGATGATTCATAGTGCTCCAAAGGGGTACAGGTTATCTCCTATTCATGAGTATCCAGTCGTTGGGATCGAGCAGAATGCTTCTGGGGCGTTGCTTCGACGAGAAAACGACGGTCGTTTGCCTCTCACTCAAAAGAACCTTTTCAGTGCGAATTCCTTCTTCGGTTTCGACTCCGATCTCAACCGGTAAGCGATAGACGTTTCCAAGCTGCCCTAGCGTGCAAGTGATTTGGTAAGCGCCTTCTTTCTGTTCGATCTCAGATTTCAACGAAATGCCCGGAACCCCTCTCCTCTGGAGCCACTCATCTCGAAACCATTGAAGGGACTGTCCGCTCCCTTCTTCCAGCGTTGCCAGAAACTCGTCCATTGTGAATGCGCGAAACTTGAACCTCTCGAACAAGAGTTTCATGGCCCTTCTAAATTCGCGGTCGCCGGCCGCGTAACGTACAAGGTGCATGAGCCAGGGATACTTACCGTGAACAAACGCTTGATCCGTGCTTCCGCGCAACTCGGTGTAGAGCAGATCCTTCTCCGATGGGGTTGCCAGGTACTTTTCTCGAAAAAAACGAAAGATCTTCGGGAGAGGCTTATGATGCTCTTCGTCGTACAGAATCTCGGCGTAGTCGCCGAAGCCTTCCAGCCACTGAGAACTGCCCGGCCCCTCGCCTCTTATCGTGTAGCCCCACCACAACAAGGCCGTCTCGTGTGCATCGTGACCGGTGGTTGTGAATTCCTTTTCCAGGTAGGCAGGCTGGTAACCCACGAAGCCCGGGAAAGCGCGGCGCGCATACATTCCCGTCAACGTAATGAAGCTGAATTGATCGAACGGGTACGGGCAATAAGTTTCAGAGAAGGACTTCACGATCTCACTGCTCGTGCTGAAGATCTGCTCTGCGAACTTTTGGCTTTCCGGGTGAAGCAACGTTTGCATCCAAAGGCCATTGATCTTCCGCTCAGTTCTTATCCATCGCGAATCCGCGAAGACGGAAAAAGCGACCGCCCGCTTTGTTGTTTCGAAGGTGAATTCGTCGTTGCCGCTCACGGGTCGAACTCCCGTTAACTTTCCCGGAGCAATGGCCTGGAAGTTGGCTGGGAGAACAATCGTGGTCTTAATGGTTGCCCAGTCGTTGAAATCAATCGGATAGAACCTGTCTGACCACAACAAGAAGAGGCTATGGCTGTCGATCACATCACGGTCTTCATCCGTGCTTCGTCCGGAGAGACCCTTAAGGTCAAAGACAAGCGAGAATCGCCTGGTTGGTTTCTTGACTGAGACAGTGATCGCCCCTGGGTGCTTTTGAGTCGCGACCGGAGACTCAGCGGATGTGACGATCACTGATCGGAAGCTATCGCTGAGTCCGAAAGAGAACGAGCTTTCAAGCCCGGGATTATGTATCGAAACGCTCACCCTCAAAGAGAGTTGCTTTGAACCGAAGTCGGGCTGAATGAACACATCATAGTGTTCGATGTCGTATGGTCGAGCATCACCGGCAAGGCTCGGGTGGAGCGTTCCGAGCACGCAACTTATCAGCGCGATTTTCAGCATTTGGGCGGTCATTCTTCTATCTATGCACCTCTCAGAGGCGCTTCGCGGAAGCCGAAGCCACTCTCTCCCTTCTCATCGCACATATCGTCGTTCAACATCTGCATCGCTTCTTCGCGATGAGAAGGCGGTATCACGTACCTCTCGTCCATCGTGGGCAGCGAAGTCAGCCGATATATTTGCTCCGCCTCTTCTTCGGAAGTGTTCACTTGCTCGAGGGCGCGCTTCACCGTCGCGTGGTCCATATCGCCGACCGTCTCCATTCGCTTGAAGAGCCGAATCGCGTATTGCTTCTTAAGCGCGTAGCGCACAAGGTCGACGTTGCCGCCTGAGAACAGCTTCGCCAGATATTCCATTGGAAGCCGCGCCTGTTCGATCGGGCTGAACAGCTCTTTGTTTGAAGCGTCGTAGAGTCCGTCTTCGCTCTTCGCCATCACCGGCAGCAGCGGCGGCACGTAGAAGAGCATCGGCAGCGTGCGGAACTCGGCGTGCAGCGGCAACGCGAGGTTCCACTCCTTGACGTACCGGTAGACCGGCGAGCGCTGCGCGGCTTCAATTGCGCCCTCGTCGATGCCGTTCTTCAAAGCTTCGGCAATCACTTCGCGATCGAATGGATCGAGTATCAGATCGCGCTGGGCCTCGACGAGCTTGTCATCGGGGACCCTCATCGCATCGAGCAAGCGGTCAGCGTCGTACAGCAGCGCGCCCAGATAGCGAATCCTCCCAACGCACGAGTGAAAGCACGCGGGCGCCTGCCCGGTTTCGAGCCGCGGAAAACACAGAATGCACTTTTCAGATTTGCCAGTTGACCAGTTGTAAAAAGTCTTCTTGTACGGGCAAGCGGTCACGCACATGCGCCAGCCTCGGCAGACCTCCTGGTTGATCAGCACGATGCCGTCTTCGCCGCGTTTGTAGATCGCACCTGAAGGGCACGCCGCGACGCAGGCCGCGTTCAAGCAGTGATTGCAGATGCGAGGCAGGTAGAAGAACACCAGACGTTCGATCTCGAACAGCTCGGCGCGTTGCTCTTCGGTGAGCGCTTCGAGATTCGGATCGTTCGCTGCGTAGATAGGCGAGCCGCCGAGATCATCATCCCAATTCGGGCCGGCTTCGACGTTCATGTACTTGCCGGTAACCATCGAGATCGTGCGAGCAGTCGGCTGATCGGCGCCTTCCGGCGCATTGAACAGATCTTCGTATTTGTAGGTCCACGGCTCGTAGTAATCGTCGAGCCTAGGCAGGTACGGATTGTGAAAGATGTTCAGCACCCGCAGAACACGTCCACCCATCTTCAGGTCGGGCTGTCCGTTTTTCTGTTCCCACCCGCCTTTGTATTTGTTCTGGTCTTCCCACGCGGTCGGATAGCCGGTACCGGGTTTGGTTTCGACGTTGTTCCACCACATATACTCGGCGCCCTTGCGATCGGTCCAGACATTCTTGCAAGCGATCGAGCACGTGTGGCAGCCGATGCACTTGTCGAGGTGAAACACCATTGAAATCTGTAAGCGAACGTCCATGATTCATTCCTCAGGTTTCTGGTTTCTGGTTCCTGGTTTCTGGTTTGTAACGACGCTGCTCGAACCAGAAACCACAAACCGGAAACCCGAAACCATTCTTTTCACCCTTAGGTGTCCGGTTTCCAGTTTCTGGTTGGTAACGACGCCGCTCGAACCAGAAACCACAAACCAGGAACCAGAAACTATTTTGTTCACCAACTCACCTTCTCCAACTTCCTCACCAGTACAAACGTGTCGCGGTTCACTCCGGTCGGGCCCCAGTAGTTGAAGTGATAAGTGAATTGCCCGTAGCCTCCGACCATCAGGTTCGGCTTCAATCGGATTCGCGTAAGGCTGTTGTGTCCGCCCGCGCGACGATTGCCGCGCATCGGCGACTTCGGCACCGACAGCGTCCTTTCAGGCGAGTGATATTGAATGCACACTCCTTTTGGGATTCGTGCGCTCACGACGGCTCGCGTACAGACGACTCCGTTGTCGTTGTAGACCTCGACCCAGTCGTTGTCCCTGATGTCGATCTCGGCAGCGTCTTCGTCGTTCATCCACACCGGGTCACAGCCTCGCGACAGCGTCATCATGCGATGGTTGTCGGAATAGGTGGAGTGAATGTGCCACTTGCCGTGAGGCGTCAGGTAGTTGAGCGCTTTGGTCTTGCCTTCTTTGGTGCTGTTCTTCAGATCGCCATAAGCGGCGGGCTTTGGCGAAGGTTTGTAAGTCGGCAGGTTCTCGCCGAACGCGACGTAGCCTTCGTGATCTAGATAGAACTGCTGCCTACCGGTGAGCGTCCGCCACGGAACGAGCCGCTCATAGTTGTAGGTGAAAGCTGAGTAAGCGCGCCCATCGTGAGTCAGACCGGACCAGATCGGGCTGTTCAACAAACGATGCGGTTGCGCCTGCAAGTCACGATAGGTCGCCCGAGCGTTGCGGCTCTTCTCAGCAAGATCGGCGAGCGGGCGGCCGACCTTCTTCTCGACGAACTGATAAGCGCGATAGGCAAGCTCGCCGTTCGTCTCGGGCGCGAAGTGCAGAATCATGTTCGCCGCGTCTTCGGCTCGCTTGAGCGAAGGATACTTGACGCCATTCCACTGCTCGATCGTGTGCTGTTGCGACTCGACTACTTCGTCGTAGAAGTCTTCGATCGCGTACTTGACGCCGTGCGCGCCCATGCCGTTCTTTCTAGCCAGCGGGCCGAGCGAGATGAACTGGTTGTAGAGGTTCACGTAGTCGCGCTCGACCAGCGTGAAGTGCCCCATCGTCTTTCCAGGTATCGGCTCGCACTCGCCCTTGCCCCAGTCTTTGATCTCGGGCTGGGAGATCTCATCAGGCGTGTCGTGCGCGAGCGGCGACGCGACCAGATCTCTGATAGGAGCCGGCAGATGTTTTGCCGACATCTCGCTGACGCGCTTTGCGAGGCCGCGGAAGATGTCCCAGTCGCTCTTGGATTCCCAGCACGGTGGCACGGCTTCCGACAGCGGATGAATAAACGAGTGCATGTCCGTCGAGTTCAGATCAGCCTTTTCGTACCAGGTCGCGGCGGGCAGGACGATATCCGAGTAGAGCGCCGAGGTGTCCATTCGGAAATTCAGATCGACGACCAGGTCCATCTTTCCCTGTGGGGCTTCGGACTTCATTTCGACGTCCTTCACCGTTCCTTCGGCGCACTCGTCGGCGATGTCGTTGTGATGAGTTCCAAGATAGTGCTTCAGGAAAAACTCGTGGCCCTTAGCGCTGGCCATCAACGCGTTGCCGCGCCAGATGAACCACACACGAGGCCAGTTCGCTTTCGAGCTCGGCTTCTCGACCGAGAGCGGAAGCTTCTTCTCCTTAATCTGGCGAACTACATGGTCGATGATCTCCTGATCGGTCTTTGCGCCTGATTTGACGGCCTCTTGAACTACAAGGGGATTCGGCTTGTTGAACTGGGGATAGAACGGCAGCCAGCCGCAGCGCACCGCTTTGGCTTGCATGTCGATGGTGTGTCCGCTAGCGAAGCCGGCATCGCCATTCTGCCCGCCGTTCTGCGAGCCATTTTGCGGGACCGGATGATAGTCGGTGAACTCGCCTTCGTAGCGCCACTGTTCGCTGTGAACGTAGTGCCACGACGGCGCGTTCTGCAATCGCACCGCGTTAACCCAGTCACGAGCGAATGCGATGTTGCTCCACGCGGCGACCGGCGCGAGCTTCTCCTGACCGACGTAGTGGTTTAATCCTCCTCCATTTTTTCCCACGCACCCGCACAGCATCAGCGCCGTGATCGCCGAGCGGTAGATCAGATTGTTGTGATACCAGTGATTGACTCCCGCGCCGATGATGACCGAGCACTTGCCTTCGGTCTTAGCCGCGGTCGAAGCCCACTCGCGCGCGAATTTGATCACGGTCTCTTTTGAAACGCCCGTCCACTGTTCCTGCCAGGCGGGCGTGTATGAGAGGCGCGTGTCGTTGTAGTCTTCGGGATAGTCGCCGGCGAGTCCCCGGCTCACACCGAACTGCGCCATCAACAGATCGTAGACCGTGGTGACCAGGACCTTGCCGTCTTCGGTCTCAATCCACTTGGCGGGGACTGATCGCCGGTAGGTTTCATCGGCTCCAAACTCGAGGAACGAAACCTCGACGACGACGTCAGAGTTATCGATGAAGGTCAACCGCGGATCGATCTCCGAGCCGTCGGATGGGTCTTTGAACTCGAGGTTCCATTTGCCTTGAGTCTGACCCCAGCGATGACCTACGGAACCGCCGGGCATTCGAGCTTGATTAGAAATCGAATCGTAGACGAGGAATTTCCAATCGCCGTTCTCTTCGTCTTTGTACTTCGCAAGTTTGTTCGCGCGCAGAAGTCGGCCAGGCGTGTATGAGTTCGTAGTTCGGCCTTCAGGCGGAGAGTCTGTACCTTCGAACTGAAGTGGTTGTTTGTCGTCTCCGCCGTACGAACTTCCGCCTGAAGGCCGAACTACGAACTTCTCCAGCTTCACCAGGAACGGCGAATCGCTGTATCGCTTAACGTAGTCGAGGAAGTAAGGCGTCTTCTTATCGACGTGAAACTCTTTGAGGATGACGTGATTCACCGCCATCCAAAACGGCCCATCCTGCCCTGCGTGAAGCGGAATCCACTGGTCGGCGTACTTCGACACCTGGCTGAAGTCCGGCGCCAGCACCACCATCTTCGTTCCGTTGTGACGCGACTCGGCGGCGAAGTGGCAATCGGGCGTGCGTGTCATGTTCAGGTTCGAGCCCATCACCGCGAGAAACTTCGAGTTGTACCAATCGGCGCTTTCGGCGACGTCGGTCTGCTCGCCCCAGACTTCGGGCGACGCGGGAGGAAGATCGCAGTACCAATCGTAGAAGCTCAGGTTCACGCCCCCGAGCAGTTGAAGAAACCGCGCGCCCGCTGCGTAGCTCAGGAAAGACATCGCAGGAATCGGAGAGAAGCCGACAATGCGATCAGAGCCGTGCTTCTTTATCGTATGAATGACCGACGCCGCGATGATTTCTTGAAGCTCTTCCCAACTGCCTCGGCGGAACCCGCCTTTTCCGCGGGCACGTTGGTAGCGGGCGCGCGACTCGTCGTCGGTGACGATCGACTCCCATGCTTCGACCGGGTCTTCGAATTCTTCTTTGGCCTTGCGCCACAGATCGAGCAGCGCGCCTCGAATGTACGGGTACTTGACGCGAATCGGACTGTAGAGGTACCACGAATACGAGATGCCTCGCTGACAGCCGCGCGGTTCGTACGGAGGCAGGCCGTCTTCGAGCAGCGGATAGTCGAGCGCTTGCATCTCCCAGGTCACGATGCCCTGCTTGACGTAGATGTCCCAACTGCATCCGCCGGTGCAGTTGACGCCGTGAGTGCTGCGGATCACTTTGTCGTGCTGCCAGCGGTTGCGATAGAACTCTTCCCAGGAGCGCGTCTCAGGGCTGATTATGTCTTTGATCCAGTTCACTGTTTCCTCCGGCGCTTAGCGGTTCCGGGTTAAGGTTCAGGGTTCAGGGTTTCGAGTTGAACCGCAAACCCCGAACCCGGAACTCCAGACTCTGAACCCTGAAACCCTGAACTCATCTCTTGTGCCTCTTATGGCTTTTTGCGGCCGCGCTCACTATTGGCTCGCGTACCCCCTGAAGCCGATTCCGCCAGATCAAGCTGAACGACCACACCGACAGCAACGCCAGAAAAAAGCCAACTACCACAAACCACGGATCCAGCCGGACGATTCCCGCCGGATTCATCTGCGCTGCCGGCTGAGTCAGCTTGGCGTTCTGAAAATACGCAAACAGTTGGACAATCTCTTCGTCGGCAAGCGGGCGTGTTCCGAACACACTCTTCATCGTCGGGAAGTTGGGATTCTGAAGAATCCCTATCAGCTCGGGGTCCTTGTATTTGGTGTTGACCGCGGTCAGGTCAGGCCCGAGCGTTCCACCGCCAAGACGGGCGACTCCGTTTACGTTATGACACGAGATGCAGGCAGAGCCCTGACTCTTCAGCGCTACTTCTCCCGTAAACAGTTGGCGTCCGGCATCGATGTCGGAGGGAACGATCGGCCTGGCCAGTTTCGCGCCCGCGGGCACGAAGGTTTCGTTCTTCTTCGAGAGGTCATCGATCAACGCTAAGATCGCGTCGATCTGATCCGGAGTCGTCGCCTGATCCGGCATGACTTCGGGAGCGTACTTCTTAAACAGCTCGGCCGCCCCAGGATCACCGTTGCGATTCATACTTGCGGGCGAGGCAATGTACTGATGCAGCCATTCGCGAGTTCGTCGCGAGGTGACACCCTTGAGGTCAGGGCCTTTCTTGTCGCCGCCGCCGATGTTGTGGCAGCTATAGCAGCTCTTCTCGAACAGCGTAACGGTCGGCGACGGAGCTTGTGTCTGCGCCGATACGATGGCAAGCGACCCGACAACGAATGCGCCTAACACAACCAGTTTGAATACAGCCTTCGCGTCTGACATAAGGTCCGCTCCGATTCTTGTCTCCGTTCTAAGTCTCCAAAACACCTGTCTGTTTCCGCGTCGAAACAGAGGCGGCCACTTCGGAAATGGTCTTGGTCTGCAACAAACCGACGAGGTCCTTGCGCACCTTCTGCCAATCTTCATGAAGCGCGCACGATGATTCGGGGTCACACTGGCCGCACCCCAATATGCACGCATCCACATAAGGGTCGGGCTCCAATACTCGAAACACTTCCCACAGAGTTATCGTCTGGGGCGGCCGGGCTAACCTGTAGCCTCCGTGAATTCCTTTGACCGAATACAACAGCCGATGGCGGCGAAGCTCACCAAGCACCTTGCGTAAGTAGACGGGCGGAATGCGCTCGTGCTCGGCGATCTCCTGAAGCCCACACAACCCGCGGTCAGGGTTCCTGGCCAGATAGGCCAGCGCTCGAATCCCATAACCTGTAGCCTTTGAGAAAATCACCTTGAGCCTCAGTTTCCAGCTCGAGTATTCAGCAGTTCTACTAGCGTACTTCTTTGTCCCTTATCATCGTTACCTCGGCTCTGAAGGACAATAATCAGCGCTAATCATTCTTGTGATTAGGTTGTAAACAGGCAGTTTCGCTCCGGTGCTCGTCCGCGATCATTGCCTTTCCATAGGACACTGAACAATAATCAAGCCATATCATTTATGTGATCAGGTAGTGAGCATGCGGATTCGTGAAATCAAAGAGCTGGTCTATAGCACCTCGGACTCCGCGTTTGCCGTTGACGGGTCGGGGCAGATAGTCGCATGGAACAGTGCGGCTGAGACGATGTTCGGGCTCTCCGCCGCTGGCGCGATCGGCAAGATGTGCGGCGAGATCATAAAGGGCATGGATGAGTGCGGGCCCGTGTGCTCACCCGACTGCAGCGTTCAACAAGCGGTCCGAAAACACCATCCTGTCGGCAACTTTGATCTGCACGTCGAAACCGCGAATGGCAGGCAATGGTGCAACGTTTCAGTGCTCATCGCCGACGAGGCCGCTTCGACGATGCCCTACTCGATACACATCGTTCGCCAGATCGATGTTCGCAAGCGGCTCGAGCTGCTGGTTCGTGATTTTGTAGTGACCGGCACGGGGCTGGCCCCGGAGCAAGCTACCTCGTTGATCTCTTCGACACGGGCGCCGGCTCGGGAAACGGAACTCTCTGATCGCGAAGTAAGCGTGCTCCGACTGCTGGCTCAGGGCTTAACAACAACGGCCGTCGCCGAGCAGCTTCATATAAGCCGAACCACCGTAAACAATCACATTCAACACATCCTGCGAAAGCTGGACGTCCATACTCGCCTCGAGGCAATTCGCCGCGCGGAACACGCCGGGCTGATCTGACCCCTCGTCCGGTCCCAAATGCCATAACCGGCACGTATTAGCGAACTAAACCTCGTGACCTACGTCATAGCGTTCCGCAAACGCAGCGGCGACAATTAATGCATTGAGGGAACGGTGTCCGAGCAACAGGAGAGGACCCACGAGGAATCATCGATATGATGAGCAGTGATACTCTCGATATGAGATCGTTCACTCGGTTGATGAAGGGCTTAACATTGTTTTCCTTCACAACCGTTATGCTGACGAGCGCGGCGATCAACGCGATTGCTCAGACTTCGCCCGCCCGGCAGTTTCCGACAGCTAGTAAACCACCGGACTCATCAGCCAAACCTCATGCCCAACCCAAGCCGGAATCAACCTACCAGCCGATCACGCTCGGCGGCGTGACGTTTTCAGGAAACCTCCGCGTGCGCCTTGAAAGTTGGGATTGGTTCGACACTCCGGCAGCCGACGGCGATTACACATTCGGAGCGGCGCAGCTCAGGCTCAGTCTCAGCCAGAAAAGGGAGAGACTCGACTGGCAGGTAGAAGGCGAGTTTCCCTGGCTGATCAATCTACCCAGGCACGCCATCGCGCCATCGCCTGAGGGACAGCTTGGATTTGGGGCGTCGTACTTTGCGGCGAGTGGAACAAAGGACGCGAGCGCGATTCTCAAGCAGGCTTTCGTGCGTTTCAAAGGGTTGGCCGGGGACAAGGCCAGCAGCTTGCGCGTTGGCCGGTTCGAATTTGTCGATGGCGCGGAGGTCACGCCTAAAGATCCGGCGCTTGCAACGCTCAAGCGAGACTCGATCGCGCACCGGTTGATCGGCACGTTCGGATTCACTCACATCGGCCGCAGCTTTGACGGCGTACAATACGTCCGCAACACCGACGACTCGAACTTAACTCTGCTGGGCGCTCGCGTAACCGAAGGCGCGTTTCAGTTGAACGCGAACAAAGAGATGGATGTTGATTTCTACTACGGAGCATTCACAAAGCCGCTCGCGGGTAAGGCCGCACAAGGCGAACTTCGAGCCTTTGCGCTGCACTATCACGATGGTCGAGGAGCACCAAAGACTGACAACCGGCCCCTCGCGGTTCGCGCGGCTGACCGCGATAGCGTTCGATTGACCACCGTAGGCGGGCACTACATCAACGCGGTCAAAGCCGGGACAGGCACGGTTGATTTTCTTTTTTGGGGCGCGAGCCAATTCGGAAGTTGGGGCGCTCTCGATCACCGCGCAGGAGCCGTTGCAGCGGAGGCCGGTTACAAATTCTCAGTCAAGACCAATATCTGGATTCGAGCGGGTTATTTTCGCAGCACCGGCGATGGCAATCCCGCGGATCGCGATCACACCACTTTCTTTCAAGTGCTTCCCACGCCGCGCGTCTACGCGCGATTTCCGTTTTACAACTTGATGAACAACGAAGACGTGTTCGCGCAGCTCAGGTTGAAGCCTCACCCTCGCGTGTCGCTTCGCACCGACGTGCACTACGTGAGACTCAGCAATGCAAGAGACCTGTGGTACGTCGGGGGCGGGGCGTTTCAGGATAAGACGTTTGGTTACGTTGGCCGTCCAGGCGGTGGGAAGAAGGGTGTGGGAACCGTGTTCGATCTGAGCGCGGATTTCAACGTCACTCAAACCACGGTATTGACGTTTTACGCTTCGGCGGTGCGAGGTGGCGGAGTGCAGGCCTTCATCTATCCGACCGGCGGCAGTAATCCTGCCGCTCGGTTCGCCTATTTTGAACTAAGCCAGCGATTCTAGGCGCATATCGGGAGCAATCGTTCGAATGTCAATTAAGCAACCGAGCTTTCTTTCCTTGCTCGAAATACATGAGCGCTTGAACGAGATGCTTCTCTTGCATCAGGAAGCACTGCTGGCGCTCGACATCGATCTCGCGCTAGAAGAAGGTATCATTGTACGGAGGAGACTATGCCGATCACGATTGGTAAGAAGATAGAGAGCGACTATTCGAACCCGCTGGGCTTGCTCAGCGATTGTCACCGGCGCATCGAGCAGTTTCTTGACGTGCTTATCAGGGTCACCAGCCAGGCACGAGGCGCCCGTCTGAACGAAGACCAGCGTCAGGCGTTGGAAGTTGCGCTTCGCTATTTTCGCGAGGCCGCTCCGAAGCACACGCTCGATGAGGAAGAGTCATTGTTCTCCCGTATGCTCGCGTCTACGGACAAGCGAGCGCGCTCGGCAATAGCTTTACTTGACGAGTTACACGCCGATCATGAGCTTGCAGATGCGGGCCACGCGGAAGTAGAAGCGCTCGGGAGCCGATGGCTTTCGGAGGGCGTTCTGTCGATCGAGTCGACTGATCGTCTCAGCGAGCTGCTCGACCAGCTTCACTCGACGTATCAAAGACACATCACCATTGAAGACCATCAAGTCTTTCCACTCGCGGGCCAGATACTGAGCGCCTCTGACATCGCCAGCGTTGGGCGCGAGATGGCAACGCGACGCTCAATCGACCTGAAGCGCTTGAAAAGTAGCTGAGCCTTTCGTCGGGAGCGGACAACCCATGACAACTTTATCCCGGCGTCACGATAGTCTTATCCCGCTTTCTCGCGAGCATCAGTACGCGTTGATGTTGTGCCTGCGCATCCATCGAGGATTGATCGAGCACGGCCCGGATACAAACTGGCTTCAGATGAAAGCCGGCCAAGCGGTCCAATTCTTCGACGGTGAACTGGCGACCCACTTTAAAGCTGAAGAAGAGTTCTTGTTTCCGCCGATGCGCGAGCTTTCGGGCGCTCCGCAGATCATCGACGAGCTGGTTGTGGAACACGGAAAGCTGAGGGGGCTCATCGATCGGTTGCGCCAGATTGAACGTAGCTCGCTCGCGTCTACGCTAAAGGAATTCGCCGACACTTTGGAGGCGCACATTCGCAAAGAGGAGCGCGAGTTGTTTCCGATCTACGAGCAGCAAGCATCGCCGGAGACAATCCTCCGCGTCGAGCGCGCGATCTTCAGTCTGATCGGTTCGGCGTCCCAGCCTCGAAACCCGGAGTTGTTGAGGTAGGCCCTCTGAATGAAATGCGGCGTAAGAGACGGTTCATGGTCACTTGGTTCCCGCCAGGCTGCGGACTGTACTACTCAGAGTAAGAGGCCCTTTGCGGTCTTCGGAAAAGAATTGTTACAAGATTGACACAAAGCAAAGCGGCTGCCGATTAGCCCTGTCAGCTCCGGGGTCGTTACAGCGTCGGTCATACCGTTTGCGGTTCAATCAAGATGATCCGAGTGTGCGAACTGGCCAGCCACCTCCGATCACGCACTCGGGTTCGAATCCAGCGGCGTCGTGCGCTCGCCCCGACCATGAAGCCCTTGGCGGAATCTTTCCCGTTCCTCGGGCGTCATTTGTTCCCAGCGCTCAGCCATTCGCCGCCGAACATTGGAGCGAGGAGAGCCGCCACCAAGACCAAAGCCCCCGAACAGGATCCGGCAGAGAGCCAGCAGTCCGAGAGCCTGCCAGAAGGTGATCGGCCGCAATCCAAACAACGCCGGCGCCAGCCAGTTCCACAAAAGCATCACCACTTCGCCGCCGATCCAGCTGAAGATCACCATCCCCAGGATCACCAGTGGAGCTATCCAAATTAGTTTCTTTAGTCTCTTGCTCATGTTGTGTTCCTCACTTCTTCATAAACTCGTCGTAAATGCTCTGCAATCGTTCGCGCAGATGAAGCACCGCGTAGCGCTTGCGCGAGAGTAGGGTGTTGACGTTTACGCCGCTTTCTGCCGACAACTCTTTAAAGCTGCGCCCCTCCAGTTCGTGAGCGACGAATACTTCACGCTGCTCTTTGGGCAGTTCGTCGAGCGCAAGTTCCAGCTCATCAAGAAGCACGTTGCGGACGTAGAGCGCTTCCGGCCCGGCATCGGGCGATGGCAACAGATCTTCGATCCGCACCAATTCGCCGTCTTCGTCCCCTGGTTTATTGTGCGCTGGGTCGCTGAACGCCTCCGGCTTCTTCTTGCGGAAGAGGTCCGTGATGCGATTGCGCGCGACGCGAAAAAGCCAGCCGGTCACGTGATCAATCGGCATCAGCAGGCGATTGGCTTCCACCAGCTCGTAGAAGACCTCCTGCAGGATGTCCTCGACGTCTGAAGGGTCGGGCACGCGCCGGCGGATGAAATTGCGCAGCCGAAATCGTTCTTCCGCGATGATTTCGGAGATTTGACGGTCTTGCTCGGTCATCGAGGTATTGCTCGGCAGCTCATTCATCCAATACTGTAGACGAATGGCGGCGGGAAATATTGTAGGGGATGTGAATCGGCGAAACCGGGGTGGGTGCCTCTGGGAGGTAGCAGTGTGAATCAGAAAGAGCCGAAGCAGAGTTTTCCCAGAGTGAACTGGCGCGTCGAGTAAGCGGTTGAGGACCAGGCCCGCAGGAGCAATGAGCCGGGTCGGCCGCATATGACCGTTGCGGCAAGCTGGACAGCGCGTGAGCGAGACACCGGTCAGTGATTGATAGAGGGCGAGCCGTCTTGCGCGGATCAACTGCGTCAAACTGACTCTTACTCCAAACATATGCCGAGCGTGGGCTCCGGCGTCGCCACTCGTCAACTAGATTCCGATTGTCTTTTCGCTCGCCTCTTCGATCCGGGTACTCAGGGTCCGGCGTAGTGTTGGGCAGGAACTTAGTGCGGCCCCCGCCAAACACGACCTCAGGACCATTTCCATGGGCAAATTCGATCAACTGCCGGGCAATGTCCGGGAATCCACTCTGCCTGGCGGCTGGCGGCAGGTCGGCAGTAGCGCCAGCTATCTGTGCCTTGCGCAACTCCTCCAAGATCGCCTCGTACATCGGGCGGTGGTGAAATCGCTTTTCTTCGCTTGTGAAGATCGTGATCTTCTTTCCGCTAATGCTCTCCATACCACGTGCTCCTAATCGTGACTTCCAGGCTGTCGAATGGGCTGCGCCGCTTGATCCTGTACCTGAAGGAGCTCTTGTTCAACAGGTCCATCTTGAGTGCTAGCGCTGGTCGGAGTGCTGGGCACCCACTTGATTCCTCTTGAAATGATCTTCTCTCCAACAATGGCGGGCGCGCTAATCTCACGCGCCAAGGCTATCCCGCCCCAGACGGCCAGAAAGCCCAGCATCAGGCTAACTATCACGTTCATAAAGCCGCCTATGCCGCCACCAGTCTCCAGCAGGCGAAACGTCTCGTACTCGAAAGTCGAGAACGTGGTGTACGCTCCCACGAACCCAACTGCGACCCCGAGCCGCCAGTTAGGATGAATGTTTAGTCGCTCGGTGACCAGCGTCAGAAAGAATCCAATGATGAATGAGCCGGTGACATTGATTATTAGTGTCCCCAGGGGAAAGCGGGTAGGGAATCGCTCACCAATCAGGCTGGAGAACCAGTAGCGCGCAATCGCTCCCAACGCTCCGCCAAAGGCAACAACCAGATATCTCGTCAAAACCAACCTCCAAGCCTGAAATCGCACACAACTAACCGCAGGTCTGTTGGTGCTGACTATGTTACGGTCCAGGTGGATAAGAGGTAATTAGGAAACCCCTACCTCGCTTCACCCGGGCCGTGAGCTAAAGTAGGAGTCATTGACTGCTCGCGCAGCGGTTTGGGTGGACTCCACCACCACGATATAACACTAGAAGGGTACCGTTCCCCCCGCAACGCTGTCAATATATCCATTGAGCGCACGCACAGCGTAGGATCACCTTCTAGCTAAGCGCTGGTACGCTCGTGATTCCTAGCGGCGCGACTCGTCATTCGCGAATTTCTTTTCGTTCTTCAGCCAATCCCAATTTGCCCGAAGGAGTCCACATACTGAGACGACCACGAGGCACCAGAGCCACAACTTGGTTCTGCCCTCCGACAATAAAGGTCCAGACAGGTGAAACAGCTCGTGCGCAACGATCATACCGATGACTGCGCTACTAGTGATCGTGAGATTGGTGAGAACGAGACCATTGAGAACTAAGAATCGTAGATAACCGTCGGCGCGGATCCTCTCCCATTTCTCTCGCTCGCTGAGACTCACGTTCGTCTTCACAGGAGACCTCAATGCAGGCCATTTATTATAGCGGAAGTCGCAGATGAACGAGCCTTCCCCCTCGCCGGCCATCCCGCCTACCCGCCCCGTTTATTCTTTCCGTTGAGTCATCCAATGAGCAATTTTGCGCTTGACCTTGGAGTTAGCTCCAAGGTGTAGATTCCTCGATAGCTCGAAAGGAGTAGCCGATGGCGAGTGCATTAAGAATAGGCGAGCTAGCGTCTGCAGCCGGTGTTACTACCGATGCAGTGCGCTATTACGACAGGCTCAAGATACTGCCACGGGAATCTCATCAAGCGACTTGGATGAGTGCTGGCTAAGGTCGTAGCCGAGCTCGCTCATAGCTTCAATAGCTTTCGGGTTCACCTTACCTGATGGCCGCGAGCCAGCGCTCTATGCGTCGACCCTTCCTGCGCCATACATTCGTGCGAAAGCCTCCGCCATCTGACTACGATTAGAGTTTTCGACGCAAACAAACAGAATCCGCTTAGGATTTGTCATAGGCAAGACTATTAAGTAGAAAGATAACTTGCCGGTCTCGGTGCTCCCTGTAGTTGAATTGGAGGGTCCGGCGCACAGAACGCGCTGACCAGGCGTCCGCGATCCCGCTGCATCTCTTTGTCTTCGGCCAGGCAAGCTCGAACCTCACTGAGGACTCTCGCGGCGTGTGGATTCGCCGGCTCGACGATACGATAGTGCATCCATTTGCCTTCCCGGCGCGCGCCAACGATGCCCGCCCGCCGCAGGTATGCCAAGTGGCGCGAGATTTTGGGCTGACTCTCTCCAAGTATTTCAACGAAGAAACAAACGCACACTTCATCATTCCCGATAAGGTTGAGCAAGCGCAGACGCGTCTTGTCAGCCAGAGCCCGCAGCAACTTGTCCATATCGAACTTCATTTTGTCTTTGGCCACGCCGTAGATTCTAGCAGCGAACACATATGCCTTGCATTATGTATCGCGCGATCCTTATACTGCCACATATTCGGACAGGCGTATATAAGCAAAAGAGAGGAGATTGTGAACGCCTCAACGCAGCACAGGCTGGTATGGGGAGGGCTGAGATTCTTTCTCGGCCTCGCGCAAATGTGGCTTGCGATCGCTGGCTTAACCCTGTTGGTCATCGTCGGTCTACGAGCGGTTACCATT
The DNA here is from genome assembly GCA_049273855.1 of Blastocatellia bacterium. Taxonomy (GTDB): domain Bacteria; phylum Acidobacteriota; class Blastocatellia; order UBA7656; family UBA7656; genus Onstottus_B. The sequence goes on from JBASRN010000239.1 coordinate 54,138, forward strand.
GTAGTTGTAATCGCGTCGACCGTTGCGACGGTCATCAGCCGATTGCTTTATCGAGGTAGACCTGACCCCAATCTTGAAGGAGAGAAAAGTGAATGAGGCAAGGCGTGTTCTATTCCTTTGCACATGCAATTCAACCCGCAGCATCTTTGCTGAGTATTTGCTCAGGAGGATTGGTAAGGGCCGCTTTGAGGTTTACAGCGCTGGCAGCCAGCCAACTGGCAAAGTGAATCCATTCGCCGTTCAGGTTTTGGCAGACTCATATAACATCGATGCCAAAGACGCTCAGAGCAAGTCTTGGGAAGAGTACGAGGAACTAGAGTTTGATTTTGTCATAACGGTCTGCGACAACGCACGCGAGTCGTGCCCGGTTTGGCCTGGCCAGCCCATCATTGCTCATTGGGGCGTTCCCGATCCCGCGCTTGCGATCGGCACACACCAGGAGATACTTCGGCAGTTCAGACAAGCAGCTATGCACCTTCAAAGACGTATCGAGTTGTTCTGCTCGCTTCCGTTTGAAAAGCTCGATCGCCTCAAACTCGAGAAGCTTACTCAAGACATAGGAAAGACCCGCGAGTGAAACTCAAAGAGTGGTGGCGGAGCCTCGACTCCACAGAAACCAGGTTAATGATTTTCATCATCGTCGCCCTGCTTGGTTACGCCGTTTTTTGGGTCCTGTACTTTCTGGGTTTTCTACCTTATCTAGATCTGCCGGAACGATGAAGCCGGTGCACCGGATCGGTGCTGAAGGTTCCGGACAGCCCTTCCGCCAGGCAGGGTTCAGGAATTGGACGGATGCTCAGGTCAAGCTCGAATCGCGGAAGCGTGGGATTTTCCGGGCTCGTTGCGGGAAACTCCGCTTTGGGCGTAGCCACATCCGTATGGGCTCAGTCCGGATCTCTTGATTCCAAAGGGTTTCGAGTGACGCGCCCTCCCGGCGTCACATTTGCTCAAGCATATGTATAAGTATTTAGCGCGAGCATAGTGAGCGCTGGCGAAGGGGGATGCGATGACGGAATGCTTTGGAAATATTTATCCTGACCTAACAAGGGTTGAGTACAACAAGCAGATCGCTGGAAAGGTCTTCAGTGTTCGCATCAACTCGCATGGACTTGTTCATGAGAGGCCGCGATTCACGGCCGACATGAAGGCCTGGGAAGATTGTCAAAAATGCGAGCTCTACCAGAGCTGTTTTGACTTTTCCACTGCGAAGCTTGCTATGCGGCAAGCCCTATCCCGCTTCTGACTTCAGTCCTTCGGCTCCCAGGTTGGAGATCACAGCAAAGACCAGATGATGATTGAGGCACATCGAAATGGACAACAGCGTCACTAAGCGGCTGTCGTTCCCGGACCGCTTTCTTACCCTATGGATTTTCCTCGCTATGGCTGTCGGGGTGTTGCTTGGTTACCTCGTCCCTGGCGTCGAGTCCTTCGTCAATCGGTTCCAAACCGGGACTACTAACATACCTATCGCTGTCGGCCTGATACTGATGATGTACCCGCCCCTAGCGAAGGTCCGATACGAAGAACTGGGTGATGTGTTCCGGGATTGGAAGGTGCTGGGACTGTCGCTCTTGCAGAACTGGGTTATCGGCCCAGTGCTTATGTTCTTCCTGGCGATCCTCTTCCTCAATGGCTATCCCGAGTACATGGTGGGCCTGATCATGATCGGCCTGGCTCGGTGTATCGCCATGGTGATCGTGTGGAACGATCTTGCTAAGGGGGACACCGAGTACGCGGCTGGCCTGGTTGCCTTCAACAGCATCTTCCAGGTGCTCTTCTACAGCGTCTATGCGTGGGTGTTCATCACGATCCTGCCACCAATGTTCGGACTTCGAGGCAGCGTCGTAAGAGTGAGCATCGGCCAGATTGCCGAGAGTGTGTTCATCTACCTTGGAATCCCTTTTATTGCCGGAATGCTGACGCGGTTCATTCTGGTTAAGGCGAAGGGGAAGGATTGGTATCACACCAAATTCATCCCGAAGATCAGCCCAGTAACGCTCATCGCGCTGCTGTTCACCATCCTTGTGATGTTCAGCTTGAAGGGGAATCTGATTGTCCAGCTTCCGATGGACGTTGTGAGGATCGCGATACCGTTGCTGATCTACTTCGTGGTGATGTTCCTGGTCAGCTTCTACATGGGAAGAAAGGTCGGAGCGGACTACTCAAAGACGGCTACGCTTTCATTCACCGCCGCTAGCAACAATTTCGAGTTGTCCATTGCCGTGGCGGTAGCTGTTTTCGGGATTAACTCCGGCGTGGCCTTTGCTGCCGTCATTGGCCCGCTAGTCGAAGTGCCGGTGCTGAACGGGCTTGTAACTGTGTCTCTCTATTTTCAGCGCTGGTTTTTTGCGGGCGAATGCGAGGGCTCCACCGGACGTGCGGGAAGGGATGCCCCCAGCTATCCTTAGGCGTTCTCGTCTCGGGCTCAAGGTCTACAGTATAAAGATCAAGAGAAGCGATCTCTCCAATCTAGTAGAGAAGCGAGATAGCCGCTAGGAAGGACCTCTGAGCGAGATCAGATTGTTTTAATGCTGGAAGGCTGCCGAACAGATAGGAGATAAGCCTCACATCGCTTTAGCTCTTTGGCAGATTGGAGAACTCTACAACTCAGACGGTTAGGTCGAATAAGGTGATTTCCAATGGCACATCGCCTGTTGGACCGATGACGCCGATAGCCAACTGGAGGTTTCCCTTTTGTGCTCGCCAAAAGTGATTCGTCTGTATATCGGACCGGGATCGCGACACCTGAAGTGTCGGATCCCGGCTGAACTGATTCAATCACCTGCGCTAAAAATTAGAGGTACCCCGGTTCTTCTTCCAGATATTGTCAACCGGCGACTCATCGAACAGGTTGAAAGTTAGACAAGGCGCCAGTCCTGAGAGGTTATTGTCGATCGCGTCGTTCTTGAGGACGACGTTATCCTGCGCAGCCCCCATGATGCATACGCCGCAGCGCTGGTTTCTTGCACACGGTTCTTGAGCACTAGATTGCCCGTAATCGGGACCGTGCCCGCAGGCCGGGCGATGCTGATCCCCCGTCCAAAGTTTCGGAGGATTTTGTTTGACCGCATCTCGTTGTCATTGGTAAAAGCACCAGTTACCAGGACGCCGCGTCCGCCCATATCGGCCGTGAGTAGCGCTCCGTTCTCGAAGATTCGGTTTTCCCGCAGAACGTTCTCAGTACTGCCTACGCGGAGTTGGATTCCGCCAGCGCCGTTGTTATGAACGGAATTCTGGCTCACGTCGCTTGACTGCGCGGTGACAAGGTCGATGCCAACTGCCTGATCAAGAGCTCCCACAGCGCCGGGCCACTTGTTGTTATCGTGGACGTCGTTGCCGATGATCCGCGCTCTCGCAGCGAATTGCACCACGATACCGCGTTGGAAGTCTCTTACCTCAAAACCCGAAACTTCGACGTCCGCCACCGGCTGGGCGGCGGTGCCAAGAATTTGGATTCCGCTTCCGGTCAGGCCGGCGCCGTCTATCACCGCGCCTTCGCTCGAACGTAGCCGTAGACCGGAAGTAGAGATCACGACATTCTCGTTATAGTTGCCTGCTGCAACTTTAATCGTGTCGCCGGTGCTTGCGGCGTTCACCGCAGCCTGAATGGTGGCGAAGTCCCTGGGCACCTTGAGCACATTCGCTTGCGCTGAGAAATCATCTTCTTCCGTGAAAACATTCCGACCAATCCGTGATGGAGCTGTGTATGTAGCTTCCGGAGAGTCAATCGCGGTGAAGGTCGGATCTGAAGCGGCTCCAACGCCGACCGCCATAATCAAATTGAATGTAACTAGCCCGTATATGACTAGTACAGCAACACTCAGCTTACATGTTGTTCTGCTTTTGATGGGTTTCATGGTTGAAGTCTTCTTTCCATTAGCCGCATAATTTCGTCCGCGAGGCCGCGAGGGCTACAATAAGCAGCCCATGGGGCGGCGTTCGGAACCTCTACCGGCTCGTCACCGGCCCTATATCGTTATGCGAAAATCAGCGGCAAGAGGGGGCCATCCGCGATGGGGATACAATGACAGCGGATTCCACAAAAAGCGTAACTGACCTGCTTGTGGACTGGGACAATGGCAAGCAGGGGGCGCTGGATAGTCTGATTCCGCTCGTTTATGGCCAGCTGCATCGGCTGGCCAGTCGCTATCTGCGTCGGGAGCGGCCTGATCAAATACGCTGCAGACGACGGCCCTGGTTCACGAGGCGTACCTAAAGCTGGTGGATCAGAGGCACGCGAACTCGGAGAGCCGTGTGCAGTTTTTCGCCGTGGCCTCTCAGGTAATGCGTCACATCCTCGTAGACTACGCTCGGAATCACAACGCGGCTAAGCGAGGAGGCGATTACGTGAGAATATCGCTCGACGACGCTTTGATCGTGTCAAAGGAGAAGAGCGGCTGACCGGAGAGCTACATGTGCGGGAGATAGAACGCCGGTCGGGTTTGGCCGATGCAACATTTCGCGAGAGACTCAAGCGCCTTCCGCGACTCGGAGTGGTCGCGCGATGGGCCGGTAACGATGGCTGGGCTATCCAAGGAACTTGTAGCCAATGCGATGTACGGTGATGATATGATGCGGTTCCGACGGGTTATCCTCAATCTTTTGACGCAGACGGGCAATGTGGTTGTCTACCGTACGCGTGAGCGGAAAGTTGTTGTAGCCCCATACCTCGTCAAGCAACTGGTCGCGCGTGACAGTCTCGCCACGATGTTGAACAAAGTACTTGAGCATTCCGAATTCGCGCGGTGAAAGCTCAAGCGCGTGTCCTCGCTTCTGCGCTTGATGCCTCCCAAAGTGCAGCTCGACATCGCCGAACCGATAGATATCAGGCTCAGCCTCTTCTCTTGATGCGCGGCGAAGAATCGCCCGCACACGCGCGAGAAGTTCACGGATGCTGAATGGCTTAGTTACGTAGTCGTCCGCGCCGATTTCCAGGCCGAGCACCTTGTCAATTTCTTGACCACGCGCTGTCAGCATTATGACTGGTGTATTCACCCCTCCCGTGCGCAAGCGTCGGCAGACATCCAATCCACTTAGCTTGGGCAGCATTATGTCGAGTAGGATCAGGTCGTGGCTGTCATTCAATGCACAGGTTAACCCTGTCTCGCCATCGCTCGCCGCCGCTACCTCGAAACCTTCCCACTCAAGATTCTTGCGGAGCCCGAGGACCATATCCTGTTCGTCTTCAATGATGAGGATTTTCTGCAATGCTATATCCTCCTGGCCTGGTCGCATCGGGCCTGAGTGACTCTGTTACAGGCGCCTCTTCCGATTTTGCAACCGGCAGAAGTATCGTGAACCGGCTGCCCTTGCCCGGAACGCTATCGACCAGGATCTCTCCGTGATGGGCTTCGACGATATGCCTGACAATTGCCAGTCCAAGTCCGCTGCCTTTGGTATCGTGAACAGTTCTAGTGCTGATGCGGTAGAACTTCTCGAAGATTTTCCGATGCTCTGATCTCGGAATACCGACGCCGGAATCGGCGATTTCGACCGCAAGCTTCTCTCCGCGCTGCTCTACCTGCACTTCAATTCGTTTGACGTCGGTAGAATACTTGATTGCATTGTTGAGCAGGTTTAGGACTGCCTGGGTCATCGCTTCGCGATCGATGAGTACCGGCGCCAGGTCAGATTGAATCTCTGTGGTTACGTCGAAACCAGCGCTCTTCAACTGATACTCATAGCTCTGGAGGGCTTCCTCGATCACTTCGCTGAGATTCGTTTTGACGAACTGATATTTCCTTCGACCTGCCTCGATTCGAGAAAAGTCGAGAATGTTGTTGATGAGCTGAGTGAGACGATTGCTTTCCCGATTGATGATGCGGCCGTAATCCCGCATCTCTTCGTCACTGCTTACGCGTCCCATCTCCAGCGTCTCGGCAAAAAGCCGGATAAGTGCAAGGGGTGTTTTGAGCTCGTGTGAGACGTTGGAGACAAAAGTCTCTTTGGCCTCCACCAGTTTAAGCTCGCGCCGAGTTGCGCGCAGTGCGATCGCGAGACCGAGAACTAGCAGAGCAAGACCGAGAACAATGAACAGCAGATTCTGCCGGAACTGATTGCGCGCGAGCGCGGCAACTGTTGTGTCCGGATAACCTATGCCGAGTTGCCACTGACGGAAGACCGGACTGAAAGGCAGGATGATTTCACTGGACCTAGATCCTTTCCGGCTAGTATAGATCTCGCTGGCGCCTTCATCCCGAACACTGATGACCGGCGTCGTATTGTATCGGCCGGCATCAACACTCTGAAGCACATCCCCAATTGTTTGCGGAAGCAGACGCTCTCTTATGAAACTGTTTCTGAGGGTGATGCCTTTGAAGCCCATCTGGCCCTGGCCATCGGATCTTACAAGGGGTAAGAGGACAAAGAACTGTGCGGTATCGCCGCTATCAGGAAAGAGCGCACAGGAAGACTGCTCAAAAAGCGCGACCTGTGTAATCTGTGCTGAAGACTGCAACAGCGAGGCGTTGTTATAAGTGTCAATCGCCGTCCGCGCTTCGGCGCTCGTTTTGAACTCATCGTGCATAACTCGATGAACGCCGGCATCGGATGCAAATATGGCGAACTGTCTCTTCCGGCAAGGACAATGGACCACTACGAATGCCAGATCAATTTCGGGATGTGATTGCTTGATGCCGATCAGGCGGAGTTCGATGTCGGCAAGTTTCTCCTGTTCTGCCGCAGCCGCTTCAATATGGCCGAGGGATTCAGCCGCAATAGCTTCTAGCCTTTCCTTCGTTCCCCGTGAGACGCCCTCCAGTGTTTGGCGCAGATTGTCCTGAACTACAACTCGAGTCTTGCTCTCCAGGTCAGTGAGTGAGCGATATTGAACAACTGAGAAGAGCAGTGCGGGCAGTAGAACGGCGAGAATGGCTAGAACGATCAAGCCGTTGCGGTGCGATGAATTGGCCCGAGCCCAAGCGATCATTGCCCGCACATTATACATCTGAATCTAATCCGATTGCGGGCAGCTTGCTCAAGCTGCTTGTAAGAAGTTGTCCCAGGGTCACAGACACTTCGAGACAATTTCTTGCACCATGATGGGGACTTCTTCTGCCTAACCAAATAAGATCGTCGCAGCCTGCAGAAATCACTGAGGTTCACATGGGAAAGGAAGGATGATGCATAAGCACATTAAGCCAGTCGGGGTCGCGTGGCTGATGATCGTATTCGCAGTCGCGTCGACCGTCTTTTCGGCGCAAATTCAGGAGCCAAACCCGGGAAATCTAGTAACTTCCACAGCCGAAGGAAGGGTATTATGGCATTACAACACACACGGCTGAGTCTACGCATCACCCACGGTCGTGGGAGATGTAGTGTTCATCGGGTCATGTGTTGGAACGTTCTTTGCGCTCGATCGAAAGAACGGGCAGGTGCGTTGGAGCTATAATATTAGTCGAGATGGTGATCAGACCCAATTTCACGGCAATCCGCTCGTGGTCGCTGATCAGATCATTACCGGAACTGACGGTTCGGGAATCGGGCATGTGTATAGCTTTGACATAGCCACGGGCAAAGTGCGTTGGAAATATCCGATCACGAAGGGAGTTCCCAACGGTATGGGTTTACCTGGGGACATTGTGAGATTGGGTGATAACGTATTCGGCGCTACGTTTGGGGATGAATTGGTTTCGTTGGATGTAAAGAGCGGCAAAGTCAATTGGACTCTCGCAAGCGGTTACGATGGCAAGGCATTCAGATGGTCACAATCCCCGGCTGTTGCGGCGGACATGATCTTCTTTGGCGGAATCAACGGCACGGTTTACGGTCTTCATAACCAATCGGGGCAGATCATTTGGAAGCGGGATCTGGGGTCACGCGTCTCGACAAACCTGACGACCGCCGGCAATGATCTTTACGTGGGAACGGCTGATGGATTCATCCGCCGTCTATATGCAAAGACTGGCGAAATCACCGCCGAGATCAAACTGGAGACTACGCCGGTTGGATGGCCGACCGTGACCGGAGGATCTTTACTGGTTTTTCTGAACCGAGGCGGCGGCGCAGGCGGAGCGCAAAGTCTTCTCAGCATCGACCGATCACTGAAGAAGATCGAATGGCGGCAGCCGGCCTCAAGCAGTTGGAGTGTCACTCGGCCGTTTCTTTGGCGCTCGACTGTTCTTGCGGGGAATGAAGAGGGCGAGGTTAGAGCGTTTCGGTTGAGCGACGGCGTGGAGCAGTGGACAATCAAACTCAAGGGGACGATTCGTTCCTTTGGGAGTGACGATAAGGTCCTTTACATCGGGACACTGACAGGCATGGTCACTGCTTACCAGCCGAGCAAGTGACGCACCAGTCCTGGAAGATAAACTTGGGCACACCTGTGAAGATGTTTACGACTATAATGGCCGGAAGCCGGTCTCCTAAGTCATAAGGAAGGGAGCAAGCGATGCAAACACGAAATTGGATCAACCTAATCGCTCTCATGCTCGTCGGTTGTTTAGGCGTCATCATCGGCTGGCATATCAACCCGCAATCTATTTGGGCGCAGTCCACCGCGATAATGACTGATAAGGACAATCCGGAGCTATTGCGTCTGTACCAGGAAGATCAGGGGGATCGCGCGTCGAGGGATGGCAAGCCCATCGACTGGAACGTCGTTGAACCGAGGGACAAGATGCGAGAAAAACGCGTCAAGGAGCTCTACGCGAACAACCAGCTGCGCACCGGTGCGGATTATTACCACGCCGCTATGGTCCTACAGCATGCAGGAGCGCCAGAGGATTACTTGCTCGCGCACGAGTTCTGCGTCGTCGCGATAAGCAAGGGCGATGAGCGAGCGAAGTGGCTGGCCGCCTCCACCGAAGACAGGTTCTTGATGGAGATTGGCCGGCCGCAACGTTTCGCGACGCAGTTTCGCTCAGTGGGAAGCTCTCCCATGCGTCTTTACCAAACCGACGACGTAGTAACAGATGAACTTCGGCGGGCGCTTAACGTTCCGACTCTAGCTCAAGCAAAGGAGAGAGAGGCTAGAATGAATTCGAAGAAGAACTAGAACCACCGCTCAGCAAGAGTCAATTCGCCGGCCCGCGACCCGCTTTCGGGGTTTTGCGAGAGTCCTTCCGCGCAAGGGACATCTCATCGAGCAAATCCACCCACGATGCCTGTTCACCAGACGGATCGAATAGCGAAGTTTTAGACTGTTGCAGTGGCTTTTCAGAATTGCAAGGAAATGAGGGTCGGTCTCGCAGCGCAACATCAAACGGGCAAGTTTGCAAGTATCCCCCACTCTAAAGTAGCCCGAGGGCAGCCTCAAAAACTTGGAAGAGCGCCTGCCCCGATGGTTAACAGCTAAAACGTGCGAGCCATTTGTTTAATATAGAAACGAGACCTCCGAGACAATTAAGGAGAAGCGAATGCTTATCAGAAAGATCCTTGCCGTGGTGTTGTTGCTGCCTTCATTTGTGATCGCCCAAACCGCTAAGTAAGACGTATGGGAACCGTTCAAGTAGTTTGTCGGAAATTGGGAAGGAACAGGCAGGGCAACCTGGCGTGTCGAAAATGCAGCGTGAGTACAAGTTTGTGCTCAATGGCAAGTTTCTTCATGTTCAAAATCGCTCAGTGTACGAACCTCAAGCAAAGAACCCTAAAGGAGAGGTCCACGAAGACTGGGACTGTTTAGCTTTGATCAAAGCAGAAAACAGTTCGTGCTTCGGCAGTTCCATGTCGAAGCCTTCGTCAGCCAGTCAGCAAGTCTGGAGTATCGCGCAAAGAAACCGAATCCACAGACGGCGTTGTGGGGAGCTCGTAGCTTAAAAAGATAAACGGCGAAAACTGGTCAGCGTGAAAGCCTCTAGTTGCGGAGGGCTTCCAAAAATTCACCTCTTCGATACCTTGCTGGTTTCGCAGAAGGTCATACCACCCGTAATCTGTGATTGCAATACTACCGCGCATTGATTAACTCGTGCCCCTCAGGAGTCCATCCGCTCCGATGCGATAACAGTCAATCTTTGACAACGCTTCCCACTCAAGCCTGGCGGGATTCTGGATGGCAGTCACCTGAGGCTCGGACGCGCAGTTAAATACAACGTATAGCCAGTACTCATCACCAAAGCTCTGAGCTGCCTTGTACTCGTTAGCCGTGAGCGCGATTTCGCCAACTCCGGCCCGCCCCTTCACTTCGATAAACCTTGTTTCGATCTGCTCGTGCGAATCATCGGCGCGAAAACGACGCGAAACAAGATCGAAGCCGCGAGCATCGCTCTCGACGCTTTCTACCTTGCACCCTCGCGCTTCCTCAAAAGCGATAGCGGCTCGAACCGCGATGTGCTCAATTTCAGCGAACCGCAGATCAGCCTGCGCATCTTGCTCGCCAGAGGGCCGCGCCATCGTATAGCCGACGGCCTTGTAAGCCTTCAAGCGCTTCTCGTACATGCGATTCAACACCGGCACGCAAGAGTCGACGTAGTCATAGACTCGGACAACATGTTTGTTCTCGTGAAGTCGATGCAATCTGCCGACGTACTGCTGCAGAGTGCCTCGCCATG
>JBASRN010000263.1:0-21834 GCA_049273855.1 Blastocatellia bacterium
GAAGAGGGGCGCCCGCGGAGGGGCGCCCATACAGGTTTCGCTTTGCTAGACCGAAGTCGCCGAGCCTGCGGCGCGCTCGATCTCGATCAGTGACTCCAACAGCTCCTTGAGTACTTCAGTGTAACCCGTCTCGACTTCTATGAAGCGCCGCTGCTCGCCCAGGTAGTCGAGCACCGATTTCTGTCCCAGCACGTAAGTTTGATGAATCACTTCGAGGTTGCGCAACGCCTGCTCCCGCACGTTGTCCCGGAACATCTCAGCCGCAAGACGAGCGTGCACAAAGCGCGCGTACGCGGAGGTGACTTCGTTGCGCACGACCTTCTCGGCAAACTCACGGCGAATGCGCGCGGCCTCGGCGCCGGCAACCGCGGCTTCGATCAAGCCTTCGTTCCTGTTGCGGACCGGCAGTGTCAGCCGCACTCCGAAAGTCGCGAAATGAAAGATGCCCTGCACCGGCGCGAGGGCGCCCATGCTGTTGAAGCCCCGAAAGTCAAAACCCATGCTCTGCCGCATATAGTTTGCGAAGATGCTTGCGTCGAGTTTCCCGTCTCGCCTCGCCTGCTCGATCTGCGCGAAAGCAAGCGCTTCCGCCGCGCGAGCGGCGACAAGATCCGCCCGCTTCGAAAGCGCATTCCGGATCGAGTCCTCAATCGAGGCCGGTTGCTGCTCGGCGCCGAATTCGCCTCGCAAACGAACCGGCTGATTCGCCGGCATTCCGGCAACTTTCTTGATTTCGAGCACCGCGACTTCGGTTCGGCTTTCGAGACCTATCCGCATCGAATCGATTCTGCTCAACTCGACTTGCAGCAGGTTCTGTTCAAGCGGCGCGGTCTTACCGCGCTCGACCCTGGCCTGCACTATTCGGTGCGAGTCGCGGGTGAGTGAGAGAAGGTCTTCGGTGAACTTCAGATTCCGCGCGGCAGCAATCGCAGCCGCGTATTTCAATCGCACCTCGGCTGCAAGCCTGCGCTCGAAGTCTGCTACTTCGGCTTGACGCAACTCGATCTCGCGCTCGGCGACCGCCTGGCGCGCATCGCGACGCCCGCCAAGCTCGAGAGGCAGTTCGGCCCCGAACGTCTGGGTGTTGTCCGGCGTGTTAAACGCGCGTGACCCGCTTGCCTCGAGCATCGGATTTGGCCGCAGCCCCGCTTGCCGCAAACGCCCGCGTGCCTCCGCAATCATCTGCCGCGCGGCTGAAAGCTCACCGTTGTTCGCAAGCGCATAGCGAACCAGATCGTCCGGCGTGAGCCCGTCCACCGGGTCGATATACTGCTGGAACATCGATCCAGCTCGAGCAGGTTGTGCCAACGCGGGCCGCTCGCCTGGAAGCACCAGTCCCACTTGCTCCGCCACTGACTGAGCCGGCGCGCCCGCCACCAGCTCTGCAACCAACGCGGCCGCAACTGCGGCTCTCGAGACTCGCCTCTTGCTCATAACATTAACTCCTCTCAAACCTCGCTCGAACCCCTCTCGCAACTCCAGTCCTCCACCTCACTTGTTCGCTGCCGCGCATTGACAGGTTTGGAAGGCGGGCTTGCCCCCGCTGTGCTTTCGAGTTTACTGACCCCTTGCAAGCCAGGTTCTCTCCTGCAGTCCCAGCGGAGGCAAGCCCACCTTCCAAACCTGTCAATGCCATCTGGTCCGACGTTGATTGAGTCCGCGCAGCGCCCGCCGAGCAGTCAACCATTACTCAATCCCAGTCTTTGATTCGATGTTGACCCGTTGATCCTGCACCTCCGCCCCTCAGCTCCTCAGCTGCCTCGCTTCGTCTGATCTCCCGCTCCCTCAGCCAGAAGAAGATTACCGGCGTCACGATCAACACGTGAATCAGCGAGGAAACCATCCCGCCAAGCACCGGCGTTGCAAGCGGCTTCATCACCTCGGCGCCCGCGCTCGCGCTCCACATAATCGGCAAGAGTCCGGCTATCACGGTGCTCACAGTCATTACCTTGGGCCGGAGTCTCAGCAGCGCGCCTTCCATAACCGCTTGCTTGAGCTGCTCGCGTGTCAGCCGCTCACCCACCTCCTTCCTCTTTCGCTCGACCGCTTCTTCCAGATAGATCACCATCACCATCCCGGTCTGCACCGCTGTTCCGAACAAGGCGATAAACCCGACCCACACCGCAACCGAGAAGTTGTAGCCGAGCACATAGAGAAGGTACACGCCTCCAGTGAGCGCGAACGGCACCGCGAGCAGCACGTGCGCCGCTTCGATGAACGAGTGATAGGTCAGAAACAGCAGCACGAAAATCACCGCAAGAACGATCGGCATCACGAGCAGCAATCGGGCCCGCGCGCGCTGCTGGTCTTCATACTGTCCGCTCCACTCGAGGTAATAGCCCGGCGGGAACTGCACTCGGTCGCCGAGCGCGAGCTTTGCTTCTTCGACAAAGCTCACCACGTCGCGGCCCCGGACGTTTAACATCACCACTCCTCGCAGCAACCCGTTTTCGCTAGAGATCATCGACGCTCCGTTGGTGGTTTGTATGCTTGCCAGTTGGTCGAGAGGTATCTGCAAGCCGCCGGGCGCGTGGACGAGCAGCTTGCCAAGCGAGTCCGGATTGCCGCGAAACTCCGGTGCGTAGCGAACACGAATGGGAAAGCGCCTCCGGCCTTCGATTGTCACGACGAGATTGGTCTCGCCGATGCCGGTGTCCACCACGCTTTGGATCGCCGCGACATCGATGCCGTAGCGCGCGGCCGCCTGTCGGTCGATCTTGATGTCGATATAGGGCTGACCGGTTAACGGCTCGGGAGAAACGTTCGCCGCGCCGGGAATGGTCTCGAGCACCGAAGCAACCTCTCGAGTGCGCCGTTCGATCTCGGCAAGCTCGCTGCCGTAGATCTTTACGCCAAGCTCGGTGCGGATGCCGGTGCTGAGCATCTCGATGCGATTGATGATCGGCTGGGTCCAGATGTTGGTCACTCCCGGCATCGAGAGCTTGTCGTTCATCTCTTCGATCAGCTTGTCGCGGGTCAATCCCGGCCGCCACTGCTCGGGCTGCTTCAGATGAATAATCGTTTCGTTCATGTTCACCGGCGCCGGATCAGTTGACGTCTCCGCCCGGCCGGCCTTGCCCGCGACCCATTCGACTTCCGGAAAAGACTTCAGGATTAGATCCTGCATCTGCATCACTCGAAGCGCTTCGTCGATCGAGATGGCCGGGTCGGTGACCGGCATGTACATCAAGTCGCCTTCGTTCAACTCGGGCATGAACTCGCTTCCGATTGGATGAAGCCTCTGGAGGATCGGGCCGGCCAACGGAACGCGTGCAGTGAGCGTTCGCGCCTTTGGCAACCAGCTCGCCGAAGTCGCGAGGAGAACGGCAATGGAAAACAATACCGTCGCGCAGCCGATAGTCGCCGCACGATGCGCAAGCGCAAAGCTCAGCACCGGGCGATAGCCGCGACCCAGCACTCGCATTACCCAGTTTTCTTCTTCAGCGTGGAAACGTCCCCGCAAGAGCAGGGTGCACAACACGGGCACAAGCGTCACCGCTATTATCGTCGCCGCAAGCATCGCAAACGTTTTAGTAAAGGCGAGGGGGTGAAAGAGCTTCCCTTCCCTCCCGGTCAATGCAAACACCGGAACAAAGGCGAGGATAATGATCGTCATCGAGAAGAAAATCGGACGTCCGACCAGACGCGTCGATTCCAGTACGGTCTCCCATACCTGCCGCCTGTTTCGCGAGTCCACCCCCTTCTTCTCCATGTATCGGAAAGCGTTCTCGGTGACGACTATCCCGGCGTCAACCAGCACGCCGATCGCTATCGCAATTCCCGACAGAGACATAAGGTTCGAGCTGATACCCAAATAGTGCATGAACAGAAACGAGGCGAGCACCGCCAGCGGAAGCGGCACAGTCACGATCAATATCGAACGGAAGTGAAACAGAAACACGACGTGGGCAAGCGTCACCAGCAACAGCTCTTCGAGAAGCGCGCGTTTGAGGGTGGATGTGGCGCGAAGGATCAACTCGGTTCTGTCGTAGAAAGGCGTTATCGTAACGCCTGAGGGCAAGCCTGGCTTAAGCGTCTCCAGCTTAGCCTTGACCGCGCTGATCACCTCCAACGTGTTCACTCCGTATCGCGCGATAACCACTCCACCAACCGCTTCCTTTCCGTCGCGGTCCAAAGCGCCAACGCGAAACGCGTCGCCTAGTTTTACTTCAGCCACGTTGCTGACGAAAATGGGCGTCCCGCTCGAAGCGCCGATCACGATATTCTCGACATCGGCCACCGACTGAATCAAACCGACCCCCCGCACGATGGACCATTGGCCGCTCTGCTCGATCACATTTCCGCCAACGTTGGAGTTGCTTCGTTGCACGGCTTCGACGACGGCCGAAAGCGGAATCGAATAAGCGCGAAGGCGATTCGGATCGACATCGACCTGATATTGCTGAACGTATCCGCCGACCGACGCCGCTTCGGCCACACCGGGAACCGCATTGAGCTGATAACGAATGAACCAGTCCTGAAGCGAGCGCAGATCGCGCAAGCTGTGACCTTCACCCTCAACTGTGTACCAGAAAATCTGGCCCACGCCGGTCGCATCAGGCCCGAGCGTTGGCACGACGCCTTCAGGTAGTTGTTTGCTCGCTAGGGTCAGTCTCTCGCCAACGCGCGTGCGGGCCCAGTAGAGATCGACTGAGTCTTCGAAGATCACGTTGATCATCGAGAACCCGAACGCCGATTGGCCGCGCACTGCCCGAACCCCGGGCAAGCCTTGAAGCGCAGTCGTCAGCGGATAAGTCACCTGGTCTTCGACCTCCTGCGGGCTGCGTCCAACCCAGTCGCTGAAGACGATGACCTGGTTGTCCGACAGGTCGGGAATCGCATCGACAGGCGTGCGCACCAGCGCCCAGTACCCCCAGCCAGCCATCAATACATAGAAGGCGATGACCAAGAATCGGTTCCTCAGAGAGAATTCAATGATGCGATCGATCATGAGATAAAGTGGTCAGTGGCTAGTGGTCAGTGGTCAGTAAGTCAGTGACGCGAGTCGATCGGACTGACCACTAACCACTAACCACTACCTTACTTCACGTTAACCGTCATCCTCGTTTGTCCGCTGCCGTGCGGGCCCTCGTAGTTGATGATGGCCTCCCACGTCCCGGACATCCCAATACCAACCGTAGCATGGTACTTGCCCGGAACTTCCGTAGTCGTGAGCGTAGCTTTGCTGTTCATCTCGGGCATCGTTCCCATTGCCGCCATCTGAAAGTTGAGCGACGCAGCGCCGACGTCAATCGGGTTGCCCGACGCGTCGATGAACGCGATGAACAGATCGTTCTCGCCGTTCTTGAGTTGGCCCGCAGAATTGGAAAGCGTAACGGTCAAATCACCTGACGCGGTTGACTTGATCGCCTTCTCCGCGTCCGAAGCGCCGCCTCCCGAACAAGCTGCCGCAATCAATGCCGATATTAAGACTAGTGAAACCGCTAGAAGCCGCTGTGCACTCATGTCGCGTTCTCCAAAAATGACGTACTTGTACCTCGTGTGCTGCACGGGTCAGTCAGAATAGGATGGGATGTGAGCGCGCGGACGAGTCGTCCCCGCCTCCAACGCATGCATCATCCGGGAATGGGCACACTACGGCCCTTAGATCAGCAGGGCGCCGATTTCGAGATAGCGATTTGAGCAACCGCTTATGGACCGAGTGGGCGACTTCGGAAACCTGGTGTGCTGAATGTATGAAATCGTCTCGGGACGGCTGACCAGACAAGCGTTCGTGTTTGCTTTCTTTTGTTGAGAGGATGTCAATCCAGTTGCGGGCGACGGGCTCGTGCCGGCCGGCTGACTGCAGTTAACCAGGCAGCGCAGCCGGGCCGGCTCAACGTCGCGGCCGGGTTGCTGCGCCTTCCTGCAACAACTCATCACGCAGCGGTCGCCGTCCATTTGAGGTGAGACGGCGCCGACGGAGTTCGCGCCTACCGTTGCAATGAACGCGAGAATGATCAATCTCTTAATCATCGTTGTAATCTTCTTATAAGGTCCTACCGGGCTCCGTGTCAATCAGGTAGCGTCCTGAATCTGTGTTGCTAGGTGAATTGACCACGGATTTGGCGGGTCAGACGGATTCTCACAGATCAGATCCGCGCAAATCCGTCTACCGCACAATCCGTGGTCCCCTGAACTCCATGCTCTTAGCGGAAACTGAGGTTTGTTGACTCGCACCGTTGCGTTCCTGTTAAATCACTCGCCAATGACCGCGCAAGTCTTCACCGCTGATTGGATATTGCCTATCGCGTCAACGCCGATCCGCGATGGCGCAGTTGCGATCGAGCGCGACCGAATCGTTTTTGTCGGATCTCAGGCGGAAACTGAGACTCGCGCTGAATTCGCAGAAGCCCGGAAGATTCGCCTTGGGCGCGCCGCGATCCTGCCCGGCTTCGTGAACGCGCACAGCCATCTCGAGCTTACGGTCATGCGCGGCTTTCTCGAAGACCTCCCGTTCCGGGAGTGGATTCAGACACTAACTCGCGTCAAGTACGAACAACTAACCGCGGATGACCTGGCGGCCTCTGCGCTGCTCGGCGCAGCAGAAGCCATTCGAGCCGGCATCACGACTATTGCAGACACCGGGGACACCGATTCGGCCTTCAAGGCTCTGCTGGAGAGCGGGTTGCGGGGCATCGCTTATCGCGAAGTCTTCGGACCAGACCCGGTAGACGCCTCAAAGAGTCTCGACGGTTTGAAGCTCAGAGTCGAAGAGATGCGCGCGCATATGACCGGCAAGGTGCACGTAGGTGTCTCGCCGCACGCGCCGTACACCGTGTCGGGCGATCTGTTTCGCCGCGTGACTGAATATGCTCAGCAAGAGTCGCTCGATGTCTGCATCCACACCGCCGAGTCGGAGGCAGAACAGCAGATGATGCTCGCCGGCGAGGGCGAGTTCGTCCATGGCTTGCGAGCGCGCGGCATAGAGTGGCAGGCGCCGGGAGTCTCAACTATCAAGTATTTCGATTCGATCGGGGTGCTCGAGACTGCGCCTCTGCTGGTTCATTGCGTAAGAGCTGATGCCGGCGACGTCGAGTTGCTCGCGAGCAGCGGTTCACGCGTTGCGCATTGCCCAAAATCAAACAGCAAGCTCGGTCACGGAATAGCTCCGCTTCGAGACATGTTGGATGCAGGCGTGACAGTCGGGCTCGGAACCGACAGTGTAGCTTCAAACAACCGGTGTGACCTGATCGAAGAAGCGCGCTTCTGCGGGCTGATTCACCGAGCCGAATCGCGGGATTTCAGATGGCCCACAGCCGATCGGTTGCTCAGGCTGGTGACACTCGACGCTGCGCGCGCGTTGAGACTCGACAGCGCGATCGGTTCGCTTGAAGCTGGAAAGCAGGCCGACCTTGTTGCGATCGATCTGTCTCGAACCCACAGCACTCCGGTTCATGATCCGTCGGCTGCGATCCTGTTCAGCGCCACCGCTGGCGACGTTATGCTCACGGTCGTCGGCGGTGAAAAGCTATTCAACGGCTGCGAAATAGTCACCCTGGATCAGGCTGAGATTCACGCACGCGTAACCGCTTCACAAGGGCGCATGCGGTCTCCGCAAGCGGACTAGCTCGGAGCAGGTCAGTTGCGAACCCAGGCAACGCCAGGATTCTTGTCTCATCGGCCTCTGACGTGTAAGTGGCCCACCCATCCAGCTTGACACTAACAAAACCGCACAGTAAAGTGTGAGTGTCTTTACAAACTTACCTGGGCTTCAGGTGTAATGTACCACTCTGGTCGGTTTGGCTGGTACGGCGTCCTGGGTGCGAGCCACAGTATCACGCACCCAGAGGAACGCACACAAAAGAAACCAAACGAAGTTTCAAGTCTCGTAAGACCCAAAGCTGGTCTGAGTCTCCTCCCGGTTCCGACCATGCCCTGTCTAGTCACAGGAATAAGGAGTAGAAATGCGACACATGTTTACAAAGAGATTTCTTCGTGAGGTGGGAGTTGTATCAACGGTAACCCTCTTATTGGTGACAGCGTTTTCGACTAAGCCCAGGCGCTCTGCGCATGCGTTTTTCCCGACCAATCTGCTGGCCGCGGGCGGCGCGCTGGGGAAATCTCACATGAAGATAACCGGGGATGCCGTGAAGGAGCTTGATCAAGAATTCTTTGGGCTTACCAGGCTCACCAAAACAATGAAGAAAGCCATCGAACAAATCAGCGACGCTAACGCCGAGGTCGATGACGACCAAACGACGGCGGCCAAACACTTTGATGGCGAGAGCTTCCCTGAGGGCCAAACCCGGCTCGTCAGCCTTCTGAATGACGTTGTGAGCGCCCTGGAAAACGATAACGCTGGGGGTGCCCGATCCAAACTGGGGCAGGCGCTGCATACTCTTCAGGACTTTTATTCTCACAGCAACTGGGTAGATCTGGGAAACGGCTCGCCACATCCAGGTTTGGGGCGCGCTGGCAGCGTCATTAACCGGTTGCCCGCAAACGTAGGAACTTGTGTGCCTTGCACTGGGGGGCTGCCTCCTCTTGTGTGCCCGGATTGCAGCAGCAATCTCACAACCGGGCAGCTGACCAGCGGTTACTACAGCGGCGAAGACCGCGTTAAACCGAACGCAAGCAAATGCAGTCACGGCGGGTTGTTTGATGGCTCGGCGACGGGATTTTTTGGCGAGGGTATCAACAAGGATTCATTTGATTGCACCTTCTCGCCGCATAACTTCTTGCACAGTGCGGCGGCGGCAGTAGCCAAAGAGGCAACGAAACAGCTGGTCCGCGATATCAGAGACAGGGTGACACAACGACAGTTGAAGCTATTGCTGGGCGTCGGCCCCACGCTCGCAATGGCCATCGATACGACGGGCAGCATGGGACCTATCATCAATAGCGTCAAGGCACAGGCCATCCAGATTGTGAACTCCCGGCTGGGCACGGACGAGGAGCCCTCCAAATACGTTCTGTCGCCTTTCAATGATCCAGGGGTTGGCCCACTGACGGCGACCGGCGATCCTGATGTATTCAAAGGTGCCATCAACTCGCTGGTTGCCACTGCGGGAGGCGACTGTCCCGAGCTTTCCATGACGGGCATGTTGGCGGCGCTAGGCGCGTCCGACGAGGGGGGAGACCTCTTCATGTTTACAGACGCCAGTTCTAAAGACGGCGGACTTGCTGGAGCAGTCAGCAGTCTGGCGACCTCGAAAGAAATAAGGGTATTCCCAATAGCCTTCGGCAGTTGCTCGCCGCTTGATCCCGCTTACATACGAATCGCGAACGATTCGGGCGGTCAGGTGTTCATGCTGTTCGCTTCCGAGGCCGGCAATATCACAAGACTCGCCGATTTCATCGTCCGCTCCAATGCGGTCAATCTTCTTTCAATAGGCGACACTTTGGCGGGGACCGCAAAAACATACGCGGTCCCGGTCGACCCAACTATGACTCGATTGACTTTCTCGGTGAGCGGCGCCACGTCGGTTGCCGTTTTCCGACCGGATGGGACCACGGTTCAACCGACGGATCCCGGCGTGAGCTTTGTATCGCTGACCAGCGGCAGGATTTTTTCGATCGCCGACCCCGCCTCGGGAACCTGGAGTGTGACAATAAACGGATCGGGAGTCTTCTCGCTTGGGGTAACGGGCGAGAGCACGCTGGACCTCTCTTCATTCAGATTTGTAGAGTTACGCGGCCGGCCCGGACATCAGGGTTTCTTGCCAATCACGGGATTCCCCTTAGCCGGCCAGGCGAGTATGGTCGATGCAGTCATGACTGAAGGCTTCAGCACGACCCAGTTCGAGTTGCGCACCAAAGCAGGCGCACCGTTGCAAACCGTCAATCTCTCACCTGTACCCGATACCACAGATGAGTTCGCCGGGACCGTCACACCACCCAACACGCCATTCCTGATCTATGTGACGGGGCTGGATACAACTGGAGCGGCATATCAGCGGGTTCTGGCAAGCATCATCACACCCCAGACTGTAAAAATTGTTGCTCCGACCAGCCAGGATCTACGGCCGGGCCAGACGACCACCTATGTCTTCAAGGTGACAAATCTGGGGCCGGCCGACACGTTCAATTTCACAGGGTCTGATGACCAGGGGTTTCTCATCAGCATTAGCCCCGCAAACTTCGCGCTCAATACCAACCAGACCATTGACGTGACTGTCCAACTGCGGCCGCCGATCACCGCGGCGCCAGGCACCACTGACACGCTCACCGC
The DNA here is from genome assembly GCA_049273855.1 of Blastocatellia bacterium. Classification (GTDB taxonomy): domain Bacteria; phylum Acidobacteriota; class Blastocatellia; order UBA7656; family UBA7656; genus Onstottus_B. The sequence goes on from JBASRN010000263.1 coordinate 10,175, forward strand.
GGTCGTACAGAGTACCGGCGCTTCGGGAGCGAACAACTTCGCGGTCGTAACCAGCTCGGTGGCTTCAGCTAACAGCCCGCCCGACTGCAGCACAGCCGTTGGGGTAAACGTTGCGCTTTGGCCGCCTAACCACAACATGGTCTCCATTGATGTGCTAGCTGCCACCAAGATCACCGATCCCGACGGCGACCCGGTGACCATTTCGATCAACTCCATTACTCAGGATGAACCGGTGACTGGATCGGGCAAAGGGGCCGGCACCTTCGCGCCGACTGGCAGTGGTGGGGATTGTTTTACAAACGAGCCGGAGATGGCTGACACGGCTCCGGATGGTACCGGGGTTGGCACCGCGGTGGCGTCAATTCGCGCCGAGCGGGACGGAAATGGCAACGGACGGGTTTACCAAATCACTTTCACTGCGAGCGACAACAAGGGTGGTTCGTGCCAGGGTGTCTTGCTCGTGTCCGTTCCGCACTGCCAAAACGGGACGCCTGCGGTGGATGACGGGCAGGAGTTCGATTCCACTCAAGGGCTCAAGGCTGGCTCGCACAACAAGAGGCGCAGTTTTGCCCGCGTTGCCCCTGCACTTGTCGTGAGAGGCGAAGGAATTCTTACGATTGGCGTGTCCGGAACTCGCGACCGGCAATGAGGGTGTGGAGCCAACGAAAGATGCCCGAGGGCAATAACTAGAACGCGAGCTTTGTAGGTGACGAGCCGGCGTTCGATTCCACCGCATGCACCCAAAGTCGCCTCATGACCTCACCCGCGCTTAGGCTTCTCGTTCCAGCCTTCTTGCGCGACTTGGGGCTATGTGACACTCTGATGTCTCACGGGAAGCTCCGGAACTGCAGCTAGTCCAGGGCTTCCCGTCTGACGCTCTCTACGATGTGGAAAACATGAAAATGTCATGCGCAAATCAATGATTATTATGGTCTCTTTTACCTTAGTCATAGCGGCATTGGCCTTCGGACTCATGTCGTCGAATCGTCAGTGCCAAGACCTTCAGCAACGGAAGAAGGTAGATCTTTCTTCAGCAGTCGTCGTGGTAGCGGCAAGTGAGCGCGCAGTTGCAGAGGCGATCACCGGGCTGTTCCAGGAGAAAAAGGGTTCAACCCTCGGGAGGTTCGATCAGTTCTATTTGGTGTCCGCAAATGATCAAACCTTCCCCGACGATTTGCAAATGCGAGCCCATTCTTCCCTCGATCAGTCACTTCAGCGATACCTCGCCCTGGAGCCTCGCCTGAGAAAAAGCGACTACTACCTATATGAGCCGACCGGCGACTACTATTGGGATTCGGAGTATTACTGCAATGATTCACCTGCCAAGTTCAGATGCAGTTTCATAATCCACCTGGAGTCTGACAGAAACGTCAACACGAAGATTGAGATCTTCGAATACCTCCCGGTCGTGTGGGTGGGCAAGAAGTTCGATGTGGCGGGTCATCACGGTCCCGGCTTTTACAATGATACTAGAGAGGTTGAACCCACGGGAGAAGACAGGGTCGAACTACTAGACGTGCTCAAGAAGGCGATTGACGGCTCGACCGCCAATCGATAACCGAGGCGAACACCAGCCGAGCGACCCCTGGTATACGGATATCGATACCCTCCGACGTCGTGTTCCAACCGCGCAACAAAAAGGCACGTCCTTCCCAGGGCTGCGCAGACTTTCCCTGGGTGCCATGCTGTCGCTCGCTACGCGGGCTTGGGCCGAGCATATCCGGACCTGGTCTGCCCCAATGCAGAGCCGCCTATCTTGCTGAGGCTTCGCACGGCGGATACAATGCGGTTGTGAAATCTATAACGGTCGCTATCAGCGGCGCGAGCGGCGCAATCTACGCGCAACGCCTTCTGATGCAGCTCGAAGACAGCGCCGAAGTCGGGCAGATCAACTTGGTCATCAGCGGGCCTGGCCGCCGCGTCATCAGCGACGAACTCGACATCAATCCGACCGCGGACTCCGACCAAATAGTTGCCGAGTTGATCGGCCGCCCATCGACCAAGACCGTAGTCTTTCACCCGGGCGACATCGGCGCCGCTATCGCTTCGGGCTCTTACCCGGTTGATGCGATGGCGATCATTCCCTGCTCGTCGTCCACGCTGGGGGTGCTCGCTTCGGGCTCTTCGCGAAATCTGCTTCATCGTGCCGCCGACGTCTGCTTGAAGGAAGGCCGAAGGTTGGTGATCGTGGTACGCGAGACCCCGCTCTCCACGATTCACATCGAGAACATGCTCAAGCTCCGGCAGGCTGGGGCGATGATCGTCCCCGCGATGCCGGCGTTCTATCACAGGCCAACGGATATCGCCTCGATGGTGGATCACTTTATTTATCGAGTGATGGATCATCTTGGACTCGTGCATTCGCAGGAAACCGTTTGGCAAGGCGACAAATGAAGATGCGGATTGCGGAGTGGCGATTGCGGATCAGAGATTTCAGATTTCGGTTCAGCAATAGATCCCCGCAATCCGCAATCGAAATGCTGCGAACCACGCTCGAGATGATCAAGATCGAGCACACGTTGTTCGCGCTCCCGTTTGCCTTTCTGGGCGCGACCCTCGCCGCACGGGAAATGCCCTCGCAGCCCATAAGCTTCTGGATATCGAAGCTGCTGTGGATCACGCTTGCGATGTTAGGCGCACGCTCGGCCGCGATGACCTTCAATCGAATCGCAGACGCCAGGATCGACGCAGCTAACCCTCGGACCGCAACCCGAGCCCTGCCGGCGGGGCTGCTCGATCTGAGGTTCGCGTGGGCGTTCACGATCGTCGCATCGCTTCTGTTTGTGCTGGCAGCCTCGCAGCTCAACCGTCTTACGATAATTCTTTCGCCGGTCGCGCTTGGGTCGGTGTTTCTCTACTCCTACACAAAGCGATTCACTTCGCTCTCGCACTTCGTTCTCGGATGGTGTTTAGCTATAGCTCCATCCGGCGCGTGGATTGCCATTCAAGGCAAGCTCACTTTCCTGCCCGTTCTGTTGTCGCTCGCGGTGATGCTGTGGACCGCGGGTTTTGATGTGCTGTACGCGTGTCAGGACTACGAGTTCGACCGGCGCGCGGGGCTTCATTCGATCCCGCAGCGGCTGGGCGTCGGCCGGGCGCTTTGGGTCGCCCGCGGCATTCACGTATTGATGTTTGCCGTGTTGGTAGTGTTTTTCTGGATGGCTAACCTCAGTTGGCTAGGTTTGGCCGGCGTGATCGCGACGGGACTCTTGCTGGTTTATCAACACAGCATCGTCAGGGCCGATGACCTGTCGCGGCTCAATGCCGCCTTCTTCACCACTAACGCATTCGTGAGCGTAATACTGTTTGTCACGATTGCCGGCGATGCGTTGCTGCTGAGATGAACGCGGGCCGATGACGCGGACCGAATGACAACTTTCAGCCAATCCATTAGAATGCCCGCGAGTCGGTCAATGCATGGCTTCCCTCTTCAATCAGGTTTTCTGGTCAACTGTGTCTGAACAGCCAGAAGGGTCATCTCGCGGTCTATTCCATCGATTAAGAGGCTGGATTGCGCGGCAGCTTGCGCCGAGCGATGAAGACCGCAAGGACGCGAAGCGCCGCCCGCTGCGTTTCGGCATGATTGCCGCGAGCATTTTCCTGCTGGCGCTCGGCGTCAGGCTCTTGCAATGCCAGGATGTCTATCCCGAATCACTTCGGAACGACACCATGCTTCAGCGCTTACGTCACTTCTACACCGACGAAGCGTCACGCATCCACAATCAAGGCACCATTCTCTTTCCGACTGAGCCGGTCGATCCGGGCGACGCCAGCAGGATCACGCACCCGCCAGGCTACTCGATGTTGATGGCGGCAACCGGCCAGGGTTTCGGGGATTCGTACACCGGCCTGCGCTACCTGCAGATCGTCTGCGCGGCGGCGTCAAGTGTGTTGATCTTCTTTATAGCTGTAGAACTGCTGCCGGTCGGCGTGGCGGCAGTGGCCGGCGCGCTTTCCGCGCTCTCGCCTCACCTCGCTTATTATTCCCTCTTTCTATCACCCGAGAGTCTAGCGGTACTGCCGATCCTGCTCGCCGTGTATTTCGTCATCAAGGCTTACAAGCGCCCGCGTCTCTGGCTACTGACGGCGGCCGGCGCGTCGATCGCTGTATCGTGTTGGCTTCGGGCCAACGGTCTGCTTCTTGCGCCGTTTCTCGCGCTCACGATTCCGATCCTTTTTGAGAATGGTAAGCGCGTCCGGTACAGCGCGGCTCTGGTGGGCGCGACGTTTCTCCTCATCATTCCCATTACGCTTCGAAACTGGGTTGTTTACGGTCATTTCATTCCGCTTTCCCTCGGCGCCGGGATCACATTGATTGAAGGCATCGCCGATTACGACGTACAAGGGAGGTTCCGTTTGCCGACCTACGACGAAGAGGTGCGGAAGAAAGACGCTGAGTGGCATGGCCGGCAGGATTACGAACGCAATCTGTGGAAGCCGGACGGTGTAGAGCGCGACCAGGCGCGCTTTGCTCGGGGGGCTTCAGTGATCCGGGAAAATCCCGTTTGGTTTCTGGGAGTGATGTGTCGCCGTGCCGCCTCAATGCTGCGATACAACGATTTTCTTCCCCAGGACCTTGCCTTCAATACTTCGATTGCACCAACCGTCCTGCCGGCACCGAACTACGGCCATTCGCCGGACACAACCGGCGCGGTAGTGTGGTCGCAGTCGCCGGGTGATTTGTTTCGAGATGGAACTCGCCGGTCGGAGGCGGCGGAAGTCTCGATAATCGACGACGGCGCAATACTGCAAGTCGCCAGTGACGGTGTCGCATATCGCGAGCAGTTTGCCTCGCCCGCCATTCCGGTCGACCCGAATACCGACTATCTGCTGACGATTCCGGTCAGGTCTGCGCAGGGGCATACCGCAATAAAAGTCGCGACGCCCGATTCGCGAGTTGTTGTCGCGCAAGTCGAAATGCGTGTCCCGTCTCGAAGGAGCAAAAGGAGAAAAGAAGCTCGCGAGGTTTCAGCGTCTGTCTCACCGGATGAGCGACCGCTAACCAATCTGGAAATACGGTTTGCGACCAGCGACATCAATCCGATCTGGATTGTTGTGACCAACCACAAGCTCGGCCCCGAGCGGCCCGTTGCGCAGATCGGAGGGATGGAGCTGGTCAAACTTGGACCGACTCCAAACCAGTGGACGCGAATGCCGCGCGCGGTGATTCGCGGCGTTCAGAAGAACGTCTTTAAGACGGAGCGTCTGTTGCCGCTCAACCTGATCGGTATTGCGTTGTTGGCGCTGGCCGGCAGGTTTCGCGGGCTTTCGATCCTCCTGGCGGTTCCCGCTTATTACCTGATCTTTCAGTCGGCGTTTCACACCGAGTATCGCTACATAATTGGAATTCACTATTTTCTGTTCGTGATGGGCGCAATAGCGCTTTACCTGATGGGCGCGGCGCTCAGGCAACTTTGGCGTTGGAACTTCAATGCGACAGAATCAAGAGGCAGGATGAAGCATCGAACGCTTCGCGATGATGGCGAGTGAGTTGAGATTTTGCGCGATTGACTGGACACTCTTAGACTATGTGCGGGATCTGCGGAGTAGTCGGCCAGGCCGATGAACAACTGCTCAAGTCAATGCTGGCGCGGATCGCGCATCGCGGGCCCGACGATGAAGGTCTCTACATCGCCGAAACATCCGCCGGAGAGCGGGTCGGGCTCGGACATCGCCGTCTGTCGATCATCGACCTCTCTCCGGCCGGCCACGAGCCGATGCCGGACGCCGGCGGTAACATATGGCTGACTTACAACGGCGAAATCTACAACTTCAAAGAGCTGCGCCGCGAGCTTGAAGCGCGCGGCCACTGCTTCAAATCCGAGACCGATGCTGAAGTCATCGTATACGCGTACGTCGAGTGGGGTCGCGAGTGCCTCTCCCGTTTTAACGGAATGTTCGCCTTTGCCATCTGGGACGCGCGTGACGAGAGCCTGTTCATCGCTCGCGATCGTCTCGGCATCAAGCCGCTCTACTATTCCAACACGCCCGCGGGCTTTGCGTTTGCTTCCGAGATAAAAGCGCTGCTGGCCATCCCCGGCGTCGAGCGCTCGCCCGATCTCGATGCGCTCGATCAGTTCCTGACGTTTCTGTGGACGCCCGATCCGAAGACCGCGTTTCGCGGGATCTTTAAACTCCCGCCTGCGCATTATCTGGTCTACCGCAACGGCAAAATGGAAGTCTCCGAGTACTGGGATCTCAAGTTCGACGAAGACGATTCGCTCTCCGAAGCGGAATGGATCGAAGCTCTCCGCGAACAGATTACTCGGAGCGTTCGCGCGCAGATGATTTCGGATGTACCTCTTGGGGCGTTTCTGTCCGGCGGGCTCGATTCATCGACGTTAGTCGCATTGATGACGGACGTCGCTATTCAGAAACTCACAACGTACACGTTCGGCTTCAAGCAAGAGGACTTGCGCTACGACATACTCGAAGACGACGTGAAGTACGCACGCATAGTCGGACGCAAGTTCAAGACCGACTATCAGGAGTACTACCTGGAGCCGCAAGTGATCGAGTTGTTGCCAAAGCTCGTCTATCATCTGGACGAGCCGGTGGCCGATCCCGCGATCATCACCAGCTATCTGATTTGTCGCAAGGCTCACGAGCGGCTCACGGTGCTGCTTTCGGGGATGGGCGGCGACGAAGTCTTCGCGGGCTATCCTCGCCATGCGGCTGTCAAGATCGCTGAGGCTTACAATCTGATCCCGTCTTTTCTGTCGCGTCCCGTAGTCGATGCGTTGCCGGGCGCAAAGCCTGGCCGACTCACAGCGCTGTTTCGCAACACCAAAAAGCTGGCGCGCTCGGCTGCGCTTCCGGAACGCGAGCGGTATCTCGGTTTCGGCACTTACTTCACTGAAGACGAGAAGCGGGGGCTGTACTCGGGTGCGATGCGAGAAGCTGCGAGTGACTTCGATCCATATCGCGAGCACCGGAAATATTTCGAACGCGTGGTCACTCAGGATTTCGTCAATCAGATGTTGTACGTCGATCTGAAAACTTTTCTACCGTGCTTGAATCTAACCTACACGGATAAGACGAGTATGGCTTCTTCGATGGAGGTGCGAGTCCCGCTGCTGGATCACGAACTTGTAGAGCTTGCGGCGCGGATACCGGCGCGGCTGAAACTGAAGGGGCTGACCGGCAAACACATCTTAAAGCGCGCCGCCGAAACGTGGCTCCCTCCCGAGGTCATCAGCCGCAAGAAAGCTGGGTTCAGCGCGCCGATTCGCGCGTGGCTGGTGCGCGACTTGCGCGAGATGGTAGAAGACTTGCTGTCGGAATCGAACATCAAGCGTCGAGGCTATTTTGACTTTGGCTTTGTGCGACGATTGATTGACCAGAACCTGTCGGGCCGCGAGGATAACAGTTTGAAGGTGTTCCAACTGCTGACACTAGAGTTGTGGCACCGGGCGTTCATCGATGTCGCAAAAGCAAATGACGATATATAGCAGAGCGCCTCTGTGGTTCCTCGGCGTCTTTGCGTCTTTGCGTCTCTGCGTTAATAGGTCTCGCTGCCTAGAGCAGTTAATAAGTCTCGCTGCCTAGAGCAACAAGTCTCAGCGTGAAGGGTCGGGCTGACTTGATCAGTGTTATGCAAAGCATCCTCGTCACAGGTGGAGCGGGATTCATCGGCAGTCATCTCGTCGATCGCCTGATGTCCGGTGAAGCCAACCGGGTCAGCGTCGTTGACAACTTCAACGACTTCTACGACCCGGCGATCAAACGTGCGAACATCGCGGCTCACGTGGGCCGCCCTCACTTCGAGCTTATCGAAGCCGATATTGCGGACGCGCAGGCGATGGATAGTCTATTCGCGCGATCGGGTTTCGACACAATCGTGCACCTGGCCGCTCGCGCCGGAGTCCGGCCTTCGCTGGAGAACCCGCTCGCTTATGAACAGACGAACGTACGCGGCACGTACTCGCTCCTGGAGGCCGCGCGCCGTCACGGAGTAAATCGTTTCGTGTTTGGCTCGTCCAGCTCCGTTTACGGGATGAATTCCAAAGTTCCGTTTTCGGAAGGCGACCCTATAGCTCAGCCGATCTCGCCCTATTCCGCGACCAAGATCGCGGGCGAAGCCGCGTGCCACGCGTACAGCCATCTGTATGGAATGCGCATCGTGTGTCTGAGGTTCTTCACCGTGTATGGTCCGCGGCAGCGACCCGATCTTGCAATTCACAAGTTCGCGCGGTTAATCGCTGCCCGGAAACCTGTGCCGATCTTTGGCGACGGCACGACGAGGCGCGACTACACCTACATTGACGACGCTATTGCCGGAGTCGAAGCCGCGATCAGCTACGATCAGAGTCGGTTTGAGATCATCAATCTCGGCGAGTCCGAGACCGTCGAGCTAACGCGGCTTGTGGAGCTTCTCGAACGAGCGATGGGCACGCGTGCGATTCTGGACCGTCAACCAGAGCAACCCGGCGACGTGCCGATCACTTATGCAAGCATCGACAAAGCGCGACGTCTGCTCGGCTACGACCCGCAGACCGGGATCGAAACAGGGATTGAACGATTTATTGCGTGGTTCAGGACGGTGTAGGGCGGCGAAGTAGTGCGATTTAAAATGCGACTCACACAGGTCTGATCCTCCGACCGGAAGAAAACGTTGGTTCAATCCACGTCTCCGCTCAGAGTGTTTGTGAAAACCCTAACAGGCTCCTGAGGAACTGGGTTCGTCACCAAGAGGCGAAGACAGTGAGCCGCACCAAGTCAGTAAAAGCATGGTTTGTGGGTTTCGTGTTCCCTGGTGTCCTTGTGACTTTATGGCGATGAGTTCGTTCTTGAGCAGCCTCCGGGGTCGCGACGCCCGCTCGAAGCGGCGACAGGTCAAGGGAGATGGTTCACCTCGCTGCTGGTTCTCAGGGAACCATCACCTTGCCGATACCCGCCCGCGAGTCTACTATTCTCTCTCACTGGACCGATTCCAACTCATGCAAGAATACCGCTTGAAGACTGTGAGTGAACTCGAAGTGAAGCACACCGTGCCCGAGGTTTCTGTGTTCCTTCCAGTCTTCAACGAAGAAGCTAACATCGAGCCGCTCAACCTCAAGCTCACCGAATCCCTCCAGCAAATGGGCCGCACCTACGAAATCATCTACGTAGACGACGGCTCAACCGATCGCACTCTGGACAAGCTTCGTGAGGCAGCCGCGCGAGAGTCGCGGGTCCGGGTGATAGCGCTCCGGCGCAATTATGGCCAGACCGCCGCTATGAGCGCCGGTATCGACCATGCACGCGGGCAGATACTGATCCCGATGGATGCCGACCTGCAAAACGATCCGTCGGACATTTTCCGGCTGATCGAAAAGTTGGATGAGGGTTACGACGTCGTCTCCGGCTGGCGGAAAGATCGAAAGGACAAATGGCTCACGCGGCGTTTTCCGTCTGCATTGGCCAATCGCCTGATCTCGAGACTTAGCGGCGTTCCGCTTCACGATTATGGATGCACCTTGAAAGCCTATCGCCGCCACGTGCTCGCCGAGGTGAAACTCTATGGCGAGATGCACCGCTTTATCCCGATCTATGCGGGCTGGGCAGGCGCGCGAGTTACCGAGATCCCGGTGAGTCACCACGCGCGCAACGCCGGCGAGTCGAAGTACGGCCTGTCTCGCACAATCAAAGTCATCTTCGATCTGATCACAATCAAGTTCATGTCCAGCTATCTGACCAAGCCGCTGTATCTGTTCGGGAGCGCAGGACTGCTGTGTCTTGTGGCTTCGTTCCTGGCGGCGGCGCTCGCGCTCTACTATCGCTTTGTCAAAGACATTCACCTGAATCGCATGCCGCTCGCGACCCTGGCTATGATCATGTTCGCGATGGGTATTCAGTTCATCTTTATGGGACTGCTTGCGGAGATGATCGTCCGCACTTATCACGAGTCTCAGGACAAGCCTACCTATCTGATCCGAGAGCGGATCAACATAGAAGAGCACGGCGTCCGGACGCCCGAGCTATGAAGCCACGCGGTGACGCGGAGCTGAGGGGCGCGCAATCGCGCCAGCGCGCGGACTCGGCGGCACGCGAAGCCGCGCGCCCCTCTTCGCATCGCACGATCGCCGCTTCACAAGTCGCCGGGATACGCGTTCACAACCTGAGTGAAGATGAGACCGTGGATGCCATCGCTCGATTGATCGATGAGGGCGGACCGCGCTACGCGGCGGTTGTGAACGCGGCGAAGATAGTCGCGGCAAACAAAGACAACGCGTTGCAGGCGGCGCTGCTCGAAGCCGATCTCGTCACCGCCGATGGGATGTCGGTCGTGTGGGCCTCGCGCCTGCTGGGTCAGCCGCTAAAAGAGCGAGTGACGGGCATCGAGCTTTTCCAGCGTCTCGTCCGGCGGGCCTCCGAGCGGGGCTGGGCGGTGTACTTCCTGGGTGCGCGCGACGAGTCGGTGCGCGCAGTCGTCGAGCGATTCACAAGTGCGTATCCGACGCTGCGCGTGGCCGGATATCACAACGGCTACTTCGACGCATCGGAATCAGCAGCCATTGCCGAAGTCATCAAGCAAAGCTCGTCTGATCTACTGTTCGTGGCGATGGGTTCGCCGGCGCAGGAGTGTTGGATCAGGTCCAACCTCGAGGCAACGGGCGCGCGATTCGCACTTGGCGTTGGGGGGAGCTTTGATCACGTGAGCGGTCTCGCTCGCCGGGCGCCCGGATGGATGCAGCGAAGCGGGCTCGAATGGCTCTACCGGTTGATTCGCGAACCCCGCCGCTTGTGGCGGCGCTACCTGGGAGGCAACATCGCCTTCGTCTGGCTGGTTATTCGGCAGAGGCTCCTGGGTAGAGATGGCTAGAGCGCCGTTCGAGCACATCGACGACGAATGAACAACCCGCGTAGTAACGAATTCATTCGTCGGGAGTTCAATCGTGCAGGATTGCGTCTAACGAATGAACTACGCGCCGTAACTACGGCTCGGCGAGTTGAACGACGTCGGCTCTCTGACGCACGGTGTTTAACCAGCGATCAATCTCGGTGTTGATCTTCTCCTGCTTTAAAAGCGCGCCGATCTCCTCGCTTACTCTTTCGAGGGGCGGCGGTATTTGACCCGCCTCGCGAACCCTCGGGGCCAGCGTTTCGTCGTAGTACTTTTTGATCTCGGGCTCGGTCACCAGAACAAACGAACGAAAACGGAAGTCAACGAAACGGTCAATCGAAATCCGCTCGCGAACCAGGTCGTCTATTCGGTCGGGAGTCAGACCGACGGATTCGACTCGCTGGCGGAATTCGGCTTCGGACTTGAAGGTCCCGATTAACTCGGTGCGTTTCTTGTCCACTTCATCCTGAGTCAACTCTGCCGAAGGCACGCGCGCTGCTTCCTGAGATACCAGCCGCAAGTCCATCATAACTTCGAGCTTTTGTTTGAGGAGGTCGGAGCTGACCGGTCCGGCCGGGCTCGGGGCCTTCGGGTCGAGTGCGATGCTCCAAAGCAGATCGGTTCGCGTGATCACATCTTCGTTAACCAGCGCGAGGATTTGATCGACTACTGTTTGAGCGGAAGCCCCAGGCGCCGCCGCAAAGAGGAAGACAGCAAGGCCTAGTGCAACCAGGTTGAGAAGTTTCTTGTCGGTTCTAATCAAGTCTCTTCCTTTTTTATATTACCCGCCTCTGTACGGGCGTCCCTCCGTGGGCGCCCCTCCTCAATATCGAAG
>JBASRN010000270.1:0-73341 GCA_049273855.1 Blastocatellia bacterium
ACCTGAAAATGTGCGGCTGACTTCAAGCGGTCGGAGCATTTTCAGGTCGGGAAGATGGGCTTGCCCCCGCCGGTCAACCGCTCGACCAGCCAGAACCCGCCAACAAGGCTTATCATTATCGAGCAGACCGGTGAGTAGCCGGTCACAAACACAGGGCGTTCACGCAGCTTCCAGATCAAAGGAAGCACAACAGCAGCGATCGCAATCTGGCCCATCTCGACTCCCAGATTGAACGAGAGAAGGGGCAGTGCTGCGCCCGCGCCTGAACCAAGGCCCAGGTCTCGCAGCGCCGATGCAAAACCGAACCCGTGCACTAACCCAAAGCCAAACGTGAGGAGCCATCGCCATTTCAAATCCCGTCGTAAGACGTTCTCCAAGCCCACATACACGATCGAGACTGCAATCAGTGGCTCAACCACTCCAGGCGGAATGGCAACAAGGTCAAACGTGGACAAAGCGAGCGTGATGGAATGCGCCGCCGTGAAGGAAGTGATGATTTTCGCCACGTCTCTTAACCCCGCGCCGGCCAGCAGCAGCCCGAGAAGGAAAACCAAATGGTCGTAACCGGTCAGGATATGCTCGACGCCAAGGCCGAGAAACTCGACAAGCGAACTTGCTCGGGTGTTCGAAGGTACGTTGATGCTTAGTTCAAATTCGTCGTTGCCGGCGTCGAGCATCTTCTCGCCGAGCTTGTTTCCAGCGTCATTAACCACCGACAGATGCTCCCGATGACCGCGTGACAAAGATTGGATCGACGCCGATCGGATTCTCAGATGGGAACCCGCTACTCGAGCAAAACTGATCCGAAAGTCAATCGCGCTGGTCTGGTCCAAACGGACCTCAACCGCGATCGGCGCCGCCGGTTGGCCGTCAAACCAGAGCTCAATCGAATCCCGCGCGAACGCTTCAAGCTGCGGCAGCGTCGCGGCCAACTCACTCTCGGCGGCCCGACCAGCCTGGTCTAAATCCAGCGCTATCAGTTTCTCGACATCACTGCGGGCAATTGATAATTGAACAACAACGCGCTCGCTGCCGATTCGAACTTCAGCCGCGCTCAGTCCAGGATCGTGGGCCAACGCGGTGCCGGATGCACAAAGCAAAAGGCAGAAGACGGAGACGGCGCTGCCAAGACCCAGACGAATGAGATTGATCACAACTGCGTTCTTCTTTGCCGATTTCTTAATCATCGGGATCCGATCAGGCAACCGTCATTTCCAAGGACTTGGGTGAGTATGATTGCGACCGTTCTGCGGGGTGGACTCGTACGGGAAGACCTTGTTGAAAGCCATATCGTTACGATCCACGTTGTCGCCGAATGGACCACGCACCGTCGGTGGGCTAGTACGAAGATCGCTGGCAATAGCAGTGACTGCTATATCCAGGACGTCATCCCCGAATCGCCGGCCGTTGGGCCATCCGCCTGGGACCACGCCGTTACCGAAGCCGGGCTGGACCAGGCTGACCAGAGTATCGCCTCCGAAGATTGACAGCCGCGAGAATCCCGCGTCATCAGGATTACCGGGGCCGCCGGCAAGCCGTGCCGGACCGGTCGAAAGATCAACCTTGATCAAATCCGGAATAAAAATCCCCACGAGGTCTGTTCGGTTTGTCTCCGGAGCAACCTGCGAATTGAAAACGAGAGCGTTGAGCAACTTTGCAAGCTCCGGGGTCAAAGCGTATTTGGCGAACAGGTCCTGGTCTTTGTCCGGTGAAGTCCTGCTGTACAAGTCCTTGTCGGCTATCGCAACGAGAGCTTCGTTAAACAGCGGGTTACCCTGGCGGCCAACCTGCACCAAGGTGCCCTTCGTCCTGTCCGCGCTGTTGCTTCTGAGCACTCTGGTTTTTTGACGGCTTGTCGTCCCATAGACGCCGACGATCTGCATATCGCCGCCGATGTCGCTCACTGGAATCGCAAGCGCCATCAGGTGAAGGTTAAACCCTCCCTGCGAGTCTTTGCCCGGATTCCGAAGCGTAAGCAGGTCGAAAACAGCCTCAATATCCGCATAAAACCCGTCATCACGTTGGCCTGCGAAGGCAACGTACCCTCCGTTCAACTGCGCGATCGTTTGCGTTGTGTACTTATCAAGTTGTGCGGCAGTCGCGACGCCGTCCCTGGCCGGGTTCTCGCCGTTGGCGCCCTGGTTGTAAAACGGAGTGGCGTTGCCCTGATTGTTGGGCGGCACCTTACCCGTTCCAAGCACGGTGCTCTTTCCGTTGATTCCACCCCTGCGGTGATCAACCTTGGTGACCACATAGGTCTGAGTCAGATTCTGGTTGGCATCATCCACGTCCTGAACCACGCCCAGGTAAGATTGGAGAATCGTGTTCTTGTTTTTGTAGCTGGTCGTGAACTGGAATTGATAGCTGAAAGTGGCGCGGCCCGCAGCAAGGTCGCTGCCGGTTGCTACGTGGATCTCATAGACAACGTCATCGTCGAAGTTGTACTTGTTGGGGCCGATGCCCGGCTCCTCAAACGGATAGACGCCAAGAGCGGTTACCAGCGTCTTGACTCCGTTCTCGGTGTGAACGAAAGCGTAAACGTCCGTCGTATTGGCCGACGGGTCAAGCGTGATCAGCGGCGCGTCCATGTGACTCGAAGCTAACACCGAGCCAGGTATTAGAGCGATCAGCGTCAGTGCTATACCGCGCTGCAAATACTTCGTCATTTTGTTCATTGCAAATTCACTCCTTGTGAGATTCATTCGTTTCTCGGTCACGTCGACATCCGTGACCATTACTGGTTGGCAATGGCGCTGCGGTTCTCTGAAAATCGATACGGTTCGACCCTTGCGGCATCCGCGGCTTTCAGAATGCCGCGCCACCGGTTCGCAATTCCGCAAGGGTCCTCGATAGCCCTTCCCGCTCCGACGGCAGGAGCATCTGTTTAATCGACGCGGCCTTGTTTAGCATGAGCCGAGCCTCTTGCTTCCGTCCGTCTAGCGCTGCGATGGTCCCCGCGTGATAAAACAAGCGAGCGTCTTTCGTTCCTTCGGCGAGCGCGCGGCGCATGGGGTCGCGCGCTTCACTCACCCTTCCTGCGGATGCAAGCGACCACGCGAGCGCGTCAAGAGTGAACACATCAACTCGGGATTTCACCTCCCGCTCAACAAGCAAAAGCGCGGTTTCGGGCTGTTCGCCGCGAGTCGCGAGGAAGAGCGCAAAGGTTCGCGGATCCTCTGCGGCGCCGCTCCGCCTCAACCCGTCTTCAACTGCGAGAGCTTCGTCGGTGCGTTCCACGGCGCGGAGACCTTCAGCCAGCAGCCACCTGTACTCTGGTAGCGGATTCACGCTCTCGGCTTGCTGCATAAGCTGCACCGCTTCCGCGTTACGGTTCTCCGCCAGCAATACTCGGCCGCGCGCAAGGAGGGCAGGCGCGTAGTCTTTCTGAAGCTGAAGCGCAACCCCGCATGCGCGCTCAGCACCCTTCACCGAGCCAGCCTGGAGCTCATAAAGCGCCAGCCGGGTGTAAGCCCAGGCGGAGGCTTCGGTATCACGCGGACTCATAGCGGCGGCGGCCTTCCGCATCATCTCGATCGCCCCTTCCAGGTCGCCCTTCAACCATCGAATGTGAGCAACTCGCGTGTAGGAGTGCGGGCCGGGCTTCAGATCAATCATTTTCTGGTAAGCCTCCACGGCCTCGTTCAGCCGGCCCTGCTCCATCAATGCGTCACCGAGCAGCCCGTAATCGAACGGAGCACCCCGAGTCTCAGCCATCCGGCGAGCGATCCCTTCGGCCTCTTGGAATCGATGGAGGCTGTAGAAAACGTGCCCGCGAAGCAGCAAAGCTTCCTCGCTATCAGGATGCCGTGTCTCGATACAGATCGCGCACTGCTCGGCGAGCTTGTAGAACCCCGGGTCGTAGCTGACTCGCGCCTTCTGCACGTATGCCCAGCCGAGTAGCTCCAGCGCTCGCGATCGGCCGCCCGAAGCGCCAGCCGTTTGTTGAAGGCGAATGATCTCTCGGTCAATGGCGGCGTCGCCTGAGTGCGGTGCCAGGGTAAGCGCGCAACTATCAACAGCGTCTGAATGCGGAACAGGGGTTCCACATCCCAGTGCGCCAAGGACAAGAATACTGACGGCAAGAATCAACGGCAGACTGCGGCCCTTAACCAGCGCTGTCTCTGTTTCATCATCAACCGCAATAGCGCTGCGGACGGCGAACGAGTCATAAAATAGGTGCCGACCTTCCATTAGGACCTCCAAACCCTGCGTAATCACTACTGTGTTAACAGCAACTACTACGCGCCGACGCTGCTAAACGGTTTTCAGGTTGAGCGAGACTTTTCCAAGTATGGCTCGGGACTCATTGGGCATCTGAAACGGGTGGCGCGTCTTTTTAGCAGCGATCGTGAACCTCCACGGGACAAGCCCGTGGCATCAGCGCGAGAGTTTCGCAAATATGACGCGCACCCCGAACTGAGCATCGGCAAACTAGGTCTCGTAATCCCTATCGGCCGGCTGCGGTTGTTAATGAATGTCGCCGTAATCTATGCTGATCTTCGCAAACGGATCGAGGCTCGCTTCTTGAGATAAGGGACCCAATCGAATTAATGAGTACCACACCGAACAAAATAATCTACTCGATGGTCGGAGTCGCGAAGTTCCACGACAAGAAACCGATCATCAAAGACATCTATCTTTCTTACTTCTACGGCGCCAAGATCGGCGTCATCGGCTTGAACGGCTCGGGCAAGAGCACGCTGCTTCGAATACTCGCCGGCGTCGACAAAGAGTTCGTCGGCGAGACCGTCATATCACCCGGTTATACCGTCGGCTTTCTTGAACAGGAACCGCAACTCGACAACTCAAAGACCGTTCGCAAGATCGTCGAAGCAGGCGTTCAGGACGTCGTCGATCTGCTCAAGGAGTTCGATCAGATCAACGAGAAGTTCGCCGAGCCGATGTCCGACGACGAGATGAACGTGTTGCTGGAAAGACAGGGCGCGGTGCAGGAGAAGCTGGATGCCGCCGGCGCATGGGACCTCGACAGCCAGTTGGAAATGGCCCTGGATGCACTCCGCTGTCCGCCCGGGGAAACGCGCGTCGAAGTTCTGTCCGGGGGCGAGCGCCGCCGCGTTGCGCTTTGCCGCCTGCTGCTCAAGCAACCCGATATTCTTCTTTTAGACGAGCCCACCAATCATCTCGACGCCGAATCCGTCGGGTGGCTCGAACAGCATCTTAAAAAGTACGCGGGTACGGTCATCGCAGTTACGCACGATCGTTACTTCCTCGATAACGTCGCCGGCTGGATTCTGGAACTGGACCAGGGCCGGGGCATTCCGTGGGAAGGAAACTACTCGTCATGGCTGGAACAGAAGCGGCAGCGACTGGCCATCGAGGAGAAATCCGAAAGCGAGCGACAGAAGACGCTTCAGCGTGAGCTCGAGTGGATTCGCATGTCGCCCAAAGGACGTCACGCGAAGGCAAAGGCGCGCATCAACTCCTATGAAGCTTTGCTCTCGCAGGAAAGCGAGAAACGCGGCAAAGAGTTGGAGATTTACATTCCGCCCGGTCCGCGATTGGGCGACGTGGTGATCGAAGCCAACGACGCCAGCAAAGCTTATGGCGACAATCTGCTGGTTGAGAACATGACGTTCGCCCTCCCGCCGGGCGGCATCGTGGGTGTCATCGGCCCTAACGGCGCGGGCAAGACCACCCTGTTTCGAATGATCACAGGAAGCGAGCAACCCGACGCCGGAACGATTCGGCTGGGTGAGACGGTAAGGCTGGGCTATGTCGATCAGGGCCGCGAGCTTGATCCGAACAAGTCGATATGGGAGGAGATTTCGGGCGGACAGGACTTGATCGAGATCGGCAAGCGGCAGGTGAACTCGCGAGCCTACGTGGCGCGGTTCAACTTCTCGGGCACGGATCAACAGAAGCGGGTCGGGATGCTTTCCGGCGGTGAACGAAATCGGGTGCACCTTGCGAAGATGTTGAAAGAAGGCGCAAATGTTTTGCTGCTGGACGAGCCGACAAACGACCTTGATGTAAACACGTTGCGGGCGCTTGAAGAGGCGCTCGAGAACTTCGCCGGATGCGCGGTGGTGATCAGCCACGATCGGTGGTTCCTGGACCGCATCGCGACTCACATTCTGGCGTTTGAAGGCGAGAGCCGCGTGGTGTTCTTTGACGGAAACTATTCTGAGTACGAATCGGATCGAAGGATGCGACTGGGCGCGGCGGCCGACCAGCCGCATCGAATCAAGTATCGACACTTGAAAAGGAATTGAACGCAGGCCCCCCTCACACGGATCTTGACCCGCGATCGATAAGTAATTACATTGTGAGTATGAAAGCGCAGATCGTTAGAATAGGCAATTCCCAGGGTATCCGCATTCCGAAACCTTTCTTGCAGCAGAGCGGGATAGCCAAGGAGGTTGACATCCAGGTGCAAGGCAACCAGATCGTGCTCAGATCGTTGCGCCGTCCCCGCGATGGATGGGAAGAATCATTCCGGCAGATGGCGAGCAAGGGTGACGACCGCCTACTGGATGAGAAACTTCTGAAACAGACAAGTTGGGATGAAGAAGAGTGGCAGTGGTAGTCAAGCGATTCGATGTCTTCCTTGTAACCCTGGCCCCTACGATCGGCGGCGAGATCAAGAAGACCAGGCCCTGCCTGGTAGTCTCACCAGACGAAATGAACCGTTACATAAGGACAGTCATCGTCGCGCCGATGACAACCAAAGGCGCTTCCTACCCGACACGGGTGTCCTCAAAATTCAAAGGCAGGCAGGGGCAGGTCGTTTTAGACCAGCTTAGAACCGTTGATAAGACCAGGCTCGTCAGAAAGCTCGGAACGGTCACGCGGCCGACTCAAGAGCGGGTGCTTTCGGTTCTGGCGGAAATGTTCTCGGAGTAAAAGAAATCCGGGAAACTCCTTGATTGGACAAGTTGAGGTGAGGTGGCCAGATGAACCAGATGAATAGGCTTTTGGTTTTCGCGCTGATCGGTACGATGGCCTCATGCACATCGAAGGTGACGGAACAGACAATGAACAACGCGGGCGGCAGTGAGCTCAAGAGGATTCACGACGCATACGTCGTCGAGTTTCTACGGCGGAACCCGACGGTCAACACCTATCTCGGCGGCGGCGGGCTCAATCCCTCGCTTAAGGATGTCGACGGTACGCTGCGCGATCACTCAGCCGCCGCGCTTGGAGCCGAAGACCGCTGGCTCGCCGACGCCCAGAGATCTTTCGAGAGCGTGAACCCCAACACGCTTTCTGCGAACCTGCGGATCGACCGCGAAGTCGCGCTTGCTCAGATCCGGTTCCTTCTTCACCAACACACTGTTCGCCGCTATCAGGAACGCGCGCTGGACACGTATACCGACGAGCCGTTCCGCGCGATCGACTGGCAGTTGCAAGGGATGACTCAAACCGGCGAGAAGACCTACGGCACGGATGATGAGTGGTCACTTGTGGCGAGGCGCGTCGCAACGATTCCGTACTTTCTCTCGGTTGCTCAGGATCAACTGCTTGCCGGTGTGAAGTCGGGCAACACACCGGATCATCGAATGCTGAAACGGAATGGCATCGACACCGCCGAAGCTGACGCAAAGTATTTTGAGAAGACGCTGCCCGAGCTTGCGGAGGCTCGGCTCACCGGCGCGCGGCGCGACGAGTTGCTGACGAAAATACGCGATGCTTCTAAACAGGCGGCCGACGCGTATCTGCGGCTCCGCGATTTTGTGAGTACGACTTTCTTTGACGATGTTGCTACCGGCAAGGTCAAACCGCCTTACGCCGGGGATCGTTTCGCGATGGGCGAAGCCGAATACAACTGGGCGCTCAAGAACAATTTCCGGATCGACAAGACCGCGGCTCAGCTTTACGAGGAGGCGTGGCCGATCGTCGAAGCAACGCAAAAAGAAATGGTTGAACTTGCAGGTCAGATCGCGGGCCGTCTCAAGCTCGGAGCCCCCTCAGGTCCGGCCACCGTGCGCGCGGTGTTCGACGAACTCTCAAAAGACTATCCCAAGTCCGACGCCGAGATGGTTTCGTGGTATCGCGACGCGGCGTTCCGGTTAGTGGATTACGCACGCAAGACTGGTATCTTCGATGTGCCCGCCGATTACAAGCTCGAAGTGGTCGAGACCCCGCCGCCGCTTCAAGCTTCAATAGACGGCGCGGCGTATTATCCGGCTCCCCCGTTCAAAACCACCGGCGTGGGCCGGTACTACGTGACACCTACTGGTAACGATGTTGCTGCGTTGAAATCAAACAACAGGTCGGCGCTCGCCGACCTCTCCGCGCACGAAGGTTTTCCCGGCCACGATTGGTACTACAAGGTGCTGGCTCAGTATCGCGACAATATTTCGGCGGTCCGGTGGCTGACGGCGGGCGCCGTGGAAGACTCATCGTCGATGTGGCAGGACTCGATGCCGAGCGAAGGCTGGGGGCTTTATTCTGAGGCGTTGATGGCCGAGCCTCTGCCCGGTGCGCCGCAGGGCTTCTACACGCCGGAGGAAAGACTTTATCAATTGCAGGGCAAGCTCTACCGCGATCTCCGCGTGCGCATAGACACCGGCATTCACACCGGGCGGATGAGCTTCGAGGAGGCGGTTGATCTATTCTCGCAGGTGGTCGATTTTCTTCCGGGCTCGTGTCGGGATACGGCGGCGACCTCGAAGGACGATAAGCGAGCGAGCTGCAAGTCGGCCGAGGGCGCGATCTTTCGCTACTCGAAGTGGCCTACACAGGCTATTACCTATCGCCTCGGAAAAGACCAGATCTACGCGCTTCGCGAGGAAGCATCAAAGCTCCTCGGCGATCGGTTCTCGGCCAAAACGTTTCATCTTCTCTTTATAAAGCAGGGGACTATACCTGCCGGATATTTTCGCGATGAGTTGCTGCGCGAACTCCGCGAGCAGAACTGAACCAACTATGCCGACAAGCATAGAAGACAAGCTCATCAACAAAGCCGAGGCGATGGGTGTGCCAAAGATCCGCCGGCACGTCTTTCTTTGCTGCGACCAGACCAACCCGATGTGCTCGGACAAAGAGAAGAGCCTCGAGTCGTGGGAATATCTGAAGCGAAGGCTGAAGGAGCTGAAGCTGGTCGGCGACGGCGGTGTTTATCGAACAAAGGCGAACTGTCTTCAAATCTGCGAGAGTGGCCCGACCGCGGTCGTCTACCCCGACGGAACCTGGTATCACTCGTGCACGCCTGAAGTGATCGAGCGAATTATTCAGGAGCATTTGATCGGAGGCCGGCCGGTCGAAGAGTTTCTGATCGTTAGCCATCCGCTAGTCACCCCCGAATGAGTGAGCCCAAGAAAGTCACGATCTACACCGACGGAGCGTGTCTGGGAAACCCCGGGCCGGGCGGCTACGGCGTGGTGCTGTTGTACGGCGGACATCGCAAAGAACTCTCCGGCGGCTTCCGGCTCACGACCAACAATCGAATGGAGTTGCTGGCTGTGATCGTCGGCTTGCGCTCGTTGAAGGAGCGGTGCTCCGTCAAGGTTTATTGCGACTCGCAGTACGTCGTGAATGCAATCGAAAAAGGCTGGGCGGCGCGCTGGCGAGCGAACGGCTGGAGGCGGAACAAGAAAGAGAAAGCTATCAACGCCGACTTGTGGGAACAATTGCTCGATTTGTGCGAGAAGCACGAAGTTGAGATGGTCTGGGTGCGCGGCCACTCAGGAGTAAAAGAGAACGAACGCTGCGATGTCTTGTCGGTAGCCGCCGCCAGTCAACCCGAACTTGCTATTGACGAAGCGTATGAGAAGACACTAGGTCGCTAAATGGTCTCGCCCGAGTGGCCCGACCCTCCCAAATATTCTCGTAGCAACCTAACCGGGCCTGTTTACCCTCTCGCATTTGTGCCGCGTCATCATTAACATCCTCGTATGGCCATGCGTTTCTCCTTGGGCGGGTCGCATCCCGGCAATGAGCGGCCAACGCTTCACCAACGGTTTGCCGCGCTTCGCTACATCCGTCCCCTGATCAGCCTCGTGTGGGAAGCCCATCGCGGATACACGACGACGATGGCGCTGTTACGTCTGATGCGAGCCGGCATTCCGGTGGCGATGCTTTGGGTCGGCAAGCTGATCATCGACGCGGTGGTCGCTTCGCGCGAATCGTCCCCCGACTTCGCACGGCTGTGGAAACTGGTTGCGCTCGAAATAGTCATCGTGACTGCGAACGAGGTTCTTGCAAGAGCATCGTCGCTTGTTGAAAGCTTGCTGGGCGATCTTTTCTCAAATCATACAAGTGTGCGCTTGATGGAGCATGCTGCGACGCTTGACCTTGCGCACTTCGAAGATCCGGCGTTCTACGATCATCTCGAACGGGCGCGACGGCAGACAACCAGCCGAATCGGGTTGCTGGCGCAGCTTCTGGCTATCGGGCAGGACGGCCTCACATTGATGTCGTTGGGCGCAGCGCTGGTGGTGTACAACCCGTGGCTTTTGCTCCTGCTTGCGGTCGCAGTGCTGCCGAGCTTTTTTGGCGAGACTCACTTCGCGTCCCTCGAGTATTCGATGCAGTTCCGCTGGACCCCCGAGCGAAGACAACTCGATTATCTGCGCTATGTCGCCGCGAGCGATAGAACCGCGAAAGAAGTGCAGTCGTTCGGTTTGTCGCCCTGGTTAATCGAGAGGTTCCGCAAGCTCTCGTGGAAGTTCTACGACGAAAACAAGAAGCTCTCGATCCGCAAAGCTAACGTCAGCACATTGCTTTCGCTCGTAGGGACCCTGGGCTATTACAGCGCGTACGCGATCATACTTGTGCGCGCCATGCGAGGGGAGATGTCGATCGGTACGCTTACTTTCCTGGCAGGCTCATTCGCTCGAAGCCGCCAGTTGATCCAGGGACTGTTGCTGGGTGCAGGCGGGATTTATCAACAATGTCTCTACCTTAAGGACCTCTTCGATTTTTTTGAAATGAAACCATCGATCGCGTCGACTCCGGGCGCGCCTCCAGTGCCC
The DNA here is from genome assembly GCA_049273855.1 of Blastocatellia bacterium. GTDB lineage: Bacteria > Acidobacteriota > Blastocatellia > UBA7656 > UBA7656 > Onstottus_B. Next base: position 10,938 of record JBASRN010000270.1, read on the forward strand.
AATCCGATAAGTGAAGGGTTCGTGTTCGAAGACGTCGGGTTTCAGTATCCCGGAAGCGATGCCTGGGCAATACGGCATGTGAGTTTTGCGCTACGGCCCGGCGAGCGCGTCGCGTTCGTGGGCGAAAACGGTGCCGGCAAGACGACTCTTACCAAGCTGCTCGCGCGGCTTTACGATCCAACCGAAGGCCGCATCCTGCTGGACGGGATAGACCTTCGAGACTATGACATTCATTCTGTGCGTCGCGCGATCGGAGTGATCTTCCAGGATTTCGTCAAGTACGACCTGCGTTTCGACGAAAACATCGGCGTCGGCGAGATCGACGAAGTTCGCTCGTACCTCGACGCCTCCGGCGCAAGCGAACGAGAGCGCGATTCAACCGCGCCGTTTGATGGCAACGGCGAAGTGCCCGGGGCGATCATTGAAGCTTCAGAGAAGTCGCAGGCGTCGAGCCTGTTGCCCCGATTCTCAAAAGGGTACAAGCAAATGCTCGGCCGGCGTTTCGACGAGGGGGTCGAGTTGTCGGGCGGTGAATGGCAAAAGATTGCGCTCGCCCGCGCTTACATGCGCGACGCGCAGGTGCTGATTCTGGACGAGCCGACGGCCTCGCTCGATGCGCGCGCCGAGTACGAAGTTTTCATTCGTTTCTCGCAGTTGATAGCGGGACGAATGGCGGTGATCATCTCGCATCGTTTCTCGACTGTGAGGATGGCGGATCGGATCGTCGTTCTGCAAAACGGCATGGTGATCGAAGATGGTTCGCACCAGGAGCTCGTCACGAGAGGCGGGTTGTACGCTGAGCTGTTCGCGCTGCAGGCGGAGGGTTATCGATAGGCTCTTTATGGTCGCTAGCGCTGCGCTCTGGATGCGATTCGCTGAGTCAGGTGAGGCAGAAACGTGTTGAGCACCCGGTAGCCCAACAAGACCGCGACAGCCACACCAAAGAGGATTGGCTCGCGAGTATCCGCCTTCACAAGCATGTAGTAATGAATCACTCCGCCGATTGCCGCGAGGTAAACCAGCCTGTGTACCTGGTTCCACCGCTTGCCACCCAGCCGCTTGATGCTCTTTTGAGTTGAAGTAAGAGCGAGCGGCACCAGCATAACAAAGCTCGCCATCCCGACGGTGATAAACGGGCGCTTGACGATGTCTTCGCCGATGAGCCTCAAGCCGAAAAACTTGTCGAACCAGACGTAGGTCAACAAGTGAATGCAGCCATAGAAGAAGCCGTACAGTCCGAGCAGGCGGCGGAACTTGATCATCCACGGAAGCACGAGCGTTTTGCGGAGCGGCGTAACGGCCAGCGAGAGTATAAGGAACAGCAACGTCAGCGCGCCGGTCGTGCGAGTCGCGAACTCGGTTGGGTTCGCGCCGAGGCGTTGATGATACCAGTCCCAGCCAAGCATCGAGAGCGGCACCGCGCTGTTAACGAAAATCACGAACTGTGCGAATCTGGTGTCTTTCATATGGAAACGTGATTCGTCATTCGTAATTCGTGCGTGACCGCATCTAAATATTCCCTCATCACGAATCACGAATCACGAATCACGGCTCACCCGTCACGCATCACGGCTCACGCATCACTCCTCAATAGTACCGCCGCAAATCCATGCCTTCGTACATCTGCGCGACTTGATCAGCGTAGCCGTTGAACAGAAGCGTGTCTCGCATCCCGAACTCGCCGATCCTGCGCTCGCGTGCCTGGCTCCATCGCGGATGGCTCACCGCCGGGTTCACGTTCGAATAGAATCCGTACTCGTTGGATGCGGCGAGATTCCACGTAGTCGGCGGCTCGCTGTCAACCAGACGAATCTTGACGATCGACTTGATCCCCTTAAAGCCGTACTTCCACGGCACAACCAGCCTGAGCGGCGCGCCGTTCTGAGGCGGCAGCGTCTCGCCATATAACCCGGTCGCCAGAATAGTCAGCGGGTGCATGGCTTCGTCGAGCCTCAGTCCCTCGACATAAGGCCAGTCCAGAACACTAGACCGGATGTTTGGCATCCTCGCCGGATCGGCCAGCGTCTCGAAAGCGATATACTTCCCTTGGGAGTTCGGCTGCACCTGGTCCAGAAGCCTGCTCAGCGGGAATCCCACCCACGGAATCACCATCGACCAGCCTTCGACGCAGCGCATGCGGTAGACGCGCTCCTCGGGCGGCGCAAGCTTGATTAGTTCGTCGATGTCGAAGACCTTCGGTTTGTTCACGAGGCCCTCGACCGAGACCGTCCACGGACGAGTTATGAAACCCCTCGCCTTGTCGGCCACCCCGCGTTTGTCGGTCGAGAACTCATAGAAGTTGTTGTAGTGAGTAATATCCTCGAAGGGAGTGTTCTTTTCATCGAGCTGGGCAATGGCCGGGGCGGACTGAACGTCGGCGATCTTCTCGCCCGACGGCTCGGCAAGTTGTCCCTTCTCGTTAGTGCGGGTGAAGCTTCGATAGAGCAGGCCTGTCGCAGTCGTCGAAGCGGCCAGCACCACGCCGCGCATGAAGGTTCTGCGGTTCAGATAAATGCCCTGAGGTGTGATCTCGTTGCTTTTGATATCGTCCGGCTTCTTGACCAACATGGCTGCTTCCAATCTTACAAGCGGCCGCCGCGATTAGCTACGACGCGAGGTAGCGTCAATGTCTCTCAGCATACCCTTACGGCCCCGAGGCTCTGTGGTTCGTTAGCGTCGAAATCCTGCTAACCGCTAGAGTCGCGAGGACGGCTCACCTCTGTTAAATCTCATGTGAGTCGGGTTCTATTCCAGGACGCGTTTGGGTGAAGGTCGCGCACCGGCATCCTTGTCGATCGCTCGATCCGTGGGGCCGCTGCTTACAGGTTTGGCTTTCGCCAGCGACAGGCACAGCCGACGAAGCTGCGAAACGAGTTTCAATCGCGCCGTAACGGCCTTGGCTGACATATCGACGTTCATACAAGCTCTCGCAACCGTTTAATGTCGTCGAGGTCCTGGCCACTTCCTCGAAAGGATTTTAGTTCGATCAATCCCTTTGGAGCCAGAACGCTCAGCACTCCCTCCTCCCAGTTAACGAGTGAGCGAGATGCCCAGATCTCCGCTGTCTGCGGAGTCACCAACAAGAGATCGAGCGAAAGCACAATGCCGGTCTCGGGATCTATCTTCGACACCCGCCGTATTTCTATCGCTCCTTTTGCGAACGTCATCGGCATCGCGTCGATTACGTAGCCCAATTTCTTCGCTAAGGCTCTAACCGCTTCCAGATCATCGGCTCGTATCAGCAAGTCGATATCTACCGTGGCGCGCGGCAGTCCGTGAACTGCCATCGCAAGTCCGCCGCACACAGCGTACTCTATCCCTTCCTCTTCGAGAGCAGAGACGATTGATTTGAACTCTTCGTATAGATCAAACACTTCATCCTATCCCCCCGAATTGTACCACCGCGAAACGCGATCCAGGATTAGTCAACCGGTGCACTGGTCCAGCAGCTCCCGCGCCCGGCCAAGCGTTTCCGAGAGAACCTCGTCCTCGGTCATCGATTGCTCCACTACCACCACCCGCGTCTCCGCCTTTCCCGTTGGCCGCCATCGATCCAGCATTCGCCGTGAGCTGAACCCGGCAAACACATCGATGCAAGGCACGCCAAGCGCAGCCGCAATGTGTTGGCCTGCTGAATCGTAGCCAATGTAAAGGTCGCTCTCACCGATCAACGCCGCAAGCAAACCGATCCGCCCGCTCCATACAGCAAGCTCCGCTTCGATTCGATCCTCTCCCAGCAGCCGCGGCAAGCTCTCCTCGTCAAGCTCGATCATGCGGAGCCTATCGTTCGAAGAACGTTTCGCAAACTCGAATACCGCTTCCGCACGCTTTGCTTCGCCCGCGCCCGCACCTTTGTCGAGGAAGACCGTTGCGCCGTCACGCAATAGGCTGCTGACGAGTTGTCGCTCGAAGCCGTCGCCCACTCGCTTCGACGGGTTGCCGCCGACGCCGAAGTTGATGGCGATGACCGGATGCCGCTCGCGTCTGATCCGCCCGGCGAGGGAGCGGGCCGTGTCGACGTCCGCCGGCGTAAGACTCACGACGGGGTAGGCCGGGAGCTTAGGGCCGAGCACCTCGTCGAGCCATGCCGAGGTCAGCTCCGACAGCGAGGCCATCGAGTCGTGGCGGTACTCACGGCTGGGAAAGAACAGATAATCAGCTCCATCAGCGCGCGCCTTGCCCGCGACGCCGGATGACAACGGCAGCAGCCCAAGCTGCGACAGCCGCGAATCCGGGTCGATGATCAAGGACCGCTCGACTCCTTCTGTCAGCTCGCGCACACAATCGACAAGCGGAAGCCACGCGAGCAGCCTATCGAGCGCCGTTGCCGCACGCGGATAGTTGATCTCTTTGAACGCGAGCCGCCGGTCGCCGCCGAAAAGCTCCGAAGCTTTGCGTCCGCCGACCAACACGATCTCGGCTGATGGGAAAGTCGTCTTGAGCCTCTCGATGATCACGCTGGTTATGGCTACGTCCGCGCCAAGCGTCACCCGCGAGAGCACCATCACGCGGCCGGGCTGGAAGCGCTCAGGTCCACTCTGCTCGGTATGATCAACGCCAGACAGCCAGGGATGGCTGTGCTCCCACGAGGTGCGCAGGTCTTCCGCGCGAGCAAGCACGTCGGCTTCGGTTCGCAGACCAAACTCTCTCAGCTTTTCGTCGAGCGGCCGGCCCCTCTCTGTGTTGCGGCAAACTTGAATCAGTTGCGCGCAGGCTTGATTGCAAAGCGACACGGCGGCAGGTTCGAAGGAGTCGGCGAGAGTCTCGACCAGCGACCCGAAAAAACACTCAGAGGCTCGTTCTGCGACTTGCCTGTCTTCTGAGATGGCGAGCTTCGTGAGGCGTTCGACATGATTACGCGGGTAAGCACCGCCTGCTTGAAAGTGAGTCAGGATCTCCGAGACCAGTTGCTCGGGCTCGGCATCAGTCGAATGCGGCTCGCTGTTCATCTCAGGCCGCTCTTCTCACAAAACCAGTTCGGCCATCACGCGAACCGACTGGATCCCCGAAGCGCCGCAGATCAAAGTGGTCACGCCGCTTTCCCGCCAGGCGGCAAGCTGGTCTTTGATTCGCTCGCGAGGTCCGCAAAGCGCAACTTCATCCACAAGCTCGTCTGGCACGGCGGCGATGGCTTCATTCTTTTTGCCTGCGAGGTAGAAGTCTTGAATCGTCTTTGCCGCTTCTTCGTAGCCGTAGCGGCAGGCGAGGTCATTGTAGAAATTCTTTCCGCGCGCGCCCATCCCTCCTATGTAGAGCGCGAGGTTCGGCTTTACGTGCATTCGGCACGCATTCACATCGTCTCCGATTACGACCGCAACGGTCGGAGCAATGTCGAAGTCGGAAATCGTTTTGCCGTCCTTGCGACGCGCGAAACCTGCATCCAGCGACTGACGAAACACGCCCACTCGCTTCGGCGAGAAAAAGACCGGCAGCCAGCCGTCGGCTATCTCGGCGGCGAGCGCGACATTTTTTGGCCCGATCGCCGCAAGGTAAATCGGGATGTCCGCGCGCAGCGGATGCACGATAAGCTTGAGCGGTTTGCCAAGACCGGTCCCCCCTTGCACCGGAATGTCGTAGTACTCGCCGTGATAATCGAGCGCGCGTTCGCGCTTCAAGATCGTGCGCAGTATCTCGACATACTCGCGGGTGCGGGTAAGCAGCTTGCCGTAGACAACGCCATGCCAGCCTTCGACAACCTGCGGGCCGGAAGCCCCGATACCTAAAAGGAAGCGGCCGCCGGTCAACAGGTCAATCGTGGCGGCGGTCATTGCTGTCATAGCCGGAGTCCGCGCCGGCATCTGCATGATCGCGGTGCCCACGTTAATTCGTTCGGTGTGAGCCGCCAGCCATACCAGCGGCGTCACCGCGTCCGACCCGTAAGCCTCAGCCGTCCACAATGAGTGATAACCGAGCCGCTCGGCTTCCTGGGCGATAGCGATGTTGTCTGAAGGGCCCGAACCCCAATACCCGAAATTCAATCCCAGTCGCATTATGCCTCCTCGCCAATTATCTTTCGAATCTCGTTAGGTGAAATATCTCCCTGCTCGAGCTTCGAATAGATTTCAACCAGCAGCACCGCCCCGGGATTCTTTAGCTGGTAGATAAGCCGATAACCAGAGCTCTTACCTTTCTGGGCATCCCGATTTCTTACTCGCACCTTGAATACGACATATTCGATTCCATGAATCCGGTCACCAGGAAACTCACCGCTGTGGATTGTCTCAATAACCGGCTGTACGTCAGAGCGAATATGATGGTATTTCTTTGACAGTGCTCTGAGGTGACGTTTGAACGTGCGTGCGAACTTGATTGAAACCTCGGACGATTCATTCAGCATCTATGCCATCCCACAACTCAGACACGGGGAATGTTTCGCCATGCTGCGCGTCCCGCCAGGCTTCACGAAAGCTCTCCGCGGCGGGCTTCAACGCAATGCTGTCGCGATAAAGACGAACTATCTGCAACAGGTTGGGCAAGTACTCATCCGGGATGCTCCGAATTTCGCGGACGAACTGCTGTTCAATCGAAGCCTGCTTACTCATTGGTTCTCCTTCGGATTCGCAAATCTGAAGACAGTGTAGTCGGGAGTGGGTATCCAATCAACGTAACTCGGCCAGGTATCGGTGATTCGGAACCGAGGTTATTCGTTCGCGATGCAAGCATCACATGAATTTCCGTCGTCTGAACGCCTTGACGTCCGCGGCGCTGAGTTCAAACCACCTGCCGTTTCAGCGCTTCGACTCGAATCTCTTATGCCAGTACGCTTCTATGCCGACGGGATCATCAGTGCGAATTACGTGCACCGTGTTCGCTTTCTCCGGAAGTTGAATCGCGAGCTCGCGCTCTCGGCGCCCCAATGCGTTGCTCCTCCCGATTTTGTAGAACTCTCTTGCCTTTAGAAGATAAACAACCCCAATTTCCTCGGCGCTCGCGTTCTCATCATCGAGATTCGCCTTGTCCTCTTGCGCAATCGCCTTGCACATAGCGAGCACATCCTCGAATCCCTCGCGTTCTCGGCAGTGTTCAGCGACCTTCGAAACTAGCTGACTCTTTGGGCCTAACCGGCGGAAAGTCTTGTCACTCGGGAACCCGCCCTGTTCATGCGCCTTGAGGCGCAGGTCGCCGGAAACCGGGAAGTGGCCAAGTTCGCGGCAAATAGCGATGAGTTTCCCTATCAGCAGTTCGTCGGAGTAAGCCTTTTGCTTCTGATTCGGAGCAAGGCCAGCTTCCCGAACCGCGTCACTCCAGCGAGCCCAATATTTACCGTACCAGTCGGACTCCTTGATCCCGGTCTCCGTGAAGAATCTCAGCCTACCAAGCGGAACACCCCCGTTCGCTTTCGCAGCGCGTCTTATCTCGTCCAGGATATGCTTCTTGTTCATGCTGATCGGTATTTTGCGCATCGCGAGAGGAATCAACGAGAATCAGCCACCTTTTCCGATGTCCGATCGTTAAAGGTCAGAGCGAAGAACAATGTGATGACTGCGGCGAATATGCACGGGATCAACCAGAACATTCGCCAATCCATGACTTCGTTGGTTTTCACAGCATCGCCCACCTTCCCGGAAACGATCGAGCCAAGCCCGATACCGACGCCATAGGTGATCAGCGCGATGAACCCCTGGGCACTGGCGCGAATCTCCCGCGGCGCTTTCTTGTCGACATAAATCTGCCCGGTGACGAAGAAAAAGTCATAGCAGATGCCGTGCAAAAGAAGGCCGCCGTAAATCATCCACGCCGCCGAGTCGAGGTTGCCGTACGCGAACAACGCATATCGCGCAGCCCATGCCAGCATCCCCACCAGCAGCATCTTTTTCACGCCCAGGCGAATAAAGAAAAACGGCATCAGAACCATGAAGACGACTTCCGACATCTGCCCAATGCTCTGCTTGGCCGCCGCGTTCTCCATTTCCAAATAGTTGAGAAACGGATTCGTGAAATTGTAGTAGAAGGCCAACGGGATGGAGATTAGCAATGAACAGAGCACGAATACGAAGAACGACCTCTCCTTCAGCAACCTGATTGCTTTGAGGCCCAGCACTTCGCCGACACTGACCTTCTTGCCGACATTTTGCGGCGGCGTGTCCGGCAGCGTGAATGAATAGAGCCCCATCACAATGGAAGCGATCGCAGCCATCTTCATCGGAATTGCCGTCTCTTCGACCTGAGGATAAAACTTGCCCAGAATAAAAGAGATACTCAACCCGGCCGCTATCCAGCCGATTGTCCCCCAGACGCGTACCTTGGGGAACTGCGAGTCCGGGGTTTCCATTTGATGAAATGAAATATTGTTGACCAGCGCCAGCGTCGGCATATAGCTCAGGTTGTAAAGCAACAGGCCGAAGATCAACCAGCCAACCGTTGCAACGTCTGCGGACAGGTAGAGGATGATGGCGCCGAGCAGATGAAGCGCACCCATCACTTTCTGCGAGGCGAAGAATCTGTCCGCGATCATGCCGATAAAGAAGGGGGAAATGATGGCGGCGATGTTGTTCATCAGGAACGCATAGCCGATTTGACTATTTGTGAAGCCGGGACCCTTCCCCAGGTACGTGCCAAGCGTCACAAACCACGCGCCCCAGACAAAGAACTCGAGAAACATCATCACGCTCAGCCGAGTGTACGTCTTCGCATCCATTCAACGAGTCTCCACGTTCGTAGTACCGCCCTCAGCACGTTTCGTAGTACCGCCTTCAGTCAGGCGGAAGTTCGCGAGGCTGCAACAGTCCGTCATGAACTTCCGGCTGAAGGCCGTACTATGAACGTTACTGGATCTCTCTTACTCGCACGCGGCGGAACGAGACGCGCGAGATCAGATCGTGGTTTTGCAAACCAACGAAGCCTTCGGTGGCGCGAGTGCCCTCGAACTCGTTTACCTTCTCGCCGTTCAGTTCGACAGTGTAGCGCTGACCCACGACTGTTATCTCAAAAAGATTCCACTGGCCTGCAGGCTTGGAAGCCACTCTGGTAGCTGGATGAAAACTGTAGATCGAGCCCGTCTGAAACATCAGACCCTTTTCCGCGCAGTCGTCGATTTGAATCTCGTAGCCGTTGTTCACCGCGTACCATGGGTCGTCGCTTTTGTCGGGGAAGCGAACAAACACGCCCGAGTTGTTGCACTTGTGGTTGGCCTTCCACTCGACTTGCAGCGTGAAGTTGCGAAACTTTCGCCCTTCGTACCACAGCATTCCCATCCCGCCGTGAGTAACCAGCGCCCCGTCTTCGACGGTGAAGTTGCCTTTGCCGGCCATTCGCCAACCAGTCACGTCTTTGCCGTTGAACAGATCGATCCACTTGCCGTCCTTCTTCCGCGGCACCGCGAGCGCAGCAAGCGAAAGGAATAGTATCAACCCGCCAGTTATCATTGTTCTTTCTCTCAATGTTGTTCCCAGCCTTTCAAGACAAGACGAGGTTCGAAATCAATCCGCAATCCGCAATCCTATAGGTTTCCCTTCTTGTGTTGATCCACAACGTACTCACAAGCCCGAACCGTCAGCGCCATCATCGTCAGCGTGGGATTCTGACACCCGATCGAAACAAAACAAGAGCCGTCGGTCACAAACAGGTTCTTCACGTCCCAACTCTGATTGAACTTGTTGAGCACCGAGGTCTTGCGGTCGTTCCCCATTCGCGCGGTGCCGACCTCGTGAATGCACAGCCCCGGCGAGGCGAGAAACGGACTGCCGAAGTTGACCTGGAACTTCGCTTCGTGAGCCATCTCATTCAACGTTTCCAACATGTCCCGAGCCATGGCCTTCTCGTTGTCGCCGTGACTGCAGTCGATGTGCGCTACGGGAATTCCCCACGCGTCTTTCATTTCCTTGTCGATCGTCACCCGGTTCTCTTTGCGCGGCAACATCTCGCCCCAGCCGCCAAGCCAGAACGGCGCCGGATCGTTAGTTTCCCGCACTCTCTTCTTGTACTCCGAACCGAAGCCAGGGATCGACTTGAGCGTCGTCGGCAGCATCCCTCGCTGCACGCCACCCTGCATGCCGTAGCCGCGAATGAAGTTGGGATGGCGGTCGTGGACGTTTCTAAACTTCGGTATATAGATGCCGTTCGCCCGCCCGTCGTCGAAGTTGTAGCGGTAATTAGCAACAGCCGGAACGACTCCCCCTATTGCAATCTGAAAGATGTGGTCCATCAGGTAACGACCCAGCACTCCCGATGAGTTTCCCAACCCGGCCGGATGCTGGCGAGTCGCGCTGTTCATCAACAGCCGTGTTGATTCAATCGTCGAAGCGCACAACATCACGACTTTGCCGAACACCTCGAAAGTGTTCTTTGTGACTTGATCTATGCAGGCGACGCCCCTGGCTTTGCCAGTTCTGGTGTCTACGATGACGTGACTCGCGACTGCGTTAGTGCGCAGCGTAAGCCTGCCAGTCTTAGCCGCAGCCGGAAGCGTCGAGCCGGGGCTGCTGAAGTACGACGAAGTCGTGCAGCCCCGATCGCAGTGACCGCACCAGTGACACGCGGCTCGCCCGTTGTGCCGCTGAGTCAGTATCGCCGCGCGGCCGATCATCACGCGGCGATCTTTCCACTTTCGCTCGACGCTTTTCTTTAACAGCCACTCGCCGCATGTCATCTTCATCGCCGGTAAGAACTTTCCATCGGGGAGATTCGGAACGTTCTCGTACGAGCCGCTGACGCCGATGAACTCTTCGACCTTGTCGTAGTACGGAGCAAGCTCGGTGTAACTGAGTGGCCAATCCTCGCCAAACCCGTCACGGCTCGCGGCCTTCAGCTCGCAGTCCGAAAGCCGATACGTTTGCCGTCCCCAGGTGATCGTGCGCCCGCCGACCTGGCGGCCGCGAATCCAGTCGAACTGTTTGCGATCGGGCGTGGTGTAGGGATTGTCGATGTCGTCTACAAAGAATTGATGTCCGTACTCGTTACACGCGTAGCACTTCGACTGAACGGGCTGGCGCGCGCGAAAGACTTCGCGGTTGCCTAAAGTGCCGCGGTACTTAACTTCGTAGGGCCAGGTGTGCTCGTTGAAGTCTCTATCGGGATCGAGCTTGCGTCCGGCTTCGAGCACGATCACTCGCATGCCTTTTTCGGTTAGCTCCTTCGCGGCCCATCCGCCGGTCGCGCCTGAACCGACCACGATTGCGTCGTAGATTTCTTCCTTAGGCATTGATGACCTCTCGAGCAGCGCCGCTATCGGTTAGCATCGATCTCATGTATCTGCTGCGTAATCGTCTCGTGATTGACTCCCAACTGCTCGAACAGTGTTACTGAATCGCTCCGGGCATTGGCGAAGATTCCAATGAGAACATCCTCGGCTTCAATTCTTCCACGTCCATTCTGGCGAGCGTGTTCGAGCGCAGCCGCTAGCGTCGCGCGGAATTCTTCTGAGACCTTTAAGGCGTCGCCCGCATGACTGCCCTGACCTAACCCCTCGGATATTGCATGCAGGGCAACTTCCGGATCGCGGTTCAGCTTATGCAGCAGGCTTTCAAACTTTAGCGATTCGATTTTGGCATACGCGATTAACGCATGTTCTGGAACCAGTTGCGAGTGCTTCAACGCTCTTGCTTGTCTGTAAGCCCCGCGTACAATCCTTTGACCACTTTCAGCAACTTTGCCTGTGTAAACTTCAAAGCTAATATCGCTTGGGCGTAACCCAAAGTGAGCAAGTAGGGTCTTCATCAACTTCGTTGACGCTCCACATCCCGAGACTTCTCATTGCCGGAATCAACTCTTAGGCGGTGCTCATCTTCAAAACTTCCCTGAGCGTTTCATCCGCCATTCGAGACGGTTTGTACTCCAGTCCCACAAACCCCTGATACCCCGAAGCCGCGATCGCGCGAAACACGTTGGCGTAGTTGATCTCGCCCGTGCCCGGCTCGTGACGGCCGGGCACGTCCGCTATGTGAAAGTGCGCGATCTTCGCGATGTTCTTTGTGATGTCCGCGATCACGTTCCCCTCCATGATCTGATGGTGATAGATGTCGAACAACATCTTAAGCGCGGGGCTTCCGACTTCATCGATCATCTCGAAGCCCTCCTTCGCTGTCTGCAAATAGTAGCCCGGGTGATCGACTTTTATGTTGAGCGGTTCGAGCACAAGTGTTACCTGGGCTTGCTCGGCCAGCGGAACGGCAGCCTTCAAAGCCGTGACGTAGTTCGCGTGTTGTTCGGCGCGCGCGATGCGCTTGTCCTCGAAGCCGGTGGTCACAATCAGAGTCTTCACCCCCAACCGTTTCGCGGTTACCAGTGACGCTTGAATCTCTGCCACGAAAGTCTTGCGCGCTTCCTCGGAGTTCATATGCTTCCAACCCGAACCCATGATCGTAGCGATCTCGAGACCGAGCTCGTTCTTCTTCCGAAGGATTGCCTCGACGTCTTTGTTCTTCCACTCCCAGAACTCGAATGCGGGGTAGCCAAGCTTTTTGATCCGCTCCATTCGGTCGACGAATGGGACCTCGGTGAGGATCATGTCGATGCAGACCGACAGCCTTATCGGGTTGGGTTTCGATTGCGGCAGCGACCTGACAAGCAGCGGCGCAGCGGCGACAAACGCCGACGCGCCTGCTGCCTGCCTGAGAAAGTGCCTGCGACTGAGCATGGTTTCTTGGTCCGGGTTTGATGCCCCGCCTTAGGGAGTCTGTCGGATTAATGGTCTTCTCTGCGCTCCGCGGCCTTGTATCGCGGCGGTGAGATATTTTTCGCGACCAGCTAACCGCGGACGCCAAGACGCAGAGGTTCGCCCAGAGAGCGACTAAACCTTCCACTGACCTGAAACGCGGAACTACGAACTGTTCACTCAGGACAGCGTGCGCTTCAAATACTCAAACGCCTCCCGCACCGATGGCGTCGGGTTTTGGGGTTCGGGCTCGTACTCGATGTTTGCTGCATATTTGAACTTGAGCTTCTTGATCAGTTTCATCGTCTCGACGATCGGAGTCGCGCCTTCTCCAAGCTTGTGCTGTGTGCGTTCTGCGTCCTTCGCGCGGTCTTTGATGTGCAGGCTCACGATCCGGCTGTGATGCTCGCGTATGTAGGCGACCGGATCGAACCCTGAGGCGAAGAAGTGCCCGATGTCCAGGTTGATACTCATATACTCCGAAGCGCCTTTGAGCGCGCTTGCGAAGTCCTCCGGCGTTTCAAACTCCTGAGTGCGGTCGCCCTTAAACCACTTCTCGCCGAACCAGTGGTTGTGAAGCCCCATTTTGATCTTGTACTTCTGGCACCATTGATCGAGCTTCGGTACGATTGGTTTCTTGACCGACGCGGTCATCACGCTAGTCCCAAGCAGCAGCGCTCCGTTGAAGCCGCGATCCAGATGTTCGTCCGTGGCCGTGATCGGGAAGTTTACGCAGTAGGCATTGACTCGAATCCCGGCACCGTCGAACTTCTTTCGGGTCGTCATGAAATCAGCTTCCGAAGCTTTCATGGGGTTGAGGTGCCCGTCCCACAGCTCGATGCTGCTCAAGCCGATCGAGACCATAGCCTCGATCATTTTGTCGACGCTGAAAGTCCGAAACGTGTAGCTCTGCACGCCCACTTGAATGCCACCAAAGACAGACGGCTTCAGCTTGTCACCCGGTTGGCCGGAGGCGATGCCCCGCATTGAAATGCCGGCCGCGCTTGCGAGCACGCCCTTGCCAAAGTCTCTTCGTGTTAGGCGATCGTTCATTGATCCCCGACGTGCGGCGAAATGCGGCCCGCGCCTCAGGCCTGCGCCGCATCGGGTCGCATCATACCGACAACCCGGGAGAGTGACAAGTAACGATCAGTGGCGGACAAGTGACGATCTTGCTTCGCCGCTGAACGCTGTGATAACTTCCGCGCGCCGAAGTAGCACAACCTGCCAGCTTTTGATCTCAGGGCGGAGGGCCAGTGGCGAAGCAGAAAATCTACGACGCAATCATCATCGTCTCGGGCGCTTCCGGAGGCATGGCGGCCAAGGAGCTCACCGAGCGCGGCATGGAAGTGCTAGTTCTTGAAGCCGGCCCGCCCGTTAATCCCGAACGCGATCTCAGCTCGCATCGCTGGCCTTATGAATCGCTTTACCGTGGATTTGGAGCTCCGGGTTGGAAAGACCAGGACCAGTGGATGCAAGCGACCGCCGGGGAGTTCAGCCGCCAGTTCTACGTCAAAGACTCCGAACATCCCTACACCACCGAGCCAGGCAAGCCGTTCCTCTGGGTGAGGGCGCGGATCGCCGGCGGCAAGACGCTTCACTGGGGCCGGATGTCGTATCGACTCTCCGATCTCGATTTCAAAGCGGCAACACACGACGGTTTCGGCGACAACTGGCCGATCAGCTATGAGGAGCTTGCGCCCTACTACGACAAAGCCGAAGAGTTCATCGGCGTCAGCGGCTCGCGAGACGGCTTGCCGAACTTGCCCGACGGAAGCTTCCAACCGCCGATGAAGCTGAACTGCGGCGAGCAGATGCTTCGCCGAGGCGCGCAGAAGACCGGTCGCCACGGCATCCCCATGCGCGTCGCTATGCTGACAGCGCCGCCTAAGCCGTGGATGAAAAAGCGAAACCGGTGTCACTTCTGCGGCAACTGCGGAGACGGCTGCGACGTGGGCGCGATGTTTAACTCGCTTTCCTCCACTCTTCCGGTCGCCGAGGCCACCGGCCGCATGACTCTGCGGACCGATTCGATCGTTCGCCACATCATAGTCGACACCAACACCGGCAAAGCGAAGGGCGTCGCGCTTGTGGACCGCGTGACTCGCCAGGAGCGCGAAGAGTTCGCCAGGGTGATCGTGCTAGGAGCCTCGACGCTCGAGTCGACCCGAATAATGTTGAACTCGAAGTCGCGCCAGCACCCGAACGGGCTGGGCAATTCGTCGGGCAAGCTCGGGCACTACCTGATGGATCACTTCGGCGGGATCTTCATAAGCGGCTACTTCAACGTGCTGGCCGATCGCGAACCGGTGAATGAAGACGGCAAGACTTCGGGCTTGCTGGTACCCCGCTTTCGGAACATCAACAAAGAAACGAAGCAGCAGCGATTCGTTCGCGGCTACGGGTTCGAGTGCGGATCGGGTTCGCGTCAGTTCCCGGCCTTCGCAAAGAACGCGCAACTCACGCCGGGCTTCGGCTCGGAGTACAAGAAGCGAGTGCGCCACTACTACTCGACGCCGGTGAGCATGACGGTGCGAGCCGAGATGTTGCCGCGCTTTGAGAACTACGCGGAGATTGACCCGGATGGCGTGGTAGACGCGTGGGGCATCCCGGTGCTCAAGATTCATTGCCAGTACTCGGACAACGAGCGCGAGATGGCTCGCGACTCGATCGAGACCATGCAAGAGATCATGAAAGCTGCGGGCGCCGAAATGGCGTCGATGGGCACGCGCATGAGCGCACCTGGCCGGATCATTCACGAGTTGGGAACCGCTCGGATGGGAACCGACAGAAAGACATCGATCCTGAACAAGTTCAATCAGAGTTGGGATGTGAAGAACCTGTTCGTGATCGACGGCGCGGCTTTTGTTACGAGCGCGAATCAGAATCCGACTTTGACGATACTCGCATTGACGATGCGGGCTTGCGATAAGCTGGTGGATGAGTTCAAGCGAGGAAACGTCTAGGAATTTCGGATTGCGGATCGAGGGAGCGATGTTCGGAATTGAACAGAAACGGGCAATGACAAGAGCGGCCGCAAAAGCGGCGAAACTTCACTCGATCGCGGCGGTGATGCGCGGGCGGAGCTTCGCAGGCAATTTCGAAGCAGGTGGGGTCCCCTACGGTTTTACTTACGACCCCCGGAAGTCATCGCTGATCGGCCGTAGACTTCGACTCAACGGAGGTCTGACCGTCGTCGACGGGCGGCCTGACGCTAGAGTCCCTCCGCACAGTCTCAACAATGTGCGTGCGACACTGGTGAGCGCCCAGGGTGGAATAGGAACCGCTCCGCCGCGCAAGAAGATGCCCGCTGATCTTTCGCCCGTCCGGCCCGACTTGCCCGTAGTTGAGAGCACCGGCGCGCTTTCGTTTTGCGGCGTGCTTTACTTTAAGCTTTCGCCGCTCGATGGACGCGCTCTCGGAGTTCCAGCGGTCATGGGCCCGTTGCAACTAAACGTACGGCTCGCACCAGCGAACGACGCGGAACGCAATCTTCAGGGTGTTTTCAGCTCGATCGTTGATGCCCTGTTCGGCAAGCAGATGGACATCGCCACGGCTTCCGCCCACATACGTGACTTGAACAAGATTCTCGCTTCGGGCTGAGGACTCGGCGCGCTCCGAGTGTCATCTGATCTAACACACCTCGCGCTGGTTCCAACAATCAACCGGGGCCCGTCCGATCTTCCGCTTCGTGATAAAACAGCCGAGCTATCGCTGGTCTTCGCAAGATGCCCTCGCAGTTGAGCCGTGCTAATATCCGAGTTGAAAAGACGAGGATAGAAAGAGGTTATCTTGCCTCAGCGAAACTATCGAGACCCGCTTCACAACATCATCTCGCTCGACGAGGCTTTGCCGGACGACCGCCTGATCGTCGAGTTGATCGACTCACTGGAGTTCCAGAGGCTTCGGAGAATAAAGCAACTGGGGTTGGCGATGTTCACCTATCAGGGCGCGGAGCACAGCCGCTTCACCCACTCCCTCGGCGTGATGCATTTAATGACTCGCGTGCTTGGTCTGCTAGGCTCCCATCACAAGATCAGCGATGAGGCGCGGGTGGTCGGGCGCGCCGGCGCGCTTCTTCACGACCTTGGTCACGGCCCGTTTTCTCATGTAATAGAGAAGGTGTTTGGCTTTCATCACGAGGATTGGACGTGCCGCATAGTCCTGGATGAAACAACCGAAGTCAATCGCGTGTTGCGCGCATTTGACGGGCAGCTTCCCGAGAAACTCGCGTTGCTTTACAAACACAGTTACTCGCCGGCGTTCGTTTCGCAGCTCGTCTCGTCGCAGCTTGATTGCGACCGAATGGACTACCTGCTGCGCGACAGCCTTATGACCGGCGCGAAGTATGGGGTCTTCGATTCGGAGTGGGTGCTTCATGCGCTCAAGATCGATGCGGAGTCGGATAGGGTTTACGTGGAAGCGAAGGGCCTATACGCCGTCGAGGAGTATTTGCAAGCCAGATACTACATGTTCCGTCAGGTTTACTTTCATCGTACGCTGAGATCGGCTGAAGCGGTGCTGATCGCTACACTCAATCGCGCTCGCGCGCTGCTGATGCGCGGAGAGCTTTGCTTTCGAATGCCCGGCTCGGCTTTCGAAAAGCTGTTGGTGGGGGAGGCGGTAAGCACACCGGAGTATCTTGAACTCGACGACACCGATCTGACTTTTCATTTGAAGCAGTGGTCGCGGGATCCAGACCCGATGCTAGCCGACCTGGCCGGGAGGTTTATGGCTCGAAGGCTGTTCAAGGCTGCGGATGTTCATCTGTCGGGCGCCGCCTTTGATCGTTTCTGGAAGCGGGCACAGGAGGCGGTTCAGCAGGCAGGCTTTGATCCCGAGTACTACTTGCTTATGGACCGGGCGACCGATGTCCCGTACTACGGGTACTACTCTCCGGCCAGCGTCGACCCGCGCGGATTGATCTATGTCGAAGCGGGGGAGACCGGGTCACCCATAAAGGAGATCAGCGAGATATCAGACGTCGTCCGAGGAATGCGCGGCTACAAGATCGATCGAATGTGCTTCCCGGTCGAAGTGGCCGACCAGTTGTCGGCCTTGATGAGTGAACACGAAGGACAGGCGAATACGGCTCCTTGAGATGCGATCCTTGGTTTCGCCGAGTTCGAATCGGGTAGCCCTTCTCTTGAGTTAGCGGAAGCTTGAGAGCCTGAGACGATTCGCTCGTTTGTCACCCTTATCAGTGACACGCCGACTATACTTCAATCCCCGGGCGCTGGGGAAGTCCCCAGACAGGTAGGCTCCCTGGGAAGCAGGTCCGTCGCTGTTAAGTTCAAAATACTGATTGTGGCTGCAATTCTGGCGTGTGTAGGTTGCCGATGAGTCGCGTCCGCACGGCAACCGCGGGGTGACTTCTTACTTGTTGCCCGGCGAGTAAACTTGCTGGAATCGCGCGAGGTTCTCCCTGAAACGCTCTGCCTCGGATCGAGCGACTTTGAACTTTTGCGAACTCTGAAACTGGACGCTCATCTCGTCTTTGGAGATTCGCACGCTCACGCCCACCAGGTTAGCCGAAAACTGGTGCTCGTTTCCCTCGTAGCGGACCCCGGTCGAGTTGACCGTCAGCGGCCCAGCGCACGAGCGGCCTAGCAAGCCCCCGTGAAGATGCCTGACCTGAATCGTCAAGGGGATCGGTTCCGCAGCCCTCTCTCTTTCCCGCCTTTCTATTTTCTCGATCTTATCGTTCAAGGCTGCGATCGTATAGAGGGTGCTTCCGCCCAATCGGCGGGCTTCTTTGTATTTTTCGGCTGCCGCAGCTGCGTTACCCTGGTTTTCCAATATTTCACCAAGCGCGGCGATCGATGATCGGTACGAAGCATCGGCCGACTCTGGCACTCTTCGAAAGTAGGAGGCCGCCTTGTCGAGCTCGCCGATTTTCATATAGGACCGAGCGAGAGCAAACACGACCTCCGGCCCGCCCATCCCGTTGACCATCGCGGTTTGAAGCTCAGGTATCGCAGCACCAAAGTCGTCCTTTTGGTAGAGATCGAGCCCCCGAACGCGGTGAGTGTTAGGGTCGATCGCCTTTGCCAATTCAGCAGTGCGAAGGGCGTTCATCTCGCGAAGCCGCGTGCGGAGTTGTTTGTCGTCCTTGAAGAGTGGTGTGATCTGTTCAAGTTGTTTGATCGCACCTTCGGCATCACCGCGCGCGAATGCCTGTTCGCTTTGCGCGACCAGCCTGTCTCTGACCTGGTTGTGGACCCGGCGCGCTTCAGCATCCTGGGTGATCGCGAGCGCCTGCTTGGAGTAGTAGTATGCGCTGGCGCCTTTGGGTTCTATCAGATTTCCAGCTTGAAGCGCCTCTTCGGCTTTGCGCACCAGCCCTCGGAGTTCACCTCGACGGTTGGACAACTGGGTTTCGATTTTCGTCGCGGCGGCTCGCGCCTCTTCGTCATCCGCATAGTTCTCGGTCAGGAACTTATAAATCTCCTGGGCCTGCGCCAGGTCAGCGCGTGAAACAGCGGCTTGAGCAGACTGGTGGGCGGTCTTGCGCACGCGCTCGCGCATCTCGAGCGCGAAAGGGTTCGCGCCGTCGAGTTCGATGATAAGGTCCGCGTAGTTAAGCGCGCTTCCTTCATAGATGAGGCCGTAGTATCCCCGCGCGAGCGCCTCTTCAGCCTGTTGCTGATATTGCCTTACTGCTTCTTCCGGAGGAAGTTCCGCCGTTCCGGAAGGTGGAAGCGGCTTGAGCTTGAACTCGAGCGGTTGAGATTCGGAGATCGTCACTTGCTTGACGATTGGCTCAAAGCCCTCCTTCGTTATTGTGAGCGTATACGTACCGATCGGGAGCTGTTCCAGCTTTACAGGAGAATGGCCGTAGTCCTTCGAGTCAAGGCTTATCTCGGCGCCGGACGGCACCGTCAGGATAACGAGTTGATCCACAGTGGATGGCTTCTTGGTGAGCAAGTAGACGCCGGCTATCGTCAACGCGGTGAGGATCAGCGCAGAGATAGCGGCCAGCACTCGCCAATGCGCGCCCGCTTTGCGCGGTCGGGCTGGCGCAGCGATCGCCTCCGCCCGCTCGACGGCCGACGGGCCGTCCACGGCGGTGTCCGGCAGGTCGTTCCCGGATGGCTCGGGCGGCGCCAGTTCGGAATCGAACTGGCCGTCCGCCGAGCCGCTCTCACGCGTGCCGGCTTGGCCCAAATCTTGATCTCCTAACAACATCTTTGTCGCCGCACGAATCTGAATCACCAGTCGCTTGGGGCTAAGCGGTGCAAGCCATCCTCCGTTCAACAACATTCGACGCTATATAGTCTACAACCTGCCTGCCCGTCAGGATAGCATTCTTGATGTGGACTTCACGAGTAACGTGCCCGGCAACGAAGAGCCCGGGAACTGTGGTTTCAAACGTCTCAGGAGAGTATACCGGCCGGCCATCATCGGCGATCCTAGCTCCGGCCGTTTCAAGGAGTCGGGTATCCGGGTCGGCACCAATAAGCGCGAATATGTGGTCGCAGTCGACCTCCCACGTGGTTATATCGCCGCGCGTGCTCCGAAGAAGCGCGCTTCGCGGCCGAATCTCGATGATCTCGGTGGAAGTCAGTACCCGGAGATCGCCGGACCTGGAGGCCGCCTCGAGAGGACCGAGGACCCAAGGTTTGATCCTCGCGCGCGCGATTAATCGCCCCGAGCTCTCATCCCTGTTTGGTTCTACGGGCGGGCTGAGCTCGGTTCGGCGAACGCATAGAGTAACGTCCGCGCCGGCTTGCGAAAGGAACAGGGAGGCCTCGGCAGCTGAGTTACCCCCGCCAATCACCAACACTCGCTTGAAAACTAAAGGATGCGCTTCGAGGAAGCGATATGTGACTCGACAAGGGTCTTCGCCGGGGACACTCAGAAGCCGTCGGCGGCCAAACCCGCCAGTCGCTGCAAGCACCGCGCGCGCGCGGTAGACTCCGTCACTTGTGCGCACAAGGATTTGACCATCCGTGTTCACCAGCTCATAGACCTCTTCCCGGGTTCGCAGATCGATGTTGTGACGCATCACCAGACGTCGATAGTGCCGCAGCAACTCTTCGCGGGTGGGCTTCCGATCCGTTGGGAGGGAACCTGAGTCTATTTCAATCTCGTCGGAGCTCGAAAACAATACGCCTCCGATCGGATAGCTGTACACTGTGTTGGCGATCGCCTCTCGCTCAAGTATGAGATAGTCAAGTCCGTGATATCGAGCCCTAACGGCAGCCGCCAACCCGGCGGGACCGCTGCCAACAATGATCAGGTCGTACATGCGCTCTCCCGTGCGGCTTTAACATCCGGCCTTTAAGGATACAATATCGAATCACCCACAGCAATACTGGCACTTGGAGTGGCAGGTTTGACCTTCTTCTCAATTCATACGCCGACTCATCGATCTGCTCCACCAAAAACCGTCCAGCTTTTCGGGCCGTCGATTGTTCCTCGGCGGGACTCAGGGTAGCCTTGCGAAGCCTTCTACGACGGCAACGATTCGTTGAACTTGTATCCAACCCCCCACACGGTTAAGACATACTTTGGATCCTTCGGGTTCTCTTCGATTTTTGTTCTCAGCCTGTTCACGTGCGGATCGATATTACGCTTGTAACCCTCGTAAGCGGTGTCCCAGATGGCAGTCAGGATATCCTGCCGGGAATAAACATGTCCCGGATTGGACGCAAGAAATTTGAGGATGCTGAACTCGATAGGAGTAAGGGTGACTTCCCTGCCACCGAGTTTGACCCTATGCCGCTTCAAGTCAACCTCCATCTCTCCTCGTGTTATTATGCTTTCGACTGCCTTGTGAGAATCACCGGATGCGCGCCGCCACAACGCCTGAACTCTCATCTCCAGTTCTATCGGGTTGAAGGGCTTGCCAAGGTAGTCATCAACACCTTTCGAAAAGCCATCAACCTTGTCTTCAATGCTGATTCTCTCAGTCAGCATGATGACCGGCGTCGTCACGCCCTTCTCCCTCAGTAAGTGACAAACCTTGAAGCCGTCCATGCCGGGCATCACCACATCGAGAACTATAACCCCCGGGTTTTCCGAGAGGGCCATCTCCAAACCCTGAACCCCGTTCGCGGCCTCGATAACAGCATATCCCTTGTCGCTCAAGCAGTCTTTGACCATCGAACGTATCGAGTCACTGTCGTCCACTACCAGAACCAACTTATTCGACATCTGATTTGCGTAGGAACCGTCACTCAAGTCATTTGCCCATTAAAGAAGGCGCATCGGCATGACTACATACCGGTAGCTATCGGCCTCTTCTCCAGCGGGCCTCATCAGCGCTGGGCTTTGCTCGTCCTTTAGTTCAAATACGGTTTCTTCGGTCGCTACCACTCCCAAGAAATCGAGTAGATACTGGGCGTTGAAACCGATCGTCAGATCGTCGCCGCTATAATCCACGGCGATCGCTTCTCTGGACTCGCCCACATCGGCGCTCTGTGAGCTGATGTTCAATCTCCCCTGACCAAGCTCGTATTTGATTCCATGACTCCTCTCGTCGGCCATCAGAGCAGCGCGCCTGACTGCTTGCGCAATTTTTTCTGTATTGAGCGTCACTAGTTTATCATTGCCCTTTGGCAGCACGAGATCGTAATTTGGAAACTGTCCTGCCAGCATCCGCGATGTGAGGTGACGCTGTCCTTGTTTGAAATACAAGTGGTTTGCGTCCGTGGAGAACTCAATATCCTCCTCTGCGGCCGCGGTCAACTTCAATATCTCGGTCAGCGCCTTTTTTGGAATGATTACTCTCAACTGCTCCTTTTCACTAACAGGTACCTCTTCGATTTCGCAGTCGGCCAGCGCAAGCCTATGCCCGTCGGTTGCGACCATTCGAAGCCTGCCGTCCGAGAAGGTCAGGAGCGCCCCGCTTAGGGCGTAGCGCGACTCTTCTTGAGTGATCGCGTACACGGTCCTGCTGATGAGATTGTGAAGCGCAGTTGACGGAATCGACATTTCAGCTTTACCGGGCTTTGGCGTCGACGGGAAGTGCTCCTTGGCTTGCCCCGCCAGTCTGAACTCTGAGGATGCACATGTAATCTTAGTCCAGTCGTTAGCTTCCTTGACGAAATCTATATCGGCATCCGGCAAGTACCGCACAAGATCAAACAGTCGCCTTGCCTGCAGCACTACCGAACCCGCTTCGGAAACGTCCGCTGCGCACTCCGTTTGAAACGACACGTCCAGATCCGTTGCCACAAGTGAGACCAGTGATTCATTTACGGTCTCTATTAGGAGGCTGGACAGCACTGGTATTGTTGTCTTCTTCTCGACAATTCCCTGGAGTAGGTTCAACTCCTTTAGGAGTGATGCTCGGTTCAGGCGGAATCTCATTTTGGGTCAACCCTTTCATTTCTGTCGCAATCAGGGTGCTACTATACCAATAACTTTCATAATAAAACTAGTAGTAGTAGTAGGCTGTGCATAAGTGGAAAACCTGATCAAAAGTACTGATTTCTCTATTAACTACCTCGACTGGACTCGGAAGATAAATGGAGAAAAAGGTAAGTCCGACGAATAAGTTCAGAACAAATCATATAAAGAGCCTAATTCCACAACGACATCAAAAGGAGATCTGTGGAATACGTCGCTAACTCATTTCATGCTAGTAATTAGATTGTCTATAACGCTGTGGAAAACTGAGTCTTTATCTCGTAAGTTTGAGATCTTATTAATGCTGTGCAACACGGTGCTGTGATGTTTTCCTCCAAACTCCCTTCCTATCTCTGGCAAGCTGGCCGATGTAAGCGTCTTACAGAGATACATTGCGACTTGGCGCGGAAATGCTATTACTCTTGTGTTGCTCTTTGACTTGAGATCGGCAGCCTTCAAACTGTAATGTCCAGCAACAATTCTCTGGATCGATTCGATCGAAGGTGCGTCGGATTCAGACTCGATGATGTTTCTGAGAATGTCCTTAGCCAAATCGATTCCTATCGGGAGCGCTTTAAGTGATGCATATGCAAGAAGCCTTACCAGCGAGCCTTCCAGTTCTCTGATGTTCGATTTAATTTTGCTCGCGATGAATATCGCGACATCATCCGGGAGATCGATTCTCTCCAGTTCGGCCTTTCGCTTTAGGATTGCGACCTTCGTTTCGAGATCAGGCGGCTGAATATCGGCAATCAGACCCCACTCGAATCTCGAATGCAATCGCTCCTCGAGCGTCGGGATTTCTCGCGGCGGACAGTCGCTTGATATGATTATTTGCTTTTGAGAGTCGTAGAGCGCGTTAAAGGTGTGAAAAAACTCCTCCTGAGTACGTTCCTTTCCAGCCAGGAACTGAATATCATCGATAAGCAGAACGTCGATGTTTCGATATCTGTCCCGAAACTTGATCGTCTGGTCGTATCTGATCGCATTTATCAGCTCGTTCATAAATCTCTCGGATGAGATATATGTGAGGCGCAGCGACTTATTCCTGGTCTTGATTGCATACCCAATGGCGTGCATCAAATGAGTCTTTCCCAGACCCACCCCGCCATAGATATAGAAAGGGTTATAGGTTTTGGCGGGCATGTCCACCACCGCCAGGGAAGCGGCGTGTGCGAACTGGTTACAGGAGCCCACAACAAAAGTCTCGAACTTGTATTTTGGGTTGAGCGGCAAATCTGACTGTTCGGGGACCACCGGCCTGGGCGGATCCAAGGCTTGTGAAGATCGCGGCGAGCTAAGCGGCCTATCCAGACCCGGTACAGAATCTGTGTTCGACGTTTGCCTCCTATTGTCCCCCAGAAGGAACTCGACCTTATAGCCAACTAAGCCCAGCTCCTCAAGAGACTCTTCGATTACGTCGAAATAGTTGGTGCGGATCCAATCGCGAAAGATTTCGTTCGGAACCGTTAAATAAAGGGTAGAAGAGTCCTTGGCCGCGCGCAAAATCGGTCTAAACCACGTATCGAAGCTCTCGTGGTTTAATCGCTTTGAAATCGCTCTTAGGACAGAAGAGAGGAGGTCTATCTGGACACCCGTCGTCATTTCACGCCTCCCTATTAGGCACAGAGCATTCGCCAACAAAAGGACGAGGTTAGCCGAGCACCGAATGGGCGACCGCGCTCCTCGATAAAGCAGACGACAACAAAGGACCGGCTGTTGAAACTCGCGAACAGTATCACAAGTACCGAACTGTTTTCAATCCCGTCGCCTTGCGCTATATGAATAACTGCACCTTAATTAACCCAATAACAGGGTTATACCTGTTTTAATCAAAATCTGGCCCAGATCACCGCGCAATGTAGACGTTTCACGTGAAACAGTGTTTGCCGTTATGGTAAAAGCTCGGGGTCTAGAGTTCAGAGATAGTTGCGACTGTTGGTCTGGGTTCGGTTTGTGGTATGTTACCAAGCCATGCCCAGAATAATAGCCATCGCCAACCAGAAGGGTGGCGTTGGCAAAACGACTTCCGCCATAAACCTGGCAGCCAGCCTGGCAATTGCCGACCGACGGGTCTTGTTGGTTGACGCGGACCCACAGGGCAACAGCACCAGCGGACTGGGGTTACGGGGCACATTTCAGAATAGCCTTTATCACTCGTTGGTCTCGAACCACTCGCTTGATTCAATCGTTTTGGCGAGTGAGTTATCGGGGCTATCGGTCATTCCCTCCGAGAAGATACTGGTGGCGGCCGAAATCGAACTTGTTGGAGTTGAAGAGAGGGAATTCAAGCTCAAAAAAGCACTGGAGCCGGTCGCCGCGAATTATGATTATGTGCTGATCGACTGCCCGCCGAGCCTGGGACTCCTAACTTTGAACGCATTGGCTGCGGCCCACTCGGTGCTGGTTCCGATTCAATGCGAGTACTTTGCTCTTGAGGGAGTCTCGGAGCTTTGGGACACTCTGGTCAAAGTGCGTAGAAGTTTGAACCCAGCCTTGGCCATCGAGGGTTTTCTGCTTACGATGTTTGACGAAAGAACGAACCTCTCAAACCAGGTCGTATCCGATTTGAGGGGGTTTCTAGGGTCTCAAGTTTTTTCCACCGTGATACCAAGGAACGTTCGACTTGCCGAGGCACCCAGCCACGGCAAGCCGATTGTGCTGTACGATGTCCGATCTAAGGGTGCCGAAAGTTACCTTCGATTGGCACGGGAGGTGATCGACAATGTCAAGACGGGCATTGGGCAGGGGGCTTGATGCGCTCTTCCCCCAGGCTAATCCTATCAACAACGATCTGATTGATTTGGATGTTGAGAGCATCGATCCAGGGGTCGAGCAACCTCGACGCGACTTCAACGAGGAGAAACTGACGGAACTGGCCCGATCGATAGAAGCGAACGGTGTCATTCAGCCAATCGTGGTGCGCCGAGTCGGCGAGCGATTCCAAATAATCGCCGGCGAGCGCCGCTGGCGAGCTGCGAAGAAGGCCGCTCTGAAGCGGATCCCAAGTCTGATTCGCAATGTTCCGGAGGAGAATATCCTCGAGTTGTCCCTCATTGAGAACATACAGCGCCAGGAGCTAAACCCGATAGAAGAGGCGAATGCGTATCGCAAGCTTCAGGAACAACTAGGCATTACTCAGGAGGCAGTGGCGCAGCGAGTTGGAAAAGACCGTTCGTCGGTGACGAACTCTTTGAGACTTCTAAAGCTGCCCGAGGACGTCCAACGACTAGTCGAGGACGCCAGGCTTTCAATGGGGCACGCTCGAGCGTTACTCCCTATCGAATCCGCCGACAGGCAAAGAGACTTGGCCGAAGAGATTGTGACCAAACTGCTTTCGGTGCGACAGACTGAGAAGTTGGTTAAGAATGAACTTGCCACAAATACGCCGCGTCAAACAAAGCCCGAGCCAAAAAACGATGGTGAAACTGCCAACATACTCGCGGCCGAGGCAAAGCTGAGCAGGAGGCTTGGAGCGCCAGTAAGGATCAGGTCCCTGAAAGCCGGGGGCGTGGTTGAAATTAGGTTCTCGTCGAGAGACGAACTTTCACGGATCTTCGATCTACTAATACGGAGGCCGCTGGAGTGAAAAACTCTCTCAAACTGAGCCACTAACCCCAAAGTCCCTTTGCTACAACAAATGAGATTTTCTGCTCTCCTCGACTCATCGTTCTAATTACAACGATGACCGTCCTCCGCTGTTGTGATGACTTCCGAAACCTCTTCGTGAAAGTGATATCAACTACGCGAGTACTTTCGTGGATAGGACCGCCAATATTCCAGCAGCAGTGGTGCAAACAAGTTGATGTGGTCTGTTAGCACTTGTTTGACGTGAGCAGCGCCGAGTGGCTTCCAATGCAGTCCAGTCAATCCAGGTAGCGACGCGTTGCGAAAGCCGTTGGTAGTGTCCTAATTCTGTGTTGCTAGCCCTGAGATACTTGTTTCGCCTTGCATCGGTCGTGCTAACATTGGTTCATGCCAAAGCGCCCAAGCAAGAGCGACCCGAGCCTTTTCGCAAAGAACGTTCTGGATCACATCATCAGCAAGTACGATCCAGAGGCAGTTGAATCGGTCTTTGTAGCTGATAGTGCTAGCGAGAAGCCCGCCAAGAACCCCGCTGCCGTCGCCCTGGGCAAGCTCGGAGGCTCCAAGGGCGGTCGCGCTAGGGCCGCTAGTCTTTCACCTCGCAAGCGCAAGCAGATCGCCAAGAAAGCAGCTAAGGCGCGATGGAGCAAATGATGAATATAGAGAACCGAACCGTCATAACGGGCTTCGCTCAGCAGACCCATACAGTCGAATATAGCCCAGCGCAACTGATGTTAGGATTCAGTCAACTCTCAGGACGCATTACAGGCACTGATCGCGAAGAAAGTGTGAGAAGTACCGTTATACTTCTTGCGAGCAGTATAACCGCTTGGAGCATTGATAATACACCACTGCTAGTCACGGAAGCAGAAATAGGCAAATTACCGGACAACCTTATCGGCTTCATTTTTAGTGAGATCAGCCAAGATACGGCACGCTTCATGGAGCAGTTCGCTGCCAACTTTAACATACTCCTCAAAGGCGATCCCGACGGCGGCTGATGGCCCTGGCCCCGGTTCTGACGATTGCTTAATCACTTGAAACCTCATTCTTACCCCCTCCTTTTTTTCTTACGTAGCAACGCAATTTTGTTGACAATGCTTAGGCGTCTATGCTAATCTCGTGTTGCTCGGAAAGGGGCAACGAAATGAACTGCCAAGATTGCAAAGCGCCGTCAAAGAAATTCGGGAAAGACCGCAAGGGAAATCAGCGTTTCCGCTGCCTGTCTTGCGGAAAGACGTTTAGCGAGCCGCGCCCGCGTCTCTTGGGGAACATGACGCTAGACGAAAACAAAGCGATTGATTGCCTCAGGCTCTTGGTCGAGGGCAATTCGATTCGGAGCATAGAGAGGTTTACCGGCGTTCATCGCAATACGATTATGAGCCTTCTTGAGCTAGCGGGCGAACGATGCGAAAAGCTGATGGAAGATCGCATCAAGCACCTATCTGTTAATGACGTTCAATGCGATGAAGTTTGGGGCTACGTTGGAATGAAAGAGCGAACCAAGGCTCGCAAGGGCGTTGATGACGATAACCTTGGCGATGCTTGGACGTTCACCGCGATTGAACGCAATACCAAAATGATTCTTGCCTTTCACCTTGGCCGAAGAACGGAAGCCGATACGATTGCTTTCACTGAGAAGTTGGCCCACGCAACTAAGGGCAGTTTTCAAATCACAACAGACGGATTCAGACCGTATCAACACGCAGTTGTTATGAGTCTCGGAGCGCAGCGCGTAGACTTCGCGCAACTTGTTAAGCTCTACTCCAGCACACCGGAAGGGCCGCAGACTCGCTACTCCCCGGCTGAGTGTACTGGAGCCCGTAAGGTTCCGATCTACGGTAGTCCTGATATGGACAAGGTTTCCACTTCGCATATCGAACGCCACAATCTTTCGATCAGAATGAGTACTCGAAGAATGACAAGACTCACTAATGCGTTCTCAAAGTCTTGGAAGAATCATCAAGCGGCTCTTGCAGTTTATCTTGCCTACTACAATTTTTGTCGCGTACATCAAACGCTAAGAATCACTCCAGCAATGGAGGCAAACATTACAGATCACGTCTGGACAATGCGCGAGCTACTAGGCTAAAGCGCGCTTGCCTTTGTTGCCAATATGATATAATAACAGAACCTCTCATTTAGGGGGTTTAGGCCATGTTTAAAGACGAACTAGAATACTTTGTTGCTCATCAAGAAGAACTAGTCGAAAAGTATCAAGGTAAAGTATTGGTTATAAAAGGAAACGAGCTATTAGGCGTCTATGATGACGCTCTCGAAGCGTATCTTGAAGCGCAAAAACGGTATGAGCTTGGGACGTTTATGATCCAAGCTTGTGAGCCAGGACCACAAGCGTATAGCGTTACCATTGGTTCGATACAATCGTTTACCTAAATGACTAATCCGCAGATTCGTCATATTCTTGCTTTCACTACCACGTTCCCCGGTCTTACAGATCGCATTATCACCGAAGTAAAGCTAACCCAAGCGTTTGATCCAAACACGCCACCAAATCCCATACCGGCGCTCATAGCAACAGCTGCATTATGGGATACAGGGGCAACTAGGAGCGTCATCACCCCGAGTATTGCGGCAGATCTGAAACTTGTTCCAACGGGAACCGTGATGATGAATTCTGCGCATGGTTCCAAACAATGCAACACGTATCTAGTTAACCTTTACTTGCCCAACGGCGCTGCGATTTATGGTGTTCCCGTTAGCGAATGCACGGACACTGCTCACTTTGGAGCGATCATCGGAATGGACATTATTGCGATGGGCGACTTCTCGATTACGAATGTAAATCGCAAGACGATAGTTTCCTTCCGCATCCCGTCTATTGCCACCGTGGACTACGTCGCCGACGTCAAGAAACTGAAGGCAGAACAAGAAAGGCTGGAGAACGCAAAGCCGATTCGCAATAAGGGTCCGCGTGTCGGGCGCAATGACCCATGTCCCTGCGGATCGGGGAAGAAGTACAAGAAATGCTGCGGCGGCTAGCAACACAGAATTAGGACACTACCAAGCCGTTGGCAAACATCTCTGCGCTGCTGTATAAATGACTGGCTCTAGAACTTTCGTCATTCTCCAGCGTAGATTGGCTTGAGTTCCGACACTAACCCCGTTTACCAGGAGACAAAAAATGCGCGCACGAATGATGATGACTCTGCTGTCAATTGCGCTGCTGGTGACCTTCTCTTCGGTCGCATCAGCGCGAGCGTTTAGTAATGAATCTAATCAAGCCTCGCCTACGGACAACCTTTCTGGCAAGTACGAGGGAGTAGCGAAGAGCGATCAGCTTGGAGACATCCCTCTTACGGTTGAGATCAAGAATGACAACGGCAAGTTGTCGGGCAAGATCGACACGCCGCAGGGTCCGGCGGCGATCACAAGCGGCACTTACGCGGACGGAAAGGTCACGATGAAGTTTGACGCCGGTGGAAACGAAGGCACCGTCACCGCAACAGTCGCCGGCGACAAGATCACCGGCAAGTGGGAGCTTGCTGGACAGGGCGGACCGCTCGAGCTGAAGCGAGCAAGTATGGTCGCAGCCTCGCCTTCGGCGAGCGCCGCGAGCGGAGGCTCAGCCGCGGTCCCAGCGGCAGGCGACGTGGTATCCGGAGACTGGGACGCGTCAGCCGACGCGCAAGGCACGGCCATACCGTTCACTCTGAAACTCAAGCTGGACGGCGACAAGGTGACCGGCACTTCCGACTCGGCCCAGGGTTCGGCGCCGCTAAGCAAGGGGACTTATGCCGCTGGCAAACTGAGCTTCACGCTTGACACCCCGAACGGCGCTATCGGAATGACCGGGATGATCAAAGACGGCAAGATTGTCGGCGAGTTCGACTTTGCCGGTCAGATGACTGGGAAGTGGGAAGCGACCAAGAAGAAGTAGGCGAGGGGTTGATGTTTGAGTGATGCGTGAGCGCGGTTCTCACGCATCACCCATCACCTCTGAAGACCACTTCGCCGCCGATCACTGTTATCACGCAGCGAGTCTTCAGTATCTCTTTTTCGGCAATTCTCATAATGTCCGCGGACAAGATCGTCAGGTCGGCGAGCTTCCCCACCTCTATCGAGCCCTTCACGTTCTCTTCAAACGCAGCGTAAGCCGCCCAGATCGTAAACATTTTCAAAGCCTGTTCGCGTGAGGCCGCTTGCTCCGGGTGCCAGCCCTCACCGCTGAATCCGTCCAGACCTTTTCGCGCGACTGCGGCGTAGAACTCGATCATAGGCTCGCCTCGCTCCACCGGCGCGTCCGAGCCACCCGCGATGATCGACCCCGACTTGATGAAGCTCTGCCACGCATATGCTCCTTCCAGCCGCTTGATTCCAAGCCTGCTTGGAGCAAAGAACAAATCGCCGATCGCGTGGGAAGGCTGCATCGACGGAATCACGCCGAGCTTCGCGAAGCGCGGAATGTCGACCGGGTTGACGATCTGCGCGTGCTCGACCCGCCACCGAGGCTCGCGAATCTTTCGTTGATCCGGCGGCACTATGTTGAAAGCCTTCTCATACAAATCGAGAATCACTCTATTCGCGCGGTCCCCGATCGCGTGAGTCTCGAGTTGTATGCCACGTTTGAGAGCGTCGATAAACATCGGCAGCAGCTCTTCTTCTTTGCGCGTTAGAAAGCCGGCGGTATCGTAGTCGGAATACTTCTCGAGCAGCGCTGCTCCCTTTGAGCCAAGGGCGCCGTCAAACACCACTTTGATCGTGCGAAGCGTGAAACGGCCGTCAAACTCGCCCGAGCTCGCGCCGTCGGCCAACAACTTTGCCGAAGCCGGGCTCGGACCGTGCACCGCCTTGTAGATCCGGAGCTTGATCTTTCCTTCACCGTATAGCTTCCTTATAGACGTGACATCACCATAGCTTCCGCCGGCGTCTTGAATCTGGCACCAGCCAAGCTCGATGCTTCGCTTCACCCCAAGTAGTATCGCCTCCTCATCGCTGCGATTGGCGTTGGGAACATATCTCTCAATCAGTCCCTGCGCGGCGTCCAGCAGCATTCCGTTAGGCTCGCCGGTCTGTTTGTCCTTCATTATCTCGCCGCCGAACGGGCTCGGAGTGCTCTTGTCCACGGATGCCACCTTGAGCGCCGCGCTGTTGACGACCAGGCCGTGGCCGTCCGCGCGACCAAGCGCGACGGGGTTATTTGGCGAAATCTTGTCAAGATCCCAGCGCGTCGGGAAGAAAGGCGGCTTCCAGTGAGTCTCGATCCATCCACGCCCTGTTACCCACTCGCCAGGCTTCGCGCGATCGACTCGCTCTCTTACCTTTGCGAGAAACTCTTCGAGGCTCGCGATGCCTTCGAGGTTGAGCGTGATTTCCCGGGCGCCAACTCCGGACAAGTGATAATGCGAGTCAGTCAAGCCGGGCACCACCGTGCCGCCTTTAAGATCGACCACGCGAGTGTTCTTACCCTGGTAAGGCTTCGCCTGTTTGTTCGATCCCACGAAGATTATCTTGCGACCTTTAACAGCAATCGCTTCGGCGCGAGGCTGACGTTCGTTGACCGTATAGACGTTGCCGTTTATGAAGACCGTATCGGCTTGCTCGGCAGGTCGCGGATTGGCTCCAAGACTGACGTTGATCAGCGAGAGAGCAACAAGCAGTGTGGCAATTCTCATCGGTGTCCTCCGGACGAAGGGATTGAGGCCACGATACTAGCAGATCACGAGAGGGTTGGATCAAGCAGAAGCTTACGGTGCTGCTGTGATCTTCACGAGGTCAACGAAGTGTTTCCACTTGCCGCTCGTCACTCTCGTGGTACGAATCCTCACTCGCACTTCACCTGAAGCTGACAAGTAACGCGCAGCATCTGCGACAACGCAAACGGTCGTAGTGTCATCTGTGCTTGTGACCCTTCGGTCGTCGATCAGATCCCATTCCGCGGTTGAGGGGTTGAACAGAAAGACCTGCTGACTCACAGGTGAGCCCGATGAACGCGACTCAGAAGTCATGGTCAGGCTCGATAAGCTTGCAAGTCCGACCTCGAAGACATAGTTCAGCAAGCTGCTGAACTGGCCTTCCAGCTTGCGGGCTTTGATCTTCAGATACGAATTGTCGGAAGCCCGAACGCTTTGTTGATCGCCCTTCAGCCACTGGCCAATCTCAACGGTCGCCGAGTTGCAGAAGCGATCGGTGGCTTGCGCAGTAGTCACGGTAATATAGCCGCTTCTTGTTCGACTCGCCTGACCGTCAACATTCGTCGCTGTAAGCCTCACCACGAACGTGCCGACGCTGTTGTACGTGTGCAAAGGGTGGCGCAAGGTTGACGTCTCACCGTCCCCAAAGTCCCACAACCAAGAGGTGGGGCCGCCAGCAGACAGGTCCGCAAACTGGACCACCAACGGAAGAGCCCCCGAGCGTGGGTTCGCGGCAAAATCGACAAGCGGAACAGCCGACGGAGCGGCGGCTTCGTAGCAGCCGATGTCGAAGCCATTGCGCTGCGGCCGCGTGAAACCGCTAATGTCGTCCGGCACATTGCTGCCTAGCGCCAGCCCAAAGTCGATCGCAGGCGAACCGGTCCTCAGTGAATAGTCGTTGCCCGCCGCGTTGGCGAACAATTGGCTCGGCGTCGCGATGATCGAATGCTGGTCGTAACCCAGCGCCTGCCACGAGGCAAGAGACATGTTCGAGTTTCCATCACTGATACTGAAGCGGTTCACCACAACGTTGTAGTTACACGAAAAACCCGCAACCGCGTTGCCATATGTGCTGACCGAGCCGCGGAACGTGTGAGGCGTGTAAAGAATGTTGTTCCTTACCTCGTTGCCTACCGGATCGGGCTGACCCTCGAAGGCAGCCGGGATGTTTATGCACCATCGCCCGTCGGCTGCCATCACAATAGTGTTGTTGTAAACCTTGTTTCTGCTCGAGCCCTCAGCCCCGTCGATCGCGTAAAGCGAGATGCCGCTTGCGTGGTTGTTGTAGAGCAGATTGTTTCGAATGAGGCTGTCCGACACCCCGTCGCAGTTGATCCCGGAACCGCCGCCCGGAGGAGCGCCGTTCTCCCATACGATGTTCTTCTCGACTAAAGCGAACGAGATAATGCCGTCGCCGGGTGTAAAGTTCCGGTCGCCGTTCATATGAACCCCAGCCGAAAAGTTGTGATGGAGCTTGTTTCCTCGGATCATCGGAAAGTCGCCGCTGTTGCTGTGATAGATACCGTGCTCGCCGTTCGAATACGCTTCGTTGTTCTGAATCAGCGGATGGTAGCAAAAGGCCAAGAAGATGCCGGTGACAACGCTGTCGTGGACTGTGCAATTCTGCACAGTCACGAAGTCAGTGTCGCGTAGATCGATTCCGTAGCGTTGCGCCCCTGAAACCTCGAAGCCTTCAATTATCCAGTACCGCACTGTGTCGTCGAAGTTCTCGACCTCAATCAGGCTCTGATGTCTATTCTCCGGGCTGAGCGTGTCAATAAGAACGGCTCCAGGGGATGAAGCCTTGAGGGTGCAAGGCGCTCCGGCCATTCCCGAGTTCTCGATTCGACAGCCCGCGTAGCTGCCCGGTTGGACGATGATCGTGTCACCGGGCGCGACCGTATCAACCGCGTGCTGAATGGTAAGCCAGGGCTGCGCCTGTGAACCGGGGTTCGAGTCAATGCCAGAAGTCGCAACATAGTAGGTGTTCGCCAAGTCGGTGCTCGAAAGAGGCAAACCCGCCACGAGCGATATCAGGATTAGCCTGAGAGCTTTCATTTTTTGCGCCGACCGGCCTTCCGCTGGAGGTTGTTGGGGGAGCAAGTGAAGTGTCGCCGCTCTCTCTTAGAGCCGTTTGTCTTTTTACGATGGTTGAGTAAATCAAACCAGAGGGGCGAATACAAAGCCTGATTCTAGCGCGGGCATTACCGGCTGCTCAATACAAAACATGGTTGCCCTGGAACGCTTTCAAGCGCCGGGCCCACGGCCCGATGCCGTCGACGAAGGTTGTGAACGATTGCCTTGAGTCGTCCTTGTCTCTAGCCGTCGGCTGCGCCGTCGATCAACTCACGCAGTATCGAGCGATGACACGCAGATTCGTTCTCGCAGTAACATCCTATGCTGACCGGAGTCCGGCTGGCTAACTCTGCCAGAAGCTTGATCGCCTGGCGCGCGTCGGTTTTCTTCATCTCGGCTGTGTAGCGCTCTTTGAACTTCGACCACCTGACTTGTTCGCTTGGCCAGTCGCGACCCTTGACCCACTTGAGCAACGCGGGGCTCGGAGCTAACAACGGAAACCAGACGTCGAAGTAGTCTAACCGAGCGTAGTCTTCTTTCTTCACTCCGCGCGGCAGAAAGCGGACTGTGCCCACTCTCAAGCCCTCGCCTGATTTGCGTGGGGTACCGACTCGGAAGGTTCCCAGATTTGTTCTCGGGTTTGGCATTTCAGGAAGCGTCGCAACGGCGCGGCTCTCTCAGTTCGTGACACGGTGCTCATTCTAGGCGGTGCCTTGCAGTCATCATATCTCACGGATGAGACGAATCCTGGCAAGTTTATCCTCACCCAGTCCGGCCAACTCGCTTTCGCTGAGCCAGCCTTCGTTAATCAGTCGCGCGAAGACGAAGATCAAGACTGAATAGCGATAGTCATACTTCTCATCGACGGCTTTCGATTCTTTGTCAGAAAGTCGTGCAATGCCCACATGTCACTGGGCTCGGCAATACCCTTCGTGCGGCGGCGAACCTCGTCTACAAGGGCCGCGCACTCGCGATTATATGCCTCGTCGAACGCTCGTCGCGCGATTGCCTTTTCGCCCCTGGACCATTGCTCGTTGTGCATTTCAAACCTCGGGTTTCGCCAGGTACTTCACCGCAGAGCCGCTGAGGCGCAGAGATTACGCCGAGAGGGAATACTTACCCGCCTTTATGACAGCATCGGCGATGTGGCGACGGGCTGCGATGGCTTTGATCGGAACGTGCTCAGCAAGCTGTTCGATAAGCTCCGTGCTCTTCTCATCCTCCGTCTCGGTTACCACTGCTCGCGCGGCGCACTCGATACGCAGAGCCGCGTCACGCGCGAACACGCGTGTGATCTCGGTTTGAACCGAACATTTCTCCAGGCCTCGTTCCTCGAACAGCCTGCGCGTTCGAAGCAGCACGCTCTCCATCGCGTACACATCCATAACCATATCGGCGATCAAACCAAGCGCTTCCTGTTGGTCGCGGGCGCTCTCACCGTAAGCGCGCGCGAAGCTTTCGATCGCAAGCAACGTCATGCTCTTCGCGCCTGTGAGCATCACGATTTCTCGCTTGAACGCCTTGTTCGCCACGTTCATTTCAAGCGTGTCCGAAGCGGGCGGTTTGACCGGAGTAACTCGGGATGCCGTTTCAAACAACCCGAGCTCGCCGGCCTTCGCTCGTCTCAGCAACTGCGTCGCGATCACGATGCGATTGATTTCATTTGTGCCTTCGTAGATTCGAGCTATCCGCGCGTCCCGGTAAGCTTGCTCGGCCGGATAGTCTTTCGAATAGCCATAACCGCCGAACACCTGCACCTCTTCGTCCACCACGTACGCGAGCGCCTCGCTCTCCCAAACCTTGATGATCGAGCATTCCATCGCGTACTGCTCCAGCACTGCGAGCACTTGCTTCGGGTCGTCCTTATCGACCTGTTCGAGCGCGTCGTCGATCATCCCAAGCGTGCGATACAGGATCGATTCGCCAACGTAAGTCCGAATCGTCATTTCCGCGAGCTTGTGTTTGATCAACCCGAAGTTGGCAATCGCCTGGCCGAACTGATGCCGTTCCTTCGCGTACTGAACGGATTGTTGAAGCGAGAGTTTCATTGTCCCAACCGAGCGCGCGCCGAGTTTCAAGCGGCCGATGTTCAGCACGTTGAAGGCGATCTTGTGGCCGCGACCGATCTCGCCCAGCAAGTTCTCGACCGGCACGCGGCAGTCTTCAAGCATCAGCGCGGTAGTAGATGAGCCATCGATCCCGAGCTTCTTCTCTTCATGCCCGCTCACAAGCCCCGGTCCGCGCTCGACCAGAAACGCTGTGAATTTCTCGCCGTCCACCTTTGCGAAGACGGTGAACAGATCGGCAAAGCCGCCGTTTGTGATCCACATCTTCTGGCCGTTGAGGATGTAATCTTTGCCGTCTTCGGAAAGCACGGCTTTGGTCTTCGCCGCGAGCGCGTCCGAACCCGACTGCGGCTCGGTCAACGCATACGCGCCGATCCACTCGCCGGTCGCAAGTCTTGGCAGGTACTTCTGTTTCTGTTCCTCGGTTCCAAAGAAGACCAACGGCAGCGTGCCGATGTTGACGTGCGAGCTGTGCGTCCCGGCAAACGAAGCTTGAAGCGCAAATTGCTCTCCAACTACGGCGGAGCTGACTTTGTGCAAACCGAGTCCGCCATACCGCTCGGGAATGTCGATCATCAGCAGGCCAAGCTCGCCCGCTTTGCGCATCAACTCGCGATGCACCGCGTAGTCTTTGGCGTAGATTTCGGCTTCGCGCGGAATGACCTCTTTTCGAAGGAACTCCTCGGCAGTGCGCGCAAACATCCGTTGTTCGTCGGTGATGTCTTCGGGTGTGAACACTTCTGAAGGCTCACGGTCTTCTATAAGGAAGCTGCCGCCCATTGGCGATTGGACCGCTGAGGGTTTGCTGGTCATAAGCACCTCCTGCTGTCGAGAGGTTTGACAATACCACTCACGAAATCGCGGGGTCTACCTGCTTTCGTAGTACTCGGTTTGAGA
This sequence comes from Blastocatellia bacterium, assembly GCA_049273855.1. GTDB lineage: Bacteria > Acidobacteriota > Blastocatellia > UBA7656 > UBA7656 > Onstottus_B. The sequence goes on from JBASRN010000270.1 coordinate 48,161, forward strand.
GGGCCGTTTCTTAGCGGGCTGCTGAAAAAGGGAGGGCGCCACCGACACAAACAGGCAAAGCTGCACAGTGGTCTGGCTCGGTCACGACCGGATTATACACACGACCGACTTCGAATCGCACAGCGGAGCGCGCGTCAGGAGATGAATCCGTGATTCTTTCAGTCAAACACATGGCCCTCTAATCCCGCGATGCGCGCGCGAAGATCATCGGGCACACGAATCTTCTGGAGCGACTTCGGGTCCACGCAAACGTAGAGCGACTGAGCTGTGCCGATCAATCGTTCGTCGCCTTCCGGGTAGATTTCAAACTCGAAGATGATGCTGGTGTTTCCGATCTTGGACACGCGGGTGTGGACCTCGAGCACCTCGTCGAACTTTGCCGGCGATTTGAACTCGATCGTTGTGCGAGCCAGAACCGTGTCAACGCCGCTGTCGATCATCGCTTTCCAGGTCAGACCGATCTCGCGGAAATACTCGGTCCACGCCACATCATAGAAAGTCAGATAGTTGCCGTTGAATACAATGCCTTGAAGATCGGTGTCAGCGAAGCGCACGCGAATCTTGTGATGGAATCGGAAGTCGGATTTCACGCGGCTTATGATGAACTAAAGCTTCCTGGTTATCAAACCCGCCGTCGAGTTGCTCGACTACACCACAACTTTCGCTTTGTGCTATGCTGACCCGCGCCCGGATTGAACCAGGGTTCAGGAGGGTTTCTTCGTGATCGTTCCGCTTAATGAATACGACTTTCTCAAACGCGCGCTGGTGGTGCACGCAAACAAAGAAGCCGTCGTCTGCGGCGACTTGCGACTGACTTATCGCCAGTTCGGCGAGCGAGTGAATCGGTGGGCTAACGCGATGCGGGAGCTCGGCGTCGAGAAAGGCGACCGGGTAGCGATCCTCTCACAGAACTGCCATCGCATCCTCGAAGCCTTCTTCGGCACGCCGCTTCTCGGTTCGATCCTGATGCCGCTCAACTTCAGACTCGTCTCCGACGACTTTGATTACATCCTCAATCACGGCGGCGCGAAAGTCGTGATCGTTGAAGAAGGGCTGACGCATCTGATCGATCCGATTCGTTCGAAGCTCGGCAGCGTCAAACATTTCATCCTGGCCCGTGACAAGCCGGACGCTGCAACTCAAGAATGGTTGGACTACGAAACAACAATTGCCGCCGCCTCAAGCGAGCCACCGCCGTGGGTCGCGATAGACGAGGACGAAACGTCTGCGTTGCTTTACACCTCGGGCACAACCGGGAGTCCCAAAGGCGTGATGCTCACCCATCGCAATCTCTATATCAACGCGATCAACTCGATCTGCGAATTCGGCATCCGCGACACGGACGTCTACCTGCACACGCTCGCCCAGTTTCACTGCAATGGATGGGGCGTGGGCTACGCGGTCACCGGGATGGGCGGAACGCATGTGGTCATCAAGAAGTTCGAACCGGCTGCGTTCTTCGATCTGGTGGGACGTGAACGGGTAAGTTTCGCCTGCATGCCTCCGACGATGATCAACATGGCCTTGAATCATCCGCTTGATGAAAAGACGCTGGCGAAGCTGCCAAGAGAAGTTCGAGTGGGGACCGCGGGTTCGGCGCCGCCAATGGCGACCATTCAGGGAGCGCAGGAGAAGTTTGGCTGGAAGGTGATTCAGATCTATGGACTGACCGAGACCTCGCCGTTCATGACCGTCTCCAAGATCAAACCTCATATGCAGGACTGGCCGGAAGAGCAGAAGATTCGCGTTCAAACAAAAACCGGCTATCCGATGATCGGCGTCGACATACGCGTGGTAGGCGACGAAGGTCAGGACTTGAAACCCGACAGCGGCGAAGTCGGCGAAGTCATCACGCGGGGCAACGTCGTGATGGCGGGCTACTGGCGGCAACCTGAAGCTACCGCCGCGGTGATTGTAGACGGATGGTTTCACACAGGCGATATGGCGCTGATGGACAGCGAAGGCTACATCGAAGTCGTCGATCGCAAAAAGGACTTGATCATCTCGGGCGGCGAAAACATTTCATCCATCGAAGTCGAAGGCTTCTTGTACAAGCACCCCGCGGTTCTTGAAGCAGCGGTGATTGCAGCGCCGGACGAACGCTGGGGCGAGACCGTGTGCGCGCTTGTGGTGTTGAAGCCTGGCGCTTCAGCTACCGAGCAGGAGTTGATCGACTTTTGCCGCGAGCACCTCGCTCACTTCAAGTGCCCGCGCCGAATACAGTTTATTGAGGCGCTCCCGCGCACGGCTACGGGAAAGATTCAGAAGAACCTGCTGCGCGAACGGTTCTGGCAAGGCAAGTCCAAACAGGTAGGGTAAAGGTGACTCGTGTGATCCGTAACCGGATAGCTCACGCGTTTTTGGTCACGGATCACGCGTCACGCATCACTCTCAGAATCGCAGCACGATGCCCGCCGAAATAAGCGCGTTGTGCTGGCGCTCGCTTAGCGCGCGGACGTTCAACGGCGGAAGGTCGGAATAGAAATCGCGCACTTCACCCCTGATGCTTAAGATGGAACGCACTTTAACGTCCAGGCCAAAGCCGAAGGCGAAAACAGCCTCGGTCTTGGTCGTACGGTTCGGATTGGGTTGATTATCAATGGTCGTATCGCTTTCCCGGAAGTGCGCAAGCCCCCCTCCTATCAGCGCAAACGGAGAGTACTTGCCGCCAGGCAGCAGCTTCACCTTTATTCCCGGAGTGAAGAATATCGACGAATAGCTCCTCGGTGAAAGCGCGTTTGTGGTCGTGACCTTGGTGCGCGGCGTGCCTGCAAGTGGAACCTCAAAATACAGCGCGGCAACCCGGGCATCAAGGAACCGTCGCGCATAGCCTAGTTCGTAAGTGAAGCCCGTGCCGAAGCGCAGAAAGCCGGGGCGCGGCAGATCGAATCCCCGCTCTCCGATCTTCAGCCCTCCCGAAGTGAATGCAACTTCATGCTTTTGCGCGGAAGCGGATTGCGCTCCCAACAACGTCACTCCAAGCATAAACAGAAGTCTTAGTTTCATCATTCATACCCCTTGAAAGAAATCAATCAGAGCGCGGTTCACGTCTTCCGGCTTCTCGGTGAAGAACACGTGGCCGGTCTGGGGGAACTCGATAAGGCGCGCGCCGGGGATGCGCTCGGCAATCAAGCGCGAGTTCCCCGGGTCTACAAGCGTGTCTTCGGTTCCCGTCATCACCAGGGTTGTGTGTCGGATCTGAGGCAGCCGGTCAAAAGTGTCGTGCAGCATTACCGCGCCGAGTTGAAGAAGATAGGAAGATTTGGGCTGGTTGTTGTCAGCCATAAGTTTCAGGGTTTCTTCGACAAGCTCGGGTTGCTCTTCGACGGTCTTAGCCGCGAACAGAAGCGGGATCGAATGTCTGAGCGCGTCCGGACGCGGCATATCGCGCGACTCATTGAATATCTGCACCGCCCATTCCGGCGCGCGAGAAGCGGTTCGCGGACCGGCGTGCGTGCAACCCAGCGCCAGCCGCCTCACCTTCTGAGGGTGACGCAGCGCAAGCTCCTGCGCGATCATACCGCCAAGCGACACGCCGAATACGTGCGCGCTCTCGACTTCCAGCGCATCGAGCAGCGCTGCGGTGTCGTCAGCCATATCCGCAATGGTGAAAGCAAGCTGAGGTTGTTCGCTCCTGCCCACGCAGCGATTGTCGAACGCGATCACCTGGAAGTGTGGCGCGAGTCCTGCGACTTGATCAGCGAAACCTTCGCACGTCGAGCCGAGCCCGCGAATCAACAACAGCGGCTCACCCTCGCCGTGCAGCTCGTAGTACATCTTGAGTAGGTTGGCTTGAACTGTAGGCACTGATTCTCGACGGTTCCTTTATAGACCTAGGTTGAACCCGATTGAAGTGTGTCCCGTTTCGCGCTGAGTGGTCAACACTAGAGCGTTCCAGCAAACAGAATATTTTCACTTTGTGTCGGGCGCTCCAGAGCGATGGGCGCTCGGATTGACGGCGGTATGATCGACACGCTTGACCAATCGAATTCGTGCAGCGCATCTACAGCCTCACCCTCCTTGATCAAGCAGCGACTTCACGACCCACAAACATTCTTCTCCAAACAAGACTTTCTGTGTAGAATCAGCTCACCCCCTCAACAAAAAGCATGGAGCCCCGCGCGAGCATCACTATAGTCAGCTAACAGAGAGTTGCTCCTTCAAGCGTCGTTCCGGACAAGAGAATACTCCGAAGTAGAGCGGGGGCGCAGTGCAGGCGGCCGGCTCCTGCCTAAATAGGGTGACACCGGTGACAACAACAGACCCAAACGAAACTCCGTCAATTGCCCCTCAATCTGAGGCCGTCGCCGCTTCCTCCAGACCGCTATGGGCCAGCTCGGCACTCATCGTTGTCGTCGGGGTTCTTGTCTACGTCAACAGTTTCGGCGGGCAAATAGTGTTCGACGACGTGGTGATAACGGACGACTCCTCGATCCGCCAGCTTTGGCCGCCGTGGGGAGCGATGTCCTCGCCGAAGCAGGTCTCGCGTCCGCTGGTCGGGCTGTCGCTTGCGATCAACTACGCGATGAGCGGCACCGGCCTCTGGAGCTACCATCTGTTTAACCTCGTTATCCACATACTGGCCGCGCTGACGTTATTCGGGGTGGTTCGTAGAACACTGCTCACCGACGGGTTGAAAGACCGATTCGGAAAGGCATCGACCGGTCTCGCTCTCGCGGTTGCGTTGATCTGGATGGTACATCCAGTGCACACCGAGTCGGTGACCTACCTGATACAGCGTTCGGAGGCGATGTGCGGGTTGTTCTATCTGCTTACGCTCTACTGCGTAATTCGGGGACGCTCGGGGCAGCACGGTGCGCTCTGGTACAGCGCCGCTGTCTTAAGCTGCGCGGCGGGCATGGCGAGCAAGCCGGTGATGGTCACGGCCCCGATCATGGTGCTGATCTACGATCTGGTTTTTTTCCGGGACTCGTTGAAGGAAACACTCCGACGGCGGGCAATTCTCTATGGGGGTCTCGCTTTCACCTGGATAGTCATAGCGGTCACGGTTCACGCCGCGAGTCCTTATCAGGAGTCTGCGGGCTTCCATCTCGAGCGGATGACGCCGCTCAGTTACTTGGTTTCGCAGTTCGGGGTGATTGTTCACTACTTGCGACTGTCGGTGTGGCCTTACGATCTGTGTATTGATTACGGCTGGCCGCTTGCTGACGACGCCACCAGGATCGTCCCGTTCGCGGTGGTCGTCGGCGCTCTCGGGCTGCTGACGCTGATGGCGCTCAAGCGCCGACCCGAGGTTGGGTTTCTCGGCATTTGGTTCTTCTTGATCCTCGCGCCAACATCGAGCATCATGCCGATCCTCGACGTGGCGGTTGAGCATCGTATTTATCTCTCGCTTGCTGCCGTTGTGGCGCTTGTAGTGTTGGGGTGCTACCGATTTGCGCCTTCGCCGCGGCTGAGGAATTCTGCTACCACGCGCTGGCTGGGGGTCGGCGCGGTCGCGATAGTCGTGGCGTGGTTCGGCTCGCTTACGGTGGAGCGCAATGGTTACTACCAGAGCAGGACAGCGATGTGGCTGGACGTTGTCAGAAAGCGGCCCGACAATTGGAGAGGTCACAACAACCTTGGTTTTTGTCTCACGGAGAAGGGCGACCGTGAAGGCGCGCGGGAGCGGTTTGCCGAAGCGCTCAGGCTGAGACCAGGCGCCATCGACGTTCTGGATAACATGGGGATGTGGCTGTTGAATTCGGACACGCCCGGTGAGGCACTGCCCTATTTTCAACAGGTGCTTAACGTGGATCCCGGCAGGAAGAGATTGCATTTTAACATCGGCCGAGCTCTGGAGAATCAGGCCCGATTGGATGAAGCCGTCCACGCGTACAACGAGGAGTTAAGGCTTAACCCTGGGTCTGCGGAAGCTCGCATGCAACTTGGTTGGGTGCTCGAGCGGCAGAAGAAGTTCAGTGAGGCGGCCGCGGCTTATCAGGATACGCTGGCTGTCGCTCCAGAGTGGCCTCAACCTCTTTGCCGGTTTGCTCTATTGTTAGTCGACGCCGAGGCGAAGGAACTTCGGAATACGGGCGAGGCGATTCGAATGGCGGACAAGGCGGTGAGCGTCTCCAGCCGTGAACCGGTCACGCTGGACGTCCTGGCTTCGGTCTACTCCTCGACCGGGCAATTCGAGCAAGCAATCGCCGTCGCGACGGAAGCAATCGACATGGCCAAATCCGGAGGCGCGGATCAACTGGCCGCGGCGATCGAGGGCCGCCTGGAGATGTATAAGCAAGGCCGCTCGGCAAGGCCTTAGCCCCAATCGGCTTCCGGGTGTTGGAAGGCAGCAGTTCCCCTTGTGCGACCACCATGCACCCGAAGATGGACTGGGCCCAGGAGTTGTTGCTCGTGCGAAATAGGCTGTGCGATACTCCACCGAAAGGGAAGCCAAAGTTCAGAGGGCCAGCCGCAGCGGAATCGTTTCCCGCTTCTGCGGGCTCTAAGCTCGGAGTCGCGGTGGTCTTGAGATACTAACCTGCGCAACTGGCTGGCAAGATTCAGCACTACGGGGTGTCAAAATGCATCGCAGAGTTCTTTCTGTCTTTCTAAGTTTTTGCTTGTTTGCTTCGTTCGCGGCTGCAGGCCCTCACCAAAAACCAGCGGCACGCAAGGCGAAACCAGCCCCGCAGAAGCCGCCGGCTGCGAAGCAGGAAGTAAAGACTGGGCCGACCGCCGCAAAGCCGGCCGAACCCTCGAAAAAGCCGCCCCGGGCCGACAACCAGTGGGCGTTGGTGGTCGGGATCAGCAAGTATCCGGGTCAAATTCAGAGTTTGAATTTTCCGCGCGACGATGCGCGCGCGGTCAAGGACATGCTCGTTACCGACGCAGGGTTCGCTGAAGATCACATCCGATTGCTCACCGACGATGGGGCCGGGGAGGCTAAGGCGACGAGGCAGAACATTCTTGCTGCAGTGGACGGCTACCTGGCGCCGCGTGTGCAGCCGGGGCACGAGGTAATCGTTTTCTTCGCCGGCCACGGGATCGCTCGTGGCCTGGGCCAGCAAGCGAAGAGCTACTTCCTGCCGGTCGACGTCGATGCGCAGTCAAAGGAATCGCTCGAGCGAACGGCTGTCGATCTGGAGGATCTTGCGCGCCGGCTCAGCGTATTGAAGGCGTCTCAGTTTTCGATATTCATAGACGCCTGCCGCGAAGACCCCTTTCCGGGCCGCGGCATCAAGGGCAACACGATGACCGATGTTATGAGCCGCGGCTTGCGGATAACGCGCGGCGGTTCCACGGCTGCCGAAGCGGCGCCGGCGACTTCGATCATCTTTTACGCCTGCAAAGTTGGCGAGCGCGCTTACGAAGATCCTGAACTCAAGCACGGCGTCTTTACTTATTTTATTCTTTCCGGAATTCGAGACCTGGCGAACAGGCCGGACGGCCGGGTGGACGCCGGCTTTCTAGCAAATTTTTTGCGCGACAATATGCAAAAGTGGAGCTCGGAGTATCAGAAGCGCGCGCGCTATGCCGTAGAGCAGACGCCGATGATGGTCGCGACTGAGGTGCACGGCCCGCTGGTCATCGTTCGATTGGCTCAGATTGCGGCGAACCCTCCGGCGCCGCCGGCCACCGGCTCGATCGCTCTGTTCACCTCGCCGAAGGACGCTACGTTGAGCTTGAATGGCAAAACGTTGGGCACCGCGCCGATCGAAAAGGAAATCCAGGCTGGTGAGTACACCGTTCGAGCCGAGTCGCAGGGCTTTCAACCCACCGAAGCAAAGATCACGGTTGTGCCCGGCTACCAGCAGGAATTTACGATCACGTTGAAACCAACCGCAACCAACGCCAGTTACGAGAAGGGTGTGCAGTTCGAAGCTCAAAAGCTGTGGCCGCAAGCGGTCGCTTCCTACGAACAGGCACTGCGCGAAGACCCGAGCCTGACCGCCGCACTGGAGCGTCTGGCAAACGCATACACCGCAGCCGGACGTTTTCGCGATGCTGCCGATCTGCTAACCACGGCTTCTGAGAAGGCTCCCGACAATGCAGTGTTGCTTGCGCGGCGCTCGCGGGCTCTTGGCCAATGGTCGCTGCAAGACGAGACCCTGGACGCCTCGATAAACCCGCGACCGGATAAGGCGACCAGGTACAAGGACGCCGCCAAGGAAGCGGTTAGAGCGGCGGAGCTGGCCACCAAGAAAGCACCCGACCTTGCGGTTGTTAATCTCGCGCTCGGGTATGCGTACACGCTTCAGGAACGCGACCGGCCGAAGGCGATCCCGGCGTTTGTCCGCGCCTCGACGATCGCGCCCGAAGACCCGGAAAGCTACTATGGAGTTGGCTACGGCTATCGGCTGATGAAGCAGTACCCGCAGGCGATTCCTCAATTAAGGAAGGCCATCGAGCTGCGGTCTGATTACTACGAAGCGCATCGCGAGCTGGCTTATTGCTATCACGCGACAGGCGACACCGATCAAGCGATCAAAGAGTACAACACCGCGAGCGGTTATCAAGGAGAGACCAGCAACTCTGGCGACATGGCGGGCAATCATCTCGCGCTCTCCGCGCTCTACGCCGAGAAGGGTCAGCAGGTGGGTGGCGCAGAAGGAGAAGAGATCTCGAAAGCAGGGAAGGGTCACGAGACTGAAGCCCGGGGCTACGATCCAACGTTGAAAGCGGCCCTCAAGATACTGCAAGGCAGCGGCGTGGCGTATCGCATGCAAAGTTACTTGCCGTCAGAGTTACGCAACGTTATCAACACCCCGGGGGTGCCTGTGCCCGGCGGCGTTAAGATACCGTTTCCGAGGAAGCGTCCGTAGCGCCGAAGCTTTCTCGTGACAGGGGAGCGATCGGGTGTTCGTCCGATTTGATCAGAACAAAGAAGGCTGACTGACAGCCAGGCCCGATCGACTCTTCATCCAACTCAGCAGGTCGTCGATGTCTTTCAGGTCAGACTCGGCAACCGGCGAGGCCCCTTTCCTGATCAACGCGTGGTTGCCGGCGGGCACTTCGTCGCCCATTCTCACAAACACCGGACACGAGCCGGACTTCAACGCCTCCGTAGCCCCCGCCCAGGTCCCGCCTTTCTCGACGTCGCTCGAAACCACTACCGCGTAGTCCGCGAAACCGTAGATCAACTTGTTGCGACCCATCGCAGCGCCGATCGAAAACCCTGCCGAAGGTGAATAAGGAGTCACCAACGCCAGCTTCCTGTCGGAAAGCGCGTCGCGCAGGTTGGGCGCGCGAACCGCCCGCTCCAGGCTGTCGGCGAGCACCCCCAGCGACGTGCCGCCCGCGGAAAGCGACGCTCCCATCGCAATCGCGTCCGTGCCGCGAGCGCCGCCCGAGATAACCGTCACCGAAAGCCCGGCGCACTTCTGGCCGATTTCCTCGGCGAAACTCTTTCCGCGTTCGTCAACGCTTCGGGACCCCACAACCGCAACCCCGCCCTTGTTCAACAGTGCGAGTTTGCCGGCCGCGAACAAGACGGGCGGCGCCACATGCTTGAGCGACTCACGAAGCCGCGACGGATAGTCTTCATCGACGCAGGTCACCGGCGTTATGCCGAGACTCGTGAGTCGCTCGACTTCTATTGCAACCGACTCGCTGTCTTCGAGTAGATGGTGGATTCGCTCGGCGTCAACCGGCGGAATCTCGAGCTCGGCGGCTATCTCCGACGCCCCAAGTCCGAGCAACGCGCCTGCGGCACCTAGCGCGGACGAGCTGATCTTTCGCGACAGCTCATTCCATTCTCTGGCCGACAGAGGCCGCACGCCGTCAGCCGGATCTGAATCGCCAGCAGTTGAACAGAGCAGCAGCACCGCCTGACTATCATCGTTTAACATTCAACTGCTCCCAACAGTCGCGCTCGCCAGGGCGAACGGATAGACAGGGCCGCTTCCGTTCTTCCGCAGCAGCCACGACACCACGGTCAAGGTCCACCGCGAGTCCACCACGTCGTCGATCAACAGAACGGGGTCGTTCGGCACTTCGCCGACAACCTCGAAAGCATCAATCACGTTCCGCAGTTGCTGCGCGCTGTTCTGCATACTCTTCTGCGCGGGTCGTTCAATTGTCTTTCGTAAGACGGGTATAAACGGCAAACCCAACCTCTGGGCGAGACGCGCCGCGAAAGTATACACCAGCGTTGGATCACGCAACGAAGGCACGGCGGTGACCCACGCCGGGGGAGGGTCGGGTTGCCACCGCCGTTGAATCATCTCAGCCGAAGCGTCGGCGAGCGTGTCGCCGAACTGTCGGGTTTGATACTTGCAGCGGGCGACTTCTCGCCCCCAGCCGGCGTCGCCGTAGACGCTCAGCACGCGGCCGGCGCTCGCCCTCAGGTCTTCCGGTATGCGCCCCGACACAAGCGGCGATGCCCCGCTTTGCCATTGTTTTCTCGGCTCGATCACCAGCGCCGCTCCACGAAGGTACGCGACTGCGCGTTGTTTGAGCCGCTCGTCCAGATCGCGTTTTGGAAGCTTGCCCGTGCAGTTCATACATCGTCCGCACCTTGCCGCCGCGGGGTCGTCGAGCGCCTGCGCCAGAAACTCCATCAAGCAGCGGTCGAGCGCGACGTAGCGGCGCATCTCTTCCAGCTCGCGCAGTCTCAACGCGGTCACCGCTTCGGTGCGAGCCGTGTCGGGCTGCCAGTGGTTCGGTGTACGAGAGTAACGCCTTTTGTCTCGCGAAACCGCGCCGTCGAGTTCCAGCAGCTTCAGCGCTTTTTCGATCGTCCCAAACGAGTAGTTGAGCGCGTTCATGATCTCGAAGATGGTCAAGCCAACGGTCGGCTCGACCAGATCGATGATCTCCTGCATAGCGCGTTCGGGTGGAAACGCGGACCGGATGAAGTACTCCTGTATCTCGTCGTCTTCGCGGCCGCTGAGCAGAATGCCAAACGCGCTGTCGACTGCGCGACCCGCGCGTCCGACCTGCTGATAGTACGCGATGACCGAGCCGGGCCGCTGGAAGTGTATGACGAACCCCAGGTCGGGTTTGTCGTAGCCCATCCCGAGCGCGGTCGTCGCTACCAGACACTTGATCTGGTTTCCGAGCAAGGCTTGCTCTGCGCCGGTCCGCTCTTCCTCCGGAAGATCGGCGTAGTACGGGCGAGCTTCGATGCCGTTCTCACTCAGCCAGCTTGATACCCGTCGCACGTCGTTGACGGTCAGGCAGTAGACGATTCCGCTTCCTTCAAGGTTTGGCAGATGTTGCGCGAGCCATGCGAGGCGTTCGCTCTGATCGGCGAGCTGGATGTTGAACAACCGCAGCGAAGGTCGCGTGAGCGCTCCACGCTGCACCTTGAGGTCCGAGCCGATCTGAGCGATTACATCATCGATGACCCGGGTGTTTGCGGTGGCTGTCGTGCACAGCACCGGCACTTTCGAAGGCAGCGCTTGAAGCACGCGCACGATTCGCCTGTAGTCGGGCCGGAAATCGTGACCCCAATCAGAGATGCAGTGCGCTTCGTCGACTACTAACAGGCCTACCCGCTCTCGAATTTTCGCAAGCACGTTGTTTAAGAAGCGCTCATTGTTGAGTCGCTCGGGCGCGATCAACAGGATGTCGCACTCGTCTTGCTGCAACTGCAATTCGACGCCGTCCCACTCTTCGGTATTGTCGCTGTTGATCGTCGCCGGCCGGATGCCAAGGCCCCGAGCCATGTCCAGCTGATTGCGCATCAGCGCGCGTAGCGGGCTGACCAGAAGTGTGGGTCCCGCACCCGCGTCGCGCAGCAGCCTGGTTGACAAGAAATAGACGAGACTCTTTCCCCAACCTGTGCGCTGCACAACCAGGAGCCGTCCGCGATTGACCGCGATCTCGCTAATGGCATCCCATTGACGTTCGCGGAACCGTGCATTCCTGCCATACATTTGTTTGAGTAGCGCCTCGGCTTTTGCCTGGTGAGGATCCGACATCGAAACCTCCGACGCGCCCGCAGGCAAGCTAACTACCAGACCGATGTAACAAAGTCAACGATGTGGGCAGGAGTTTAGTGGTGGAATAGCGTGTTGAGGCGGCGGATGCTGTCTTGCCACAAAGGCGCTAAGTCACAAAGCTACACAAAAACAGGCTTTGTGGGGGCTTTGTGTCCTGGTGTCGTAGTGGCGAGCATTCACGCGCAATTCCACCACGACGGGCAGGAGTCCTGGTGTCCTCACTTCATTTGTCTGCCGTCGCCGCCTGCTCCAAGACTCTCGCGGTGTGACTTCGGCCCTGGGTTCACCGCTGCGCCGGGGAGGACGCAATGGTTACGCAGATAGAACATTCGAATTCGGACATCACCATCGGGAAATGGAATGGCCAAGAATCGACTGTCTCGAACTAATGGATGATCATCGGGAGCTTTCCGCGGCGTTCCTTCGAACAAAACTGCTTAGCCAGCGAGCTTCGCCTGCAGTCTTATCTCGGTTCCCGTCAATGCTCGCGAGACCGGGCAATTCTTCTTGGCCGCCTCGGCATGCTCCAGAAAAATCCTCTCGTCGATGCCGGGCACTTCAGCCGTCGTTTCAAGCTCGATCAACGTTATCGCAAAGCCTCCCTCGGCTTGCCCGAGATGGACCTTCGCCGTAGTGGCAATGCGCCTGGGAGATATGTGAGCCTTCGCTAGCCCCGCCGCAAGCGCCATCGAGAAGCACCCGGCATGAGCCGCGCCGATCAACTCTTCGGGATTGGTCCCCGCGCCATCTTCGAACCGCGAGGCGAAAGAGTATGGGCCTTCGAACGCTCCGCTCCCCAGTTTGACTGTGCCCTTGCCTTCTCTGAGGGTTCCTTCCCAGACGGCGCTGCCATTGCGTGTTGCCATTACTTGAGCCTCCCATGAAGAAGTTAGTGAACCCGCCTTCAGGCGGAGTTGTGACCGGCCCGCCAAAACAGCGGCCCGTTACAACTTCCGGCTGAAGGCGGTACTACGAACATATATGTGCGGATGCTTGTTTTCAAACAATTGGCGGAAATGAACGCGCCCGTCGACTAAGCGAGTAGGGACGAAATTCAATCGGGAGGCAACGAAATGGAAGTCACTCTTTCGTGGTATCAGGTAGGGGATCTCGAGCGCGCGAAAAAGTTCTACAGCGAAGTGCTAGGGTTGAAAAAGACAATCGAGATCCCGGGCTGGGTTGAGTTTAGTCACGCGGAGGGCGCCGCGTCGATCGGGCTGAATCAAATGCGTGAGAACGACGACGAGCGCGGGGCTACGGTTGTACTGCGGGTTGATGATCTGGCGCGCGCGCGGGAGGATTTGAAGAAGAAGGACGTCAAGTTCGAAGGCTCGGTCGAAGAGATCCCCGGCGTCGTTCGCATCGCTACGTTTCGAGATCCGGACGGGAATCGATTGCAGTTGGTTCAAGTACTCGCAGTGCAGTAGAGTGCTTTCGAAAGAGAGGGCACGATTCGAAATCACCGCGCGCCGTGACTGCGGCGGCGTTGTGCAAGGAGCCGACTGTGAGAAGACCTGCTGTCACCATAATGATGGTTTGGCTTAGCCTTCTTTACGCACCCGTAAACACTGATGCACGCAATGCAACGATTCAGGAGGATGCAATCCTTACACGGCTTGCAGGAAGCTGGTCTGGCGAGGGTCAGCATTTGGGAAAGAAGGCGAACCAGCAACTGAAATGGGAGCGCGTACTGGAAGGCAAGTTTGCCCGCCTGAGTTTGCGGGTCGAGACGAAGTCGGCAGGGGGAGGCAACCAGATCTTCGAGGGGCATGCCTACTACCGCCAGACCGAAGCAGGTCACTACAAAGCGAATTGGTTTGACTCGCAGGGCAACGCTTTTCCGATCAATGCACAACAGGGAGGCGATACGTTGACCGCACTGTGGGGCGAACCGGGAAAGGAAGAGGGGCGCTCCACCTATCGGCTGCTTGATGCGGGGAAAAAGCTGGAGGTGGTCGATGCCTTCCGCGCAAAGGACGGCTCGTGGAAAGAGTTCGGGCGATTCGTGCTGAGCCGCGCGGGAGATTGAGCGTTGTTCTTAGAACTTCAGCGTTACCTGGCGGATGCTGGAAACCCGGTTGCGCCACAAACTCTCGAAGACACGAAGCCACACCGAGTCACCCAACACTGGACTCTACGTGCTTCGTGCCGTTCGTGCTTTGGTGTCTTGGTCGCAAGAAAGCAGTTTTCCGGCAGCCTGCTAGGGGCGGCGGCGCTCCGTGGCCCCTTACATGATGGGCTGGAATGATCGAGGAGGAAACGCGCGATGCTGCTGATGACAAAAGGGGCTGCGAAGTTCATCGCCCTCATTCTGACGGCTGTTGCTGTCAGTGTTGCGAGCGGGGATCCGGTTCTTTCGCAATCAGCTTCAGTGGAAAAGGCCTCTCTGGCCGACCTGGCGTTCATCGCCGGCCAGTGGCGCGGCGAGCTGCAAGGTGGGATCACCGAAGAGAACTGGAGCTCGGCAGCCGGCGACAACATGATGGGCGTGTTCCGGTATGTAAAAGACGGAAAAGCGGTCTTCTACGAAATGCTGCTGATCGAGACGACGTCGAGCGGTCCGGTGCTGCGGTTGAAGCACTTTAATCCCGGTCTCAAAGGCTGGGAAGAGAAGGACGAGGTGCACAGCTACCCGCTGGTCGAGCTGGGAAGAAACCGGGCGGTGTTCGAACGACCGGACAAGCAGAGCCGGCTGATCTTTCATCGAACCTCCGAGGCGGAAATGTCGATATGGCTCGAACAAACCAGGAACGGTAAGCCGTCGGCCCAAGAGTTCAAATACCGGCTCGCGAGGTAGGTTATGTAGGGGCGGCGCTCCGTGGCCGCCCCTCATTGGTGATGACCGTCAATCCGCGGCGAGGGGCGGCCACGGAGGGCCTCCCCTACATGACCCTGGAGTTGGAGAAGATATGCTGCCACAGATTTCAATCGAACACGAGATTACTCTTGTTGACCGCGCGCTCTCTGGAGACGAGCGAGCGTTCACCGATCTTGTCGAACCGCTTCGACGGCCGCTGTTTGCTTACGTCTACCGAATGGTCACTCACCGCGCGGACGCGGAAGATCTGATGCAGGAGGTGTTGGTTCGCGTGCTTGAGAGCCTCCGGACGTATCGGGCGCAGGCGAGCTTCAAGACCTGGGTGTTCGGCATAGCGACTCACGCGTGTCTGGATCACTTGCGCTTGAAGAAGCGCTGGCGCGTCGAAGCTCAACTTGAGGGTGAGCGCGAGCACGACGCCAATCCCGAACAGGTGGAGGCCCTCCGGTCGCTGGTGAGTCAGGCCGATTTCGTGTACGAGGTTCGCGAGCACATCGCGTTTTGCTTTGCGTGCATAGGCCGGACTCTCGATCCGGAAGAACAAGCGGCGATAATGCTCAAAGAAGTGATCGGGTTTACGGCTCAGGAAGCCGCCGCCGTCCTGGGAGTGTCCGAGCCGATCTTCCGGCATCGCTTGTCATCGGCTCGCTCGAAGATGATCGGCAGTTTCGATGGCTTGTGCCAGTTGATCAACAAGTCGGGCGCGTGCTGGCAGTGCACGGGACTACACGAGCACGTCCCTGAAGGTCATCGCGGCACTCCTCTTGTGCAGATCGAACTCGCGCCTGGAATGGCGGTGACTCCCGAGAACTTGTTTGAAGCGCGGCTTGCGATCGTGCGTGGGGCGGATCTGGAGGACGGCAAGACTCGCGCAATGCACGACTTGTTTTACGAAGGCATCTCGGAGCGCGAAGAGAAGAGGGAGTAAGCAGGACTTAGGTTGCGACGTTGATCGAAGCAACAACAGATCAGCCGCCTTAGCGCCCTTCAAGCGTTTCATGTTTCGCCCGCAAAACGGCTTCGTGCAATAATCCTCGGGAGATGTTCGCCGAAGTCGCCGTTCCCGTTCACGTCCGACAAAGCTTCACCTACAACTTGCCGGGCGATCTCGCCTCGCGAGCGGCGGTTGGCTCTCGAGTCACCGTTCCGTTTGGCCAGAAGACCCTCACCGGGTTCATCGTCGCGCTGCACGACCAACCTGCCGGTGAAGTCGCGGAGTCCGATATTAAAGACGTCGATCAGTTGATCGACGAAGCCCCGGTCATCAGCAGCGAGATTCTGGAGTTGACCAGATGGGTATCCGACTACTACTTCGCGCCGTGGGGTGAGTGCATCCGTGCCGCGCTCCCGGCGGGCGCCGCCGTGGTCAGCGAGCGCATTCTGACCATCACCGAAGCCGGCCGCTCCGAGCTCGTTCACCTCGACCGCTCTTCTCCAAAGCGGTTAGCTCTCGAGCTTTTCTCGCAGTCGGACACCGTTACCGTCCGCCAGCTTGAACGGCAGTTCTCGAAGCCGCGCGCCCTGGCAATGATAAAGCAGCTCGAACGCGCGGGCTTGATTAAAACCTCGCAAAGAGTTGGCGAAACCCGCATGAGGCCCAAGCTCCAGAATGCGGTGCGGCTCACCGGTTCGGGGTTCGGAGTTCAGAGCTCAGAGTTAATCGAGGAGGGAACGATTGAAACTTCAAGCCACAAAGCTCGAACCCCGAACCCCGAACCCCGAACCCACAACGTTGTTAAGCCGCTCAACGACAAACAGCAGCGAGTGATTGAACTAATAAGGCTTAAGGCTGAGCCTGTATCGCTTAGCGAGCTGCTGGATGAGGCCGGGGTCACGGCGTCAGTCGTACGCACGCTCGAGAAGCGCGGGGTTGTCGAAGTGTTCCCACGCGAGGTGCGTCGCGACCCGCTCGCACACATCGCGAGTCACCCGACGGAATCAATCAAGCTCAACGGCGAACAGCAAGCTGCGCTGGATCAGATAGTCTCGCAAATGGTTGAAGGCAAGTACGGAGCCTTCCTGCTGCACGGCGTGACCGGCAGCGGCAAGACTGAAATCTATCTGCGCGCGATGCGCGAGGCGGTCACCGGCGGGCACGGCGCGTTGATGCTGGTGCCCGAGATTTCGCTCACGCCGGTTCTCTCTCGAAGGCTGCGCTCGAACTTCGGCGACTCCGTCGCGATCCTGCATTCGAGCTTGTCTGAAGGCGAGCGCACCGACGAGTGGCGACGCATCAAGCAAGGAGACGCCCGAGTGGTGATCGGCACTCGCTCAGCGGTCTTTGCGCCGGTCGAGAATCTTGGCCTGATCATCGTCGACGAAGAGCACGAGTCGTCCTACAAGCAGGACGACTCGCCTCGTTATCACGGCCGCGATACGGCGATCATGCGGGCCGTCCAAGCCAACGCTGTTGCCGTGCTTGGCTCGGCTACGCCGTCCGTCGAGTCGTATCACAACGCCCGCACTGGCAAGTACACCTACGTTCAACTCCAGGCGCGCTACGCCGATCGCGCGCTTGCCGCGGTTGAGATCGTGGATATGCGCGAGGTCTTCAAGCGTCACGGCAAGCAGCAAACCTTCTCGGACGAACTAAAGGCAGCGATAGGCGAAACGCACGCGCGCCGCGAGCAGTCGATGATCCTGCTCAACCGCAGAGGTTTCTCGGCGTTCGCGTTGTGCCGCTCGTGCGGGCTTGCCATTCACTGTCCCGATTGCGATGTGACGCTGACGTTCCATCGCTACAACGAAAGCCTTCAGTGTCACTACTGCGGTTATATTCGCCCGGCGCCGCGCGCGTGCCCTGCCTGCGAAGGACAGTACATTTATTACGTCGGCTACGGGACCGAACAGCTCGAGGCGAAGCTTCGCGAGATGTTCCCGGCGATGAACATCGCGCGGCTGGATCGAGACACGACGCGAAGACGCGGGAGCTTCGAGCAGATCATCATGGAGTTTGCCGCGGGCGGGATCGACTTGCTGGTAGGCACACAGATGATCGCCAAGGGTCACGACTTTCACAACGTCACGTTGGTTGGAGTCGTGTCAGTTGACGCGGGGCTTGCGCTGCCCGACTTTCGCGCGGCGGAGCGGACCTTTCAGTTGCTAACCCAGGTCTCAGGCCGCGCCGGGCGCGGTGACCGGCCCGGCCGGGTGATCATCCAGACTTATCACCCGCAGCACTACTCGATAGTGTGCGCGCAGGAGCAGAACTACGAAGAATTCTACCGCCGCGAGTCGAACTTCCGTCGCTCTATGCATTATCCGCCGTTCAGCGCGCTGGTGAACGTGCTGGTTCACGACAAGGACCTTGAAAAGACAAACGTGACGGCGTCGCAGTTTGCTCGCGAGTTGCGCGACGCCGCAAGCGGAACAGGCTTGAGAGTGCTTGGACCCGCGCCGGCGCCGATCTCGCGAATCAAGGGCGAGCACCGGGTTCAAGTGTTGATCAAGGCGAGCACCCGGTCGCAGGCTCGTGAAGCTCTGGAGCGGGCGATGGATCGAACTCTTGCCGGCGGGGCAACCGCGCGATCGATCAACGTCGAAGTGGATCCGATGAACTTGATGTGATAGGGAAGCGCGCTTTCAACTAAGGGAGCGAACCTTTCGGCACCGACCAGGGATGAACCTCGGCGACCAATCGACCGGCCTTCACGGTCGGGTCAGCTTCGGTTAATGACTTCGCCTCTTCCAGGGAGCCAACCTTGAAGACAAACACACCCGCGTAAGGAGGCGATTTCGTGAACGGACCCGCGATTACCAGTTTGCCCGACGCAGCCATCGACTGAATGTTAGCCATATGCGCTGCCTGCAACGCAGTCGTCTCAGGCGTGCTTTCGGGCGTCCACTTCGGACCGCGCTTAAGGAAAGCGAAGTAATACGTCACAGGAGTCAGCGGCGTGTCAGGCTTCTTCATCACGTTCCTGGCCGCAAACCACTGAAGCACTTCGACCGCAAAGTGGCCTGCCTTGACCGCGGGATCGGCTTCGGCAAGCGACCGGGCCTCGTCCGCTGACGCTGCGGTCGTCACCAGCACCCCCCGGATGCGATCGTCGTCGGTGAACGGACCCGCGATCGCGACGCGCCCCGATTCGATTAGAGAGGAAACGTGCCTGGCGTGCCCGAGTCCCCAGCCGGCGTTCTGAGGCGTCTCGGCGGGGTTGAATCTCGGCCCTTTGACGAGAAGGCAAAGATAAAACGTGCCCATCTCGAATTTAGGCTCCTGCACCTTTCCGCCCGCCGGAGCGCCGGGCGCCATAAGGCACAAGACAGCGGCGGCGATCAGCTTTGTAAGGCTCCGCCGGATCCCCGCCTGCTTCTCACCGAACCCAACTCCAACCACTTGTTTCGACATTCTGCTGCTCCTTTGCCCATTCGTCCTGATCTTCTATTAAACTCCCGCTCGGCCCTCTTTACTCGGCGATCACACGACCGCTCTCGTACGGATTAGCCCAGTTAAGTTTTCGTCCCGTTGCGCGCGGCTAGCGCGCCTGCTCATTATCGACTCGGTCTTAGACTCTGGCAAACAAAAGCAGGGTTGCGGCTTCGCGAGAAGGGCTTCGAAGGTTTACACTTGCCGTCGGAGGCAGAATGGAC
The DNA here is from genome assembly GCA_049273855.1 of Blastocatellia bacterium. Taxonomy (GTDB): domain Bacteria; phylum Acidobacteriota; class Blastocatellia; order UBA7656; family UBA7656; genus Onstottus_B. The sequence continues at coordinate 67,463 of JBASRN010000270.1, forward strand.
CCCGAAGGCCACCGCCGTCACCTCATACAGATTCTTCAATCCGCGTACTCGGGAGAGCTTGCCGCCGGACTTGCTTATCGCGGCCACTGGAAGTCCTTGAACGATGCGAGCGAATGCGCTGCGGTTCAGAAAATCGAACACGAGGAATGGGTCCATCGCGCGCGCGTCGGCGAAATGCTTGCCAGCCTCGGCGCCGCGCCACTCAAGTACCGAGAAGCCAAGTTCTGGCTAATCGGGAGAACGATCGGGCTTGCGTGTCACGTGATCGGGTGGTTCTTGCCGATGTACTTCGCCGGGAGGCTCGAGAGCGGGAATGTGGTCGAGTACGAGGTTGCGGCTTCTCACGCCGGCGCATTGGGACTGAGAGAGTTCGAAGCCGACCTGCTGGTGATGGCTGGAGTCGAAAAAGAGCACGAGATATTCTTTTTAAACGCTGTTACCGGGCATCGTCTGTTGTCACTGGTTTCAACGTTCTTTGACTGGGGACGGCCTCTACCACCTCAACAAGCCAACCCGGCTGAGAATGCTTCCATCGAAGCCGCCGACTGAAACATCACTTTCGCATCAGTTCAGACTTCAAGAACTCTTTGACGTCCTTCCCGCCAGTGAGCCGCAGCCAGACGGGCTCGGCAGTCCCGCCTACTGCAAGCTCAAACCTGAAGAACGGGCAGCAGAGTCGTTCGAGCGTGACGAACTCGGCCGCGGCAAGAATAGTTGCTGCGGTCGCGGGCAAGCCTATCGCGTAGCCGTCCGGGAGCTCTCGCACGTCTCGGCCGGTTTCGAACAGTAAAGTGCGCAGTTCCTGCTGGCGCTTGCGTTGTTGTTCAGTCAATCCGAAGAGGTTGCAGGCGATCGGTTGGTCGGGCATTGACTTGTTCTCCGTTTTCACCCAGGGCCTGGGCTCTTCTTTGACTGACTGGTTCTGTCGCGCGGAAGTTGAAATCGGCGCCAGCAGCATTGAGCTGAGCGCCCACGCCGCCACTGCTGCGTTTGTCCTCTTGTTGTTCATGATGTCTCCTTAGCGTCCTAGTGTCATTAGCGTCCTAGATTCATTTTTCCTTCGAAGAGCCGAACAAACACACAAGCCGGAAACTCCTCGGGGCAGCCGCAGTGATTGAGGCCGTGCTCGATCGCTTCGCGCATCGCCTGAAGCTGTTGAATCTTCTGGTCTATAGCCAGTAGTCTGGCCTGAGCGATCGCGCGCATATCCGCCATCGTGTGCGAGCCCTTCTCGCGCATATCGATCAGCGACTTGATTTCGTTCAAAGTGAAACCAAGCGACTTGGCTTGTCTTATGAATCGAATAAACGTCACGGCGTCGTCGGTGTATTCGCGATAGCCCGACTTGCGCCGCCCTGGCTTTTTGAGCAGACCGAGCCGCTCATAAAGCCGAACTGTCTGGACGTTGACCTCCGCCTGTTCCGCTACCTGACCGATCCGCATCGCAACCTCCGCCTGACTGAAAAAGAATTATCGACCTTGTACCCAAGTATAGAGTCAAGAAGATTCTCCTTGGTTAGCTTTCTAAGTCCAATGCTCTCTCTCTGGCGCAATCTCTGCGGCTCGGCGTCTTTTGCGGTTAATTAGCCTCGAAGCCCAGGTAACCGCAGAGGCGCCGAGACGCGGAGACCAAGCCGAGAATTGAAGTTAGGGCATCACCACCTTTGTTCTCCCTGCCAGTCTCGAACACGCTGGCTCGTGCTATGATTTTCGCTTCGAGGCCAACTGGTGTACATCGACTCACACGCACACATCGAAGGGCCCGAGTTCGACGCCGACCGCGAAGCCGTTATCCGGCGCGCGCTCGACGCCGGGGTCGAGATCATCGTGTGCGTGGGCGACGGCGAAGCGGCCGGCGACTCGCACGCCAAAGCCTTTCGACTCGCCGATCAGTATCCCTTTATCTACACAACGGTGGGAGTTCATCCGCACGAAGCCCGTCTGCTCGATAGCGATATGTACGCGAAGCTTGCCGACCTGTCGCAACACCCAAAGGTGATCGCGTGGGGTGAGATCGGCCTGGATTATCACTACGACAACTCGCCTCGCAAGGTGCAATGCGAAGCCTTCACAAAGCAGTTGAGAATGGCGCGCGAGCGTCGGCTGCCGGTTGTTATTCACACTCGCGAAGCCGAAGCCGATACGCTGGCTGTTCTTGGCGAAGAGTGGAGGGACTCGGAATTAGGCGGGATAATTCATTGCTTCACCGGCACACGCGGGTTTGCAGTAGCGGCGGTCGAGCTTGGCCTTTTGATTTCGTTTTCGGGTGTGGTGACCTTCAAGAAGGCTGAAGACCTGCGGGACACGGCCAAACACCTGCCGCTCGACAGAATCTTGATTGAGACCGACAGCCCGTTTCTCGCGCCGGTTCCTCATCGCGGCAAGCGAAACGAACCAGCTTACGTGGTTGAGACTGCACGCACTATCGCCGAGCTTCGGGGTATCAGCATCGATGAACTCGCCCAGGTGACTTCGACGAACTTTGTGCGGCTGTTCGGGCTTTCGGGTGTCGCGGCCGAGTAACTCAATCGCTTGTTGGATTGCGGGTCCTGCTTGAAGAGGGAAAGGGCAAAGGTCCTGATACCGCTTGACCCGAGGGTAAGCACCCTGTTCTTAAGCCTGGAGAAGTGACGGGGATCCTAAAGAGACTCGGCTTGTTGAGGTGCGTCAGCGCGGCTCCCACAAGCAGTATAGGCATCCCGACGGTCGATGCACTACAGTTCCGTTCCACGCCGGAAGAGACGTCTCGCCAATTCTTCTTAGGCAGATCGCTAAGGACATTGGGCTAGCAGTCGACGACTTTCTGAAACATTGTTGATAGTCCGATGACACCATTTCTTTTCTTTTGCTGTGATGGCTGTGCTTGCTTCCGGATCTAGAGATCGACAATGAATGATGCTGCAACAACACTCTCGCACGATGAAATCAGCCTGCTGCTCTTCGCGCTGCATGGCGGAGAGGCCGCGCCAATGCCTGACGCATCTTCGTGCGAAGAGGCTTGTCCTGTTGTTGAAAGCGTCGAAGACCTGCTTTGCGGCGGCAAGCTCGACCCTGAGCAGCACCTCGTCCGTCATCTCAACAACCACGTCCGCGAAGCCTTGATCGAGAGCGGCATGTTCGAACTAATGGCAGCCGCGCGCAACGGCAACGGTGAAGCGCTCAGCGCGGAGCAGCAATCGCAACTCAACCAGGCCAATCAGCGGTTGAAGCAGTGGAATTCCGACGTAAAACTCAGCAATGACGAGCGAAAGTTACTTGCTGATGCGTTAAGGAGGCGCGTGCCACGTTCGGCGTGGCTGATGATGCCGCGAACATTGTGGCGTTTGAGGAAGAAACTGCGCGACTGATCATTTGATAATCATTCAATCCAGTCGCGCTATACTCTAACCATAACAAGGAGCAACCAACGATGACTGCACAGATGACTCAACCATCACCAGCACTTTTCTTTGAAACCATCACAGCTTATCAACGCAGCGACGCCATGAGAGCGGCGATAGAGCTTGACCTGTTCACCGCAATCGGCGAAGGCAATCTCACCGCCGCCCGGATCGCCGTGCGTTGCGACGCTTCGGAGCGAGGGACGCGGATACTCTGCGATTACCTGACGATGATCGGCTTTTTGACAAAGGAAGGAAGCAATTACGCGCTGACTCAGGACTCGGCGGTGTTTCTGGACCGGCGCTCGCCCGCTTACATGGGAGGCGCAATCGAATTCATCTTGTCCGACCAGGTTAAAGAAGGGTTCAAGCACTTGACCGAAGCGGCCCGCAAAGGCGGGACTGCGGTGCCAGACAACGGCACGCTCGCGCCCGAACATCCCGTATGGGTCAAGTTCGCGCGAGCGATGGCGCCGATGATGCGGCCGGTGGCGCAGGCGATCGCTCAGTTGGTAGACCCGGAAGCGACTCGCAAACTCAAGGTTCTGGACATCGCCGCAAGCCACGGCTTGTTCGGACTGGCCTTCGCCACGCGAAACCCGCATGCCGGAATTGTAGCCTTAGATTGGGAAAACGTCCTGGAGTTGAGCAAAGAGAACGCGAAAGCAGCGGGGGTCGTCGATCGCCACAGTACGATTGCCGGCAGCGCGTTCGAAGTCGATTACGGAACGGGCTACGATGTGGTGCTTCTAACGAACTTTCTGCATCACTTCGACCCCCCGACCAACGAGAAGCTGTTGAGAAAAGTTCACGCGGCGCTTGCCGAAGGCGGTCGTGCGGTGACGCTCGAATTCGTGCCGAACGAGGACCGTATCTCACCGCCAGGAGTGGCCGGGTTCGGTCTTACGATGCTGGCGGGCACGCCGAGCGGCGACGCGTACACGTTTGCGGAGCTCGATGCGATGTTCAAGAACGCGGGTTTTGCAAAGAACGAGCTTCACGAAATTCCGCCGGCGATTCAGCAGTTGATCGTGTCGCAGAAGTGACGCAAGCCCGGCGCAGTGGAGTCATAACAACCTACTGGCGGGGGCAAGCCCACCCGATCTGAAAATGCTCCGACCGCCTGAAGTCAGCCGCACATTTTCAGGTTGGGAAGGTGGGCTTGCCCCCGCCGGTCAAGCTCAGCACGCATCGCATGCTAAGGCTTAGTTGGGCGCGGATGGGCAGTAACGTGATGAGCCATGGTTACTGCCGGGCAGCCTTGGCAGATCTCTCCGCGCGAGCCTTAGCTACCATCTCCTTGATCTCCTTCATCAGCGAAGGCCCGTGATAAGGAACCCCGTCTTTGATCGTCCACTCTACTCCGCCGGTGCGAACGGTCTTGTCTTCTCGAATCTCATCCACGCCGGTCGGATAGAGCACCTTCAGGTTCTCAAGCGGGTTTCCGTTCACCACTATCAAGTCAGCAAGCCAGCCCACGCGCACACGTCCCAGCTTGTCTTCCTGACCAAGCATCCGTGCGTTGTTTCCAGTCGCGTGTTGAATGACTTTCAGTGTGTGGAAGCCGGCTTCCTGGTGCAGCTCGAGTTCGCGAATCAAACCAAAGCCGTACATTTGATAAATGAAGCCCGCATCTTCGCCCGCGCCAATCAAGCCGCCGCGATTCTCAAACTCGCGCAACGCTGCCATCCAGATGCGATAGTTTTCTTTCCAAAAAGCTTCGTCAGTCGACGACCAGCCGATGAAGTACGAACCGTGATTCGCCGCATTCGGTTTGAAGTACTCTTCGAGAGTCGGATGCAGATAGTCGGCGAACCACGGCTGAGTCTGCGCGCGTTGAAGGTCGCGGCTCGCTTCGTAAATGTCGAGGGTCGGGTCCCAGGCAACGTTGGCCGCGATCATCGCGTCCAGCACCTTCATCAAGCGATCCCAGTTGGCTTCTCTCCATAACCGCCCCGCATAACGAAAGCGATCAACCTCGTTGTTGTAGTTGTAGCTCGAGGGAAAGTTCTGACGCCCGCTTTCGATCGCAGCGTCGGGAATCCCGTACCAGTGTTCGATCGAGGTAGTCCCGAACTTGATGTCGTCCCAGACGTTGGTTTCTTCGACGCCAACGTGATGGGCGACGCGCAAACCAACCTTGCGAGCTTCATCCAGGAGCGCGGCCATGACGTCGCGATTCGAGCCGAGGATCTTGATTCCGTCGGCGCCCATCTGCTTGATCTCCCGGACTCGAACGCGAGCTTCTTCCGCGTTGCGCGGCGCGGGCGGATAGTTAAACATCGCGTAGATAAACAAGCGCGGCGCGGCGACTTCTCCCCTCGCGGTTTGATCGCGCAACGGCAGAGTCTTCTTGGTATCGCTTCCAACGTCGCGAACCGTTGTGATGCCGCACGCCAGCCAAAGCTTCAAACAATAATCGACAGGGTGGGGCACGCCTGCCCGGTCGTACTGAACGTGACCATGGGCGTTGATCAAGCCGGGCAGAACGTATTTGCC
>JBASRN010000284.1:0-10222 GCA_049273855.1 Blastocatellia bacterium
CCTGAGCATACATAACCAAATGACCGAAGCGAACTCTTTCTACTGGGGTCATCAAGGTTGGGAATACCTCGACCTGGGTCGCGTTTGGCAAGCGGCGCTTTTCGTCGGACTGTTGCTATGGCTGTTCCTTATGCTGCGGGTGATCGGGCCCGCGTTGCGAGAGAGAGGCGAGCAGCGACAACTGGTGCTGATCTTCGCTTTATCGGCCGGCGCGATCGCGCTGTTCTATGGTGCAGGGTTGATGTACGGCAGGAACACTCACATAAGCATGGTCGAGTATTGGCGCTGGTGGGTCGTGCATCTGTGGGTCGAAGGCTTTTTCGAGGTGTTCGCCACAACCGTCATCGCTTTTGTGTTCGCGCGGTTAAAACTGATTCGCCCGAAGCTCGCCGCTGAAGCCTCGGCGATAGCGGCTTCGATTTACCTCGCGGGCGGCATCATCGGAACCAACCATCACTTGTATTTTTCCGGGACTCCGACGGCGGCTCTTGCGTGGGGCGCGACGTTCAGCGCGCTCGAAGTTGTACCGCTTGTGATGATTGGCTATCAGGCAATAAGGGACTTGCGCGTTTCGCGTTCCGCTGTCTGGGTAGCGAAGTACAAGTGGCCGGTCTATTTCTTCATCGCGGTCGCGTTTTGGAACCTGGTTGGCGCGGGGTTATTTGGCTTCATGATCAATCCGCCGATCGCGCTCTACTATATGCAAGGCCTCAATACAACGCCGGTGCATGCTCACGGCGCGCTATTCGGAGTGTATGGGCTGCTTGGGATCGGGTTGACGCTGATGTGTTTGCGCGCGCTTATGGCCGACCAGCAATGGAAGGAGGGACTGCTGAAGTTCTCGTTCTGGTCAATGAACATCGGGTTGATGTTGATGATCATGCTTAGTTTGCTGCCGGTCGGTTTGTTGCAGACGTGGGCCTCGGTCAAAGACGGCTACTGGTACGCACGGAGCCCGGAGTTTATGGGAACTGAGTTGATGGCGACGCTGCGATGGCTTCGAGTGCCTGGCGATACCTTGTTTGCCATCGGCGCGATCGCTTTCGTGATTTTCATTTTTGGATTGAAGTTTGGATACTTTGTTAAGCCAGGGAGAGAGTCGCAGGAGGCGGTCTCCGAGGCAGCGATCGCCGCACAATTATGATGTCGCTTTCCCCGTGGAATTTGGTGGGGCCTGAAGGAGGCCCGTGAAAGTCTTAAAGCCCCGTCGCTTACGAGAGAGCGGGCCTTGTCGAACCTCAGCACATTTTCAGGTCAGGAAGGGTGGCTTGCTCCCGCCGAGTTCGAGTAGACGTCGAAACCTAAATCGATTATCGGAACAAAGGACAAAACCATGGCAGACAATCCTGACCTGAGCCACATCCTGCAAGAAAGAATTCCTCCGTTTTCGAAGCTGCTCGGTATTCATTTCCTGAGCGCGACTGCCGAGCGCGTGGTGGCTGAAATGCTTGTTCGGGAAGACCTGTGTACGAGACCGGCGATCTTGCACGGCGGAGCGATCATGGCGTTTGCTGATACTCTCGGCGCTTGTGCGACGGTGATCAACCTTAAGGAAGGATTTGGCACGACTACCATTGAATCGAAGACAAACTTCTTTGCTCCTGCGCCTGTTGGGACGAAGGTGACTGGCGAATGCCTGGCTCTTCACCGAGGGAGACGCACAATGGCCTGGCAAACCCGCATAACATCCGAGAGCGGGCGCCTGATGGCAGTGGTTACGCAAACACAGATGGTGCTTGAGCCATCTTCCCCCGTTCCGCTGCCTGATTCGGCTTAGGCGGGATCTTACAGCCTGGTCGTTTGCTGAGGGTAGGCGGGACGTTTCAAAGCCTGGCACCACCGACCCTCACACACCCCATCCGATTGCATCGGCCGCAAAGCGGCAGTCTAGAGTTTGGACATTTCCCCGAAGGGGATCCGCTCTCCAGCCCAGGGTTGCTGTACTCGAATACCCTGGGAAAGACGGCGAGCGAGTTCCGCAACCCCAACGTGGTTTTGGGCAAGCTGCCCGCGCCACACCGACCCGGGCGACTCCCTCGATGTGGAGCAGTTGGCGCGACCCCGCCGGGCTTGCGAGGATCTTCGCTGCTATTCCTAAGGTAGCTGAGTACAGCAACCTCGGGCTTTGGGCCTCAACCACTACGTGGTTGAAGCAGCCGCAAAACGGCTGTTAGACTTTTTAACATAATGAGAGTTGCCAAGTGTCTGTGAAATACCACAAATCACAAATGGCCAGGCTCGCGGTGTTAGCCACCTTCTCAGCGCTGACGTTCGGATATCTTGCGTCCCAGCGTGCAACCCATGGGAATCCGCTTTTGAATGCTGCTCAGACTAAGAACCCGCTTCAACCGACTGACAAGAACATCGCCCTGGGGCTGGACCACTTTTATGCGCACTGCGCGAGCTGTCATGGATCGACGGGCAAAGCTGATATCGAGAAGGGGAAAGCGGTTGGCGCCGCCGATCTGACCTCCGAGAAAGTACAGTCCAAGTCGGATGCACAATTATTCCGCACGATCTCAAGAGGCGTTCCGGGAACAGCGATGCCGGCTTTTGCCAGGACTCACAACGCAAACGAAATCTGGCAAAGCCTTCTTTTCTTGCGTAAGCTGCCAACGCTCACCGCTGATGAGCGAGCCAGGCTCGAGGCCGCGATCCCGGCGGGCGCTCGTCACAAACACGGCACGGCTCACGGGGACCAGCAGCCCAAAGCTGAACCACATGCTCGCGCTGCCGGCGAGGTTCATCACGAGCAACCGGCCCAGATAGCCGAGCCCAAAACTCAACGGCAGCCTGCAGCCGACCAACACGGCGTGCCTCCCGCGCCAGATCAGAAACCATCGCCCCCCGCGCATGTTCACGAGCCCGTCAAGCAATCTGCACAGCCGCCCGCTCGGAGGCCGCAGGAACATCATCACGAAGTGCAGCCTTCGACGAAGAAGGCGGGCGAGACTAAGCACGATGCGTCAGCAACTAAAGCGCCGGGAGAGCCGGGCTACTCGCATGCGGGGCACGACATGAAGGCGATGATGAGCACTATCACGGGCGGACCGTTTCGTTCGATGACCGCCATTGGTTCGGGGACAAGCCTGATGCCTGCGAGCTCGCCGGGTTATATGTGGCATTGGATGAAAGACAACTGGATGATAATGGCGCACGGCGACCTCAAGGCGGGATTCAACCATCAAGGAGGGCCTCGCGGCGTGAACAAAGCCGAGTCGCAAAACTGGTTTATGCTTATGGCAGAGCGACAGGCGGGCCCCGGCCGCTTGATGCTCCGCGGAATGTTCTCAGCCGAGCCCTGGACTGCGCCAAGACGCGGCTTCCCCGAGCTGTTCCAAACAGGTGAAACCTTCGGGGGCCGCCCGATCATCGATGCGCAACACCCACACGAACTGTTTATGGAGCTTGCAGCGGCCTACACCATTCAATTATCGGAACACGCCGCCGTTAATTTTTATGGCGGGCCTGTTGGTGAGCCGGCACTCGGGCCGGTGGCGTTCATGCACCGAATGTCCGCGGCGGAGAATCCCGCGGCTCCGCTCGGACATCATTGGCAAGACTCCACGCACATCACTCATGGTGTAATCACTGCTGGCGTAACGGCGTGGCGCTTCCGATTGGAGAGTTCATTGTTTCATGGAGCCGAGCCTGACGAGAACCGCAAAGATATAGAGATGGGCAAGCTCGATTCATGGAGTGGGCGAATCTGGTTCACACCAACGCCGAACTGGGCTATGCAGTTTTCGTATGGGCATCTGGTTAATCCTGAAGCGCTAGAACCTGGCAACATCAGGCGTTTGACAGCTTCAATCTCCCACGATCTTTCGTGGGATGATGGTAACTGGGCAACGAGCTTGATCTGGGGGCGAAATAGCGAACAACACGGAAAGTCGAATGCATACTTGCTCGAATCAACCGTCAACTTCCTGGATAAGAACTATCTCTACACTCGGATGGAGCTTGTAGATAAGCTCGGACTGCTGGAAGAAAACATCTTCGGTCGGCCCGGCCTGGACGAGTCTCACCCAGTGGACAATGGCATGGATCAGGGTAGTCACTTCGATCAATCTTTCCGTGTAGGCGCATTCAGCTTTGGCGGAGTGCGCGACATCGTGGCTGCTTCCAAGCTGCGAGTGGGCATCGGCGCCGACGCGACCTTTTACCATGTACCCGACGAGCTGAAACCGGTCTACGGCGCGAGTCCGAAAAGCTTTCACGTCTTCCTGCGCATTCGGCCCGGGAAGATGAAGCACTAAGCGATGTTATCTATTAGAGGTGCCTCGCGCGGAGAGCATCACTAGTTGCTCTATGTCTACGCCAATTTTAGCCACTAAACTTTATATCCCGCCACCTCGGCCTAAAGCTGTCTTTCGCCCCCGCCTGATCGAGCGTCTGAACGAGGGTCTGCACCGCAAGCTGACCCTCATCTCTGCTCCCGCCGGCTTTGGTAAAACCACGCTGGTCAGTGAATGGGTTGCTGGTTGCGAGCAACGGTCAGCCTGGCTGTCGCTGGACGAAGGGGATAACGACCCCACACGCTTTCTGGCTTACCTCGTCGCTGCTTTGCAGACGATTGCGGCGAATATTGGAGAAGGGGTGTTGGGTGTGCTCCAATCTCCTCAGCCACCGCCAACCGAATCGATTCTGACGACCCTGCTCAATGAAATCACCAGCGTCCCGGACAATTTTACTCTCGTCCTTGACGACTACCACGTTATTGATGCCAAATCCGTTGACAATACCCTCACCTTCCTCCTTGAGCACCTGCCACCACAGGTGCACCTGGTCATAGCCACCCGTGAGGATCCAGACCTACCCCTCGCCCGGTTACGCGCCCGGGGCCAATTGACCGAACTGCGCGTCACAGACTTGCGTTTTACCCCCTCCGAAGCCGCCGCATTTCTCAACCAGGTGATGGGCCTCAACCTCTCGGCAGAAGACATCGCCGCACTGGAGACGCGCACCGAAGGCTGGATTGCCGGCCTGCAATTAGCCGCGATTTCAATGCAGGGACAGAAAGACGTCACCAGCTTCATTCGATCTTTCACCGGTAGCCATCATTTCGTGATGGACTATCTGGTTGAAGAGGTCCTGCAACAGCAGCCCGAAAGCGTTCAGACTTTCTTGCTGTGCACATCTATCCTCGACCGCATGTGCGGCCCCCTTTGTGATGCCGTTCTGCTCAGCCCTTCTGCTTCCGGGCAGGAAACCCTGGAGAATCTCGAACAAGCCAACCTGTTCATCGTCCCCCTGGACAACGAGCGGCGTTGGTACCGCTATCACCATCTCTTTACTGATTTGCTGCGGCAGCGACTGCACCAGAGCGCCGACTCGCCCCCAGGGAATGGAAGGAGGGGCGTGGACGAATTACACAAACGCGCCAGCGGATGGTATGAAGACAAAAATTTGGAAATTGAAGCCTTTCACCATGCTGCTGCCGCCAATGATGTTGAGCGCGCCGAGCGCCTGATTGAGGGAAAGGGGATGCCTCTGCACTTTCGTGGGGCGGTGGCCCCTGTACTGAACTGGCTGGCTTCACTGCCCACGACGGTATTGGATGCCTGGCCCTCGTTGTGGACGTCGTATGCCTCCGTGTTACTTGTTACCGGTCAAGTGACAGGCGTCGAACAAAAACTACAAGCTGCCGAAGCAGCCCTGCAAGACGCCGAGCCAGACGACAAGAACAGAGACCTTGTAGGACGGATTGCCGCCATACGGGCCACGGCGGCTGTCAATCAGAACCAGGTAGAAACTATCGTTGCTCAGTCGCGCCGCGCCCTGGAGTATCTGCACCCCGACAACCTGGCTTTCCGCACTTCCACTATCTGGAAACTGGGGTATGCCTATCACCTTCAGGGAGACCGTGCTGCGGCAAGCCAGGCATATACCGAAGTCATATCCATCGGCAAGGCGTCTGGAAATGTCGTCTTCACTCTCATGGCTACCATCGGGCTGGGTATCTTACAGGAAGGAGAAAACCATCTCGATCTGGCGGAACAGGCATACCGGCGCGTCCTGCAATTGTTTGGCGATCAGCCGCTGCCCTTTGCCAGCGAAGCCTATCTTGGCCTGGCGCGTATATTCTACGAATGGAACGACCTGGATGCCGCCCAACAGCATGGGCAGCAGAGCGTCCAGCTGGCGCGGCTGATAGAAAACACCGACCGAGTCGTCGCCTGTGAGGTGTTTCTCGCCCGCCTGAAACTTGCCCAGGGAGATGCCGCCGGCGCGGCCGCTATTTTAGCGAGGGCCGGTCAGATCGCGCGCCAGCATAACTTCGTGTATCGGATGCCTGAGGTTGCTGCCGCACAAGTGCTTACGTTGCTTCACCAGGGCAATCTGGCGGCAGCCGCTCAGCTGGCTCAGACGCACGAACTCCCCATCAGCCAGGCCCGGGTACACCTGGTCCAGGGAGACACGTCGACAGCCCTGGCTGTGCTTGAGCCGTTGCGCCGACAGGCGGAGGCAAAGGGTTGGGAGGATGAACGGCTCAAGGTGATGGTTCTCCAAGGGCTCGCTCACCATGCGCATGGCGAAAACGACAAGGCTGTGCAACTGCTCGGTGACGCGCTCGCGCTGGCAGAACCGGGCGGCTTCATCCGTCTCTTTGTCGACGAAGGTACCCCGATGGCTCACCTATTGTCCGAAGCAGCTGCTCATCGGATTATGCCAGACTATGTGGGTAAGCTGCTGGCTGTATTTGAAGCTGAGGAACAGAAGAGCGAAGACAAAACTCATGTGTCCCCAGCCCAGCCTCTTATCGAGCCATTGAGCCAACGCGAGTTAGAAGTACTACGACTCATTGCCCAGGGACTCTCCAATCGAGAGATTTGCGAGCGGCTTTTCCTCGCCTTGAGTTCTGTTAAAGGGCACAATCTGAAAATCTTTGGCAAATTACAAGTCCAAAGACGCACCGAAGCTGTGGCACGTGCCCGCGAGTTGGGACTGTTGTAGCCAAACCTCAAGAACATCTACCTCTCTGCAACCCCAAAACAATACCCTCAAACAATACTTTAGTAGCTATACGCTGATACCGAATTGAAGCTATGTTAGCCATGCGTGGAGCAAGCGCCGTGGACTATTATGACCGGCTAACAAAAGGCGCAAGGTGATGTCATACACACTTGACACAAAAACTAATCCAAGTCAGCCAATGGTCTATCAAATCAGGGTTAAGGGCCATCTGGGTTCTCAATGGACAGACTGGTTTGGGGGCCTGACCGTCACGCTGGAAGACAACGGCGAGACTCTCTTAACCGGCCCGGTGGTCGATCAGGCCGCGTTGCATGGATTGCTAAAAAAAGTGCGTGATTTAGGAATGCCATTGGTCTCGGTCGTTCAAAAAAGAAGAAAAAAATGAATTCAAACCAAAAGGCCGCAAAAGTAGCAGGGGTTTGTATCTAATGGTCGGAGTAACCTCCCTTTTAGCCTCATATGTACTCCCTCCGCTTTCATAGTGCCCGAAGACGCCAGGGCTACAGCCAACAAGATTGTGGCTTCTGAGCTGCTTGTCTAAAGGAGAAGAAAATGCAAATCACCGGCAACGTCACTAGAGAAGATATCGAGCGTGGAAAACATCGTGACTCTGGTCACGGTCCTATTGCACGGGCTTTCAAGCGTCTCGGAGAACCGATGCGAACACTTCTAGGGACACTTCTGATCTTTCTTGTTGCGCCAGCCGCCGTCGCCCTGGCCCAGGATAATACGCCGAAGGCCGCCGTCGCGCCCCAGGATAATCCGCTCAGCGCAAATAATAAGGTCTTCTACGGATACCTGAAGATGATCCTGCTCCGCTCAGCCGAAAAAATGCCCGAGGAGAATTACAACTTTAAGCCCACGTTCGTGGTCCGCAGCTTCGGCCAGATCATTGGACACGTCGCCGACTCACAGTACACGTTTTGTTCCGTCGTACTCGGCGAGAAAAATCCCCTCCCGAGAATCGAGAAGACCAAAACCTCGAAAGCCGATCTAATCGCCGCACTCAAAGACTCCTTCGCCTACTGCGACAAGGCCTACGATGGTATGACCGACGCGTCCGCTGCTCAAATGGTGAAGTTCTCCGGAGGCATGCCAAAACTAGGTGTGCTGACTGTCAACAACATTCTTTAGTCACGAGGAGAATACAGTGAAGTCACGATTACTAACTACCATTGCAGCGCTTTGTTTGTGCTTCTCAACCTTGTCTGTTACGAGGTCTGCCAACATGGCTGCTTCGACGTCCGACTGGCCTCAGTGGCGAGGTCCGCAACGTAACGGGATATCGCAGGAGAGCGGCCTCCTTAAACAATGGCCGGCGGAGGGACCGAAACTGCTGTGGCAACTGGACGACATAGGAGACGGCTATTCAACGCCGGCGGTGGTCGGAACGCGGATCTACCTGATGAGCAACCGCGGCAAGGAGAATGAGTTTGTTCAGGCTCTCTCAACTCAGGATGGAAAACCCATCTGGACAACGCGCGTCGGCAACGTAGGCAACCCTCAAGACTTTCTTTACGCGAAGGCCCGGTCCACCCCGACCGTTGACGGAGATTTCATCTACGCGCTGAGCTCGGACGGTGACCTCGCCTGCCTCGAAACCGGGAGCGGCAAGATTCGATGGCGGAAGAGCATCCGGAACGAGTTCGACGGCAAGCCGGGCATATGGGCCTATGCGGAGTCCCCGTTAGTTGATGGTGACGTCGTTGTCGTAACCCCCGGCGGTGCGCAGGCCACGATGGTGGCGCTTAACAAGAAGACCGGCGCGGTTATCTGGAAATCGGCGGTCCCAGGTGGCGACCCCGCGGGTTATGCATCGGCGATTGTCGTGCAAGCGGGCGGGCGAAAACAATACGTGCAGTTTTTGAGCAAGGGCATAGTCGGAGTTGATGCGAAGACGGGCCAGTTCCTCTGGCGCTACGCGGAGGTTGCCAAGGGTATGGCACAAATGGTGACTCCAGTTGCGCGTGACGGATATGTGTACGGCGGAGCCCATGGCATCGGAGGAGGAGCCGTCCGTTTAAAATCGGACCGCGGCGGAGTCGCCGCAGTGCAGGTCTACTTCGCGCGCGACCTGCCGAACAGCATCGGTGGATCGGTGCTGGTTGGTGAATATCTTTACGGCACCGCGCGCACGGGGTTGGTCGCAGTGGAGTTCACTACGGGGAAGGTGAAATGGCAGAGTGAAGGGATCGGCAGGGGTTCGGTAGCCTACGCCGATGGGCTTTTATTTCTTCACGGCGAGAATGGAGAGGTCGCGTTGGTGGAGGCTACCCCGGAGGCATATCGCGAAAAGGGCCGATTCACTCCGCCAGCTCAGCCGAAGCGTAATCGCTTGGGGCCGTATCCGGAGAAGGCATGGACGTATCCGGTGATTGCTAATGGGAGGCTCTACATTCGGGATATCGGGACATTGTGGGCCTACGACATCAAGGCAGGCCGCTAGGCACTTATTCCGGTTGGAATCGAACCTCGCTGCTGGCTTCAACCACGGAGTGGTTGCACGTGTATGGCGACGGCGCCCGTAGCGATTCTCACTCCTTTCGGAGTGAAATGTGTTGGCGGAACGTCGACATGGAACTTCTGACGGAGTTCTCGTCGTCATTCGTCTCGCGATCTATAAAGATGGAACTCCTAATGGGGTTCCATACACCTAAACAGTTGGGGGTTAGGCGGAGAGAATGAGTGAGAACATGAATTCAAGTGAAGATGCAGCGAGAGTCGCTGCCGACGAATCGGCTCCTCACAAACCGCTGCGGGTGTGGCCCGGCGTAGTAGCCGTGATCCTGCAGTGGCTCGGCTGGGTTGTCGTCCCCATCGTCGCTCCCGACGCCAGCATGTTCGCGGTGATTGGCGCACTCGCGTGCGGGTTGGCTGTCGTCGTGTGGTGGCTG
This sequence comes from Blastocatellia bacterium, assembly GCA_049273855.1. Taxonomy (GTDB): domain Bacteria; phylum Acidobacteriota; class Blastocatellia; order UBA7656; family UBA7656; genus Onstottus_B. The sequence continues at coordinate 9,873 of JBASRN010000284.1, forward strand.
TTCTTCAGCCGCGCGCCCTGGTCCGAGCGCGTGGGGGCCATCGTACTGATGGTCATCGCGGTCGTCGCGACAAAGCCCATCGTTCACCAGTCCATTGCGAATGGGATGATGGGAATGATGCTCCCCGTCTACGCCATCCCGGTCATTAGCCTGGCCCTCGTCTCCGCGGCGGTGGTCAGCCGTCGCCTCCCCAGCGGACTTCGGCGCTCGTCGCTCGTCGCCTCCATTCTGCTCGCGTGCGGCGTGTTCACGCTCCTGCGGACTGGCGGCATCACCGGCGACGCAGATTCGGATTTCCACTGGCGGTGGGCGCAGACTCCCGAGCAACGTCTCCTGGCCCAAGCCGGCGA
>JBASRN010000315.1:0-20416 GCA_049273855.1 Blastocatellia bacterium
GGCTCGATCGTCGAGTAGAGCGTGGCTCCCGTCAGTCGATAGTTATCAAGGGCGCGTGCGGCTTCGCGAAGCGCCACGATCTCGGCGTGAGCTGTCGGGTCGCTTGAGCCGATGACCGCGTTGCGGCCGCGCCCGATTACTTCGCCCTCGAAGACGACGATCGCCCCGACAGGCACTTCGCCGGCCAGCCGAGCGGCTTCGGCCTGGACTAACGCAAGGCGCATGGATTCTTCGTCCGGTGATCTCATGCCGTGGACGTTGAAAGCGCGAAACCCATCCTAACGCGCAAGCACGTACATCTTCTCTCTACCCCCGGCGATCAAGCAGCTCTGCACAACCGACGATGAATAGCGCGAGAAGAGTTGATCAATACTCGCCTCATTGAAGCGCTGCGAGTGGTTGCCAGTTCCCGGGTTGGTGAATAGCTTTCCCGCCAGCGCCAGAAGTCGCCGCTTGCTCGATGCTACATTACGGATTGGCTCGGCGATGACCACTTGCTTCCTCGCTGCGCGTAGCATTCGATCAACGACGGCCGCCGGGTCGGGAAGGAAGTGAAACAGACTCCCTTGCATAACGACGTAATCGGCTTGCGGCAACGGTGTCTCGGCCCTCAAGTCCCATATTTGACCGCCGGCGCCCCGCCGCGTGAGTTGCCCGATGAACTTCGCGTTCACGTCGAGACCGGTGTAGTCAACCGATTTGTGTCTGAGGTATCGATGGTAGAGAAGCGCCGGGCCGCAGCACAGGTCGAGAACGCTCGAGCCGGCGGGAATCAGATCGGCTATCGCGCGATAGCGTGAGGCGTAGTGCCGGCCGTAAAGCCCCACCATTGCAAGCTCGTACAACGAGCTACTACGGTAGATCAGACTTGTAGACATTGGATTACACTGCGCGACGCTGTTCGTTTACCCGGGCGTTGCTTGAAGCCTAGACCAAAACCAGGCTGAACCCTGAACTCCATGCTCTTGAACCCGAGCTGACAAACTAACGCCTGGTGGATAGCGCGCCCGCTTCGAGGCTTTCTTCAGCGGAGGTCGAGTTCAACACTTCTCGAATCGCGCTCTGAGGTTTTCGATTTACATTCAGAAATGTGCGGCCGGTGTACTCGCCCAGAACTCCAAAGAACATCATCTGGATTCCGCCAACGACCAGAAGGGCGACCATCAACGAAGCCCAGCCCACCGTCTCGGTGGTGAAGTCCTCGGGCCACCGCAGCCGATAGACAACGACCGCTACCGCAAGGATCAAGCCGAACGCCGCGCACAGCAACCCGAACCAGGTCACCAATCGAAGCGGCTTAGCCGAGAATGACACCGCAAGCCTCGCCCACACCCTCAACGACTTCCAGAACGTGTACGTGCTGCGGCCGGCGTAGCGCGGGTGATGATCGGCCGGGATCTGGGTGATTCGGGCAGTAACCTGGAAGAGCAACCCGTCGATGTACGGATCGGGCCCCTCGTAACCGCAGATCATCTTTGCCACTTCGCCTCGAATGATCTTGTAAGGGGAAAGGTAGACATCGCGGGGCTTGTTGATCACCCACTCCGCGACCCGTCCGTTGAACCAGCTTCCGACGTTCTTCCACAACCTTTGCTTCTTAGCACGGAACTCGGCGTAGACGACATCGAACCCTTCTTCGATCCTGGCCAGCAAAGCCGGGAGGTCACCGGGGTGATGCTGCAGGTCATCATCCATCACCGCTACGTAGCTGCCTCGGGCAATCCGAAGCCCTGTGATGATCGCGTTATCCTGACCGAAATTCTTGCGCAAATCGACGCCGACCACGTTCGCATTGCGCGCGCAGATCGATTCGATCACGGCCCACGAACCGTCCGGCGAAAAATCGTTCACCAGCACGACCTCGTAAACGCGCCCAGTCGGAGCAAGGGCTTTCTCGACAGAGGCAACAAGGGCCTCGAGACAGTCTTCGCTGCGGTAAACCGGAACGACTATCGAGAGATCGGGTTGAAGCTTGTGGCTGCGCATCGAGGGCATCATAGCCAGCGTCACCGGACTTGTCGACCGCCGGCAAGTTGGGATTCAGATCGTCGATCGAGGAACTCACGCACACAATTCACAACACGCAACTGGTCGCCGCTGCTCAGCTCTGGAAAAACGGGCAGCCTCAGAAGCCGGCCGCTCAACTCTTCGGTCGCTGGCAGATCGCCCTCGCGGTAGCCAAGCTTCGCGCCCATGGGCGAAGTGTGGAGGGGCACATAGTGAAACACCGCGCTAATGCCGTTGCGCTTCAAGTGCGCCATCATGGCATTTCGCGTAGCCTCGTCGCGAACCAGGACATAGAAGATGTGATAGTTGATCTTGCAGCCGTGCGGCGCAATGGGAAGGCGAACCAGCCCGGCTTCTTCGAGCGGAGACAGGTGTTCGCGATAGAACTCATAGACGCCGCGGCGCTGCGCGGTGATCTCGTCAATCGCTTCAAGCTGAGCGTTGAGAAAGGCGCAGGAGAGCTCGCTCGGTAGAAACGACGAGCCGACATCGACCCATGTGTATTTGTCGACTTCGCCGCGAAGGAACTGACTCCGATTGGTGCCCTTCTCGCGAATGATCTCCGCGCGCTCGACCATCTCCTCCGAATTGATGCAAAGCGCGCCTCCTTCACCACATACGTAGTTCTTTGTGTCGTGAAAGCTGTACGCCCCGAGATGACCGATCGAGCCCAGCACGCGGCCATTGTAGAATGCGTTGACGCCTTGAGCCGCGTCTTCAATGACGTGTAAGCCGTGCTTGCTCGCTAACGCCATTATCTGATCCATCTCGCAACCCACACCCGCGTAGTGTACCGGCATGATAGCTTTTGTCCTCGTTGTGATCGCTGCTTCGATCTGCTGTTCGTCGACGTTCAAAGTGTCTGAACGGACGTCCAGGAATACCGGGTTCGCTCCCGCGCGAACGACTGCGTTTGCAGCCGAGACAAACGTAAACGAAGGCATGAGGACTTCATCGCCAGGCGCAAGGTCACAGAGCAAGGCCGCGATCTCCAGGGCCGCGGTACAAGACGGCGTCATTAGAATCCTGCGCACACCAAAGCGGTCCTCGAGAAGGCGTGCGCACTTGCGAGTGAAAGGGCCGTCGGCCGCGATGTTTCCGCTGCTGATTGCCTGCGCGATGTAGTCGGCTTCCTTGCCGGTGATGAAAGGCTTGTTGAATGGAATCTTCGGTTCCACTGATCTTCCTCTAGCGCTCTTTGAGATTAGAGAGCGGCATGATACAGGAGCACCCGGAGCAGTAGCCAGACTTCAGCGCCGCTTTCCCGCGGTTCTCCGTCACTGTAAGTAATGACGAACCTGAAGGAGCGCCGCGCCTTGGTCCCGGAAACACCTCGATGTTGAAGATCCCCCGGCGAAGGGAACGCCCGTGCAGGTTCATCGTCAGCACGGCCGAGTCGTGTCGCCTTGATTTGACTATCAGCCGGTCTATAGAATGCGTTCTTAACCAACGCCGAATTCGGCAACGCGCTCACAGCCCGCTGTTTCATCGCGACACACGAGGACAAAACTTCGGACAGACGTCTTTGCAGCAGCAAAACATCGGCGCTGAAAGGTAGAGATGAGAGGCACATTTATAGCGGTATTGTTAGCTTCGGCGTTGGTGCTCGGCTCAGCGGGATGCGTCGATCGGACAGCGAAGTCTGGAACCGCCCCGCCTTCGACGTGTTTGAGGGACTTGAACACGATTCGGGAGATGGCCGCCGTGCTGAGGTCGCGCAAGAACGGCTCGGAAGATTTTCAGGGCCGGCCATTCGAGGGGCTGGAACTGGCGCTTACGATCAACGGGATGGTGAGGAGTCGCGTGGATCCCGACGCAGACGCCGACGACCTGTGTTTTACCGAGAACACACCGGAGAATCTGGATCGGCTCGCCGACGCTCTCGAGAGCAACGCAATGCCCCCGACGGTGAGCTTCATAAGAGGGCGGTGGCTCGATGAGCGTATGCAGAAAGAATGGCTGAAGCGGGGTAATTTGATCGGGAGTCTTGGGTATGACAAGCTTCGCGCTGGCGGAACGAACGCCGACGAGTTCATAAATGACGTTCTGCGTAATGACGCGGCTCTTGCGGTGCTTTGGCCCAGTCCTCCAGCGAAAAAGTACTTTCGCTTCCCGCGCACAAAGCTTCGACGCGACCATCGTGAAATGGACACCGCGAAAGCATATCTGAAGAAGACCAACTACGTGCTGGCTCCGGCTACGATCGACTTGTTGGACCACCTGTTCAGCCAGCGCTATTGTTCGGCGCTCAGTCGGGGCGATCAATCGTGCGCCAATCTGATCAAAGCTAACTTCCGCTCGCTCGCGATCGATACGACTCTCAAGGCTCGAAGCATTGCGGCGAGCAAGGCGGGCCGCGACGTAAAACACATACTGGCCGTGCGCGCGAACCAGTTTACCTGTGACAACCTTTCCGAACTGTTGACGTGGTACAAGTCGCTCGGCGCCAGGTTTATCACGCTTGATGAGGCCCTGCGCGATCCTTTTTACGCTGCGGACGAGGCCGGCAGTATCGTCGGAGAGACCAGAAAGGCCCAGCGCGCAGCCGGGGACAAGCGATGAGGCCAAGGAGACGAGGCTTGCACCTCGAGTGGGTTTCCCGTCCTTTGCTAAAGATGAATGAAGAACGAGAAGTTTGTGACGCTCACTTGATACTGCTTTACCTTTGAATCTGCTTTCCGATATAATCGCACCCACCACAGGCCCACAGTTTCACTAGAGCAGGAAAACTTTTGTTGACGCCGTCTAGCGGTTGGAAGCCGAGTGTGTCTTCCGGTCGGGTTGACTATCTTGCCATGGAGTGAATTGAAATGAGATCCATACCCAATCCCGAGCACCGGGATAAGCGTTCGCGGTTCGTGTTCTCAATTTGTTTGGGGCTAGCCCTTGTGAGCGCTTTTACGGCAGCTAGCTTCGTAACGGAGGGCCGTGTCTTTACCGGTCAACCGGTGCACGGTGCTTCCTTCGCCGGCGGGTCTGCGACGTTGGCAGGCGGCGAGAGTTGTGCATCGGCCGTGGCTATCGGTCCGGCATTGCTTCCGTTCACCGATGATTCGAGCACTGTCGGGGCCGCTAATGACATTGACCCGGGCCCCGATGGGTGCGCCTCGGGTTTGGGTGTCGAAGTAGTGTATTCATTCACTCCTTCCGCCACCGACACCTACGTCGCCGGCGTGACGCCGATCGCGCCCGGCTTCGACGTTAGCCTGTATATCGTTACCAACTGCGCGGACCCTTCCGGAAGCTGTGTGGCCGGAACAGACGCGAGGTCTTTTGCTGAGGGCGAGTCATTGGTCGCTACGCTGAACGCCGGGACAACCTATTTCATCGTGATTGACAGCCCTCAGCAAAGCGGCCAGGGCCAGTATCATTTCGTGCTGCGAAAGGGATTACCAGCTAACGACAGTTGCGCGTCGCCGGTGGTGATTGAGCCGAGCCGGTTGCCGTTTCAGGCGTCCGCGACAACGTTCGGGGCTACGAACGATACCAATCCTGGTACGCCCTGTCTTCGGAGCGCGCAGTCGGGAGGCGGACCCGATGTTGTTTACCAGTTCACCCCAGCGAGCGGTCAGAACTACGATTTCACCGTCACTCCCGCCGCGAACTACGATGCTTCACTGTACGTCGTTACCAACTGCGTGAATGCTACGGGTTGTAGAGGCATGGACCTGAGAGGAGGAGGCGCACCAGAGACGCTCAGGCGCAACCTCAATGCCGGAACCACCTATTTCATTGTCATCGATGGGTCTCAAGGTGACTTCGGCGACTTCATGCTGACAATCGTTCCTACGATTCCGCTGGCGCCGCCTGCGCCGACCAACCTGACGGCAACAGCAATCAACTCAACTCGCATCGATCTGGTGTGGCAAGACAATTCGGGCGACGAGATCGGGTTCCGAATAAATCGCAGCCTCGACGGATCAAACTTCACCGAGATAGCCTCGGTCGGCGCAAACGTCACCACTTTCAGCGACAACAACCTATCGCCGTCCACAACTTACTTCTATCAAGTCTTGGCCTTTAACAATTTCGGCAACTCGGCTCCTTCCAACATAGCGCCAGCCACGACGCCCGGATCCCCGGTACCGGAGTTCCCGGTAATCAACGCGGATCCGGCTTCGGTTGATTTTGGCACGGTTAGCTCTGCTCAGGCGGCGACAAGGCCGCTTACGATATCAAACGCCGGCGGCTCGAATCTGGTCTTGTCTAATATCATCGACCCCGCTGCGCCGTTTTCGATTCTCGACAAGCCCCCGGTCCCGGCAACGATCCCGCCTGGCCAGAGTCTGGTTTTGACGGTGAGATTTGCCCCCACTGGTGCCCAGGGGTTCTCTGGGTCGCTGTCGATTCTTAGCAACGATCCGTCTAACGGCGATCTTGAGGTTCAGCTCAACGGCATCGGCACTGGGACTCCAGTTCCGAATCTGGAGTTGACAACGGCGGTTTTGACCTTCCCAAGTGGTTCCTCGAATGTGCCTTACGAGGTCGGGAACACGGGAAATGCGGACTTGTTTGTTTCGAGCATAACCCAGCCTGCCGCTCCGTTTGCGATAGGCGGTATTCCATCGTTGCCGGCGACGCTGAAACCGGGTGAGAAGTTTGTCATGACGATCAGTTTCTCGCCCTCGGCGCTCGGTGTGTTTTCGAGTGAGTTCCGGATTGTGTGCAACGACCCGGACTCGTTACTGGTGGTTGTTCGGGTGCGGGGAACCAGCACGACCCCCGTGCCGCGCATGCCCGGGCTTGACTTCATTAATAAGGGAATTCGCTTTGACGCGGCCGGCTCGAACGTCGTAGTCGGGGCGCTGCTGATTGTGGACGGGACGCAGACATTTGCTCTTGCAAGGGATGGCCAGTTCTTCAAGGTTGGGAAGAAGGTTCGCAGCACGCCTGGAAACCTGAGACCAAGAGACATCTTCGCGGTCGGGTCAACTCACAGCGTCCAGGTTGTGAATCCCGACGGCACTCGGTCGCCGGCGCAAAACCTCACGCGATAAAACTAAAGGCGCGCGGCTGGATTCAACCCACCGCGCGTCTTCATAATTCTCCTCGCAGTGCTGGTCTTCAGCCCGGCGGGTCCGGAGCCGCGTTTCGCTCGTATATTAGTCTCAAGCCTTCGAGGGTAAGGTCTGGTTCCACGGCTTCGATCAGACTCGATCCTCGGCCAATCAGCGGTGCGAGTCCGCCAGTAGCAATCACGCGCGAGAACCCTCCCATCTCATCAATCATTCGCTGAAGCAGTCCGTCCACAAGTGCGACGTTGCCATAGTACAAACCCGATTGAACGCTGTTAGCCGGGTTGGTGCCGATGACCCTTGGAGGCCGGCGGAATTCAGTATTGCGGAGACGCGCCGCGCGCTGAAACAACGCCTCGGCTGCTACTTGAATGCCTGGATAAATGACGCCTCCGAGATACTCGCCTGCCTGTGAGATCGCATCGAATGTGGTGGCCGTGCCGAAGTCTACGGCTATGCAGGGCCCGCCGTACTTTGCGAACGCCGCAACCGCGTTCACCACCCGGTCCGCGCCGACTTCTCTCGGGTCGTCGTAAAGGATAGGCATGCCGGCGTTTTCTGACGTCACAAACAGAGGCTTGGTTCCGAAATAGACTTCGGCCATTTTGTTCAGCGTAAAGTCGAGCACCGGGACCACGGATGAGATCGCGATGTCGGTGATGGCGGAGGAATCGATTTGCGTCAGGAGCAACAGTGTCCGGCACATGACGCCGTACTCGTCTACGGTGCGATGGTGCTCGGAAGCGAGTCGCCAGCTATGGGCAAGCCGTTGACCGTCGTAAACGCCCAACGTCGTGTTCGTGTTTCCTACATCGAGAACTAAGAGCATCGTCGGGGGTCCGTAATCAGTAGTCAGTAGTCAGCAGTAAGTGGTTAGTAGTCCGTAGTCCCCAGTTTGTAGTCATAGTCCCAACTCAATCGTCAGTCGTCAATACTCAGTGGTCAGGCACAGTGGTCAGCGATAGCCAGCTACTGACTACGGGTTACGGACTACTTGACCTTCCTCAACTTCACTTCACCAGATGTTATTTCGTGGCGCCGGCTGCCGGTCTCGACGATAAGCGCGCCGCCGGCAGTCAATCCGCGCGTGAGACCATCAACAAGTCCGTCGGGTGTCTCGATAGTCACTGGGCAGTCGTGAGCGTAACTCGAGAGTTCGCTCCATCGGGCAATCACGCCATCGGGACTGCCGAGGGCCATCCGGTACCAGTTTTCAAGCCGGCCCAGAAGCGGCACGAGAAAATCGTCCGCCGCCATGAGCTTTCCACTTTCCATGAAGATCGAAGTCGCAGTGTCTCGAATCTCCTCCGGGAAGTCGCGCTGAGCAAGGTTCACTCCGATTCCCATCACCGCATACAGCAACTGCTCCTTCTCTATCGCGGTCTCCACCAGGATCCCGCAAAGTTTGCGGCCTGATGCTAGCACATCGTTGGGCCACTTGATATCGACCTCGAGCTGAACGTCCAGACTAAGCGTTTCGGCGACGGCGACTGCCGCGGCCAGAGTTATCACCGCTGAAGCTCCGGGCCTGATCGGGGGTCGAAGAATGAGCGACACGTAGAGCCCCTCACCGGGCGCCGAAGACCAGACGCGGCCCAGCCTACCCCGGCCAGCCGTCTGCTCGCGTGCCGTGATGGCAATGCCTTCTTCAGCCCCTGCCGCGGCCATCTCTCGCGCGAGGTCACTGGTCGAGGTCAGTTGCTCAAAGCGCAGAACGGTGGAGCCAAGCATAGCCATGTTCAGGACCGAGGACTGAGTGGAATAACAATGACAGGATAAGGCACTCAGCACTCAGTCTTCAGCACTCAGTCCCGCCCGTCACCCTCGCATCGCGAGTTCAAAGAACCTATTCGTAGCATTGAGCGCTGCTTTTATTGCAGCATCCGTCTGGCTGTCGGCGATCTGGCAACTGCCGAAGACTTGCATCTCTCTTTCCTCAAACGTAACGTCTACGAGCACACCGATCAGATCTTTGCCCAGCGCATTCACATGGTCGAGGTCCGCGAGCGCGCAGGTGAAGCGACGTTCGACGGTTTCCTCCACGGCCCTGAGGGTGGCCGACGCGGCCGCTTTCAACCGGCCCGCACCCTCGCAATCGCCGCTGGAGCTCGCGGTAATGACTTGTTCGCTGAAGGTGAAAGTCACCTCGACCCGACATTGGCCATCGGGTTCCTGGTGGACATCGGCGCGATCAAATCGCAGGCGTTTCTGGGTTCTGCCTGTTGACATACCGGTTCGTCGTTCTCATTCGGATCGAGCAAGGCGCTTTCTTTCCGCTGCGCGCCTGTCGAGTACTCACCAACGGAGGATATTCAAAGGGCCACTGTCTTCAAACTTATGTCCACGGCGGTGGCCGAGTGCGTGACAGCGCTGACCGAGATCAAGTCAGCCCCGCACTCCGCTATCTCGCGCACCGTCTCCAGACCCACCGCGCCTGATACCCCGATTATTACGGTGGGGCTCTGTTTCCTGATCACCGCGATCGACTCGCGAAGCTCGGCAGCAGACATATTGCAGAGCATTATCACTTCCGCTCCGCCCGCCAGCGCTTCGCGAAGTTGTGATTGACTTGAAATCTCGACCTCGAGTTTCATAGAGTGCGGCGCCGCGCCACGCGCGAGCTCCAGTGCCCGCCGCACTCCCCCCGCGAGCGCGATGTGATTATCCGTTATCAGCACTCCGTCATCCAGCCCGAACCGATGATTGTACCCGCCGCCGACCGTTACCGCGTATTTCTCCAGCAGCCGCAACCCGGGCGTCGTCTTGCGACTGTCCACGATTCGCGCGTCGGTGCCGCTTATCCGATCGACAAACTCTCGGGTGAGCGTTGCCACGCCTGACAACCGCTGCAAAAGGTTCAAGGCCGTTCCTTCCGCGGTTAGCAGCACCGCTGCTGGTCCCTCGATCATCGCGAACTCGGAGCCGGCGCTGATCGACTCGCCATCATAAACCCGCGATTCAAGCTGGATGTTGGCGTCGAGCGTGCTGAACACCGCTTCAGCGATTTCAAGTCCGCAGAGCACAAAATCCTGCTTTGCGAGAAAGCGGCCGCGCGCTCGCACGCCGCCTCGAATAATGCTTTGCGTCGTAATATCGCCTCTCCCCAGATCTTCCTTAAGCAGATCAGACGCGTAGGCGTAGATAATTCCAGAGTCGAGTTCCATGAAAATAGTCTGCTGAGCAAATGCGGTCTCACCCGCGCCCAATTGAAGCCAGCGTGGATCGAAGTTTCTCGATCTCGACGATCAGTTCCTCGTGACGCCTTTGAGTCTCCTCGACTACGTCGCGAGGGGCGCGCTCCACAAATGAAGGGTTGTCGAGGCGGGACGCCAGCCCGCGCGTTTCGTTGCGCTTCCGTTCCATCTCCTTCGAGATGCGCTCGCTCTCCTTGTCCAGGTCGATCAGGCCTTCTAGCGGCACGGCCATGTCGATAGTATGAACAATGTAGGAGGCAGCCGATTCAACGCCAGGAAGTGTGTCCGACAAAATGATCTCTTCGACGCGCGCGAGTCGTCTAATGCGATCCGAGTTATCCAGCACCAGCGAGCGAGCAGCTTGGTCGGCGGTCGCTAGGTGGAGCTTGACGCGGCTTTGCGAAGGGATGTTAAAAATCGAGCGAATATTACGGACCTTGGTAATCAGCGCGATCAGCGTTCCCATCTGCTCACGCGCCGCATCGTCTTCGCGGCAGGCGTCAGGCACGGGCCACTGTTGAAGCATTATCGACTCTCCGGTATGGGGTAGACGCTGCCAGATATCTTCAGTGAGATACGGCATAAGCGGATGAAGCAGCCGCAAGCTCGTCTCGAGCACGTAAACGATCCGGCATCGAGCCGCCAACACCTCGGGTGTTTCTTCTCTTGCTATTACCTGCGACTTGGAAAGCTCGATGTACCAATCGCAGAAGTCGTCCCAGAAGAAATGATAGAGGGTTTGCGCTACTTCGTTGAGCTTGTACTCGTCGAGTGCGCGAGTCGTCTGCTCGATCGCTGAGTTTAACTCAGCAAGGATCCACCTATCCGCTAACCCATCGGAATGGACCCATGTCGGTTCGGCCTCGGAAGTTTCGCCGAGATTCATCATCACGAATCGCGCAGCATTCCAGATCTTGTTCGCAAAGTTGCGGGCTTCTTCGACTTGCGGCTGCCTGCCGCTCTCAACCTTGGCGAAGCGGATATCCTGGCCGCGCGCTGCTCGCACCAGCAACGAGAAGCGAAGCGCGTCCGCGCCATAGCGCTCGATCAGATCGAGCGGGTCAACTCCGGTCCCAAGCGACTTGCTCATACGACGACCCTTCTCATCCAGGACCGTCGCATATATGTACACATCGCTGAACGGAATCTGTTTTGTGAAGTACAACCCGGTCATGATCATCCGCGACACCCACAAATAAATGATGTCGCGGGCCGTCGCCAGCACCGATGTTGGATAGAAGCTCGCAAGGTCTTCGGTCTGTTGTGGCCAGCCAAGTACCGCGTGCGGCCAAAGCGCCGAGGAGAACCATGTGTCCAACACGTCCTCATCCTGAGTGATTCTCTTGCCGTTTGCTTTCTGCTGCGCTTCAACCTCGGAGCGCGCGACGATGTACTCCCCGTCCTCAGTGGTCCAGACCGGAATGCGATGACCCCACCAGAGCTGCCGCGAGATAGTCCAATCGCGGATATTCTCCATCCAGTCGAGGTAAGTGCGCCCGTAGCGATCGGGGTAGAACTTCACGCGTCCCTGCTTGACTACATCGATCGCCGACTGAGCCAGTTCCTTCATTCTCACGAACCATTGCTCGGAAAGCAGCGGCTCAATGATCGTGTGGCAGCGGGCACACATAGCGGTGGGCACCATGTAATCTTCGACTTTATCAACCAGCCCAAGCGCAGTCAGGTCTTCGAGCACCCGCTCGCGAGCCTCGAAACGATCGAGCCCCGCGTAGCGATTGCCCGCGTCCGCCGACATCTTTCCGTGCTCGTCGATCACGATTACTTTGGGCAGGTTGTGGCGCATGCCGGCTTCAAAATCGTTCAGGTCGTGAGCGGGTGTCACCTTAACAGCGCCGCTTCCAAACTCAGACTTCGCGTAGTCGTCTACTATCAATGGAATCTCTCGCCCCACGAGCGGAAGCACGATGGTCTTGCCGACCAACTCCTTGTAGCGTTCGTCCGAAGGGTTCACTGCGACTGCCGTGTCCCCCAGCATCGTCTCCGGACGCGTAGTCGCCACGACGACCGAGCCGCTTCCGTCCTGGAATGGATAGCGCAGGTGATAGAGCTTGGCCGCGCGGTCTTCGTGTTCGACTTCGATATCCGAAATAGCAGTCAGGCAGCCGGGACACCAGTTGATCACTCGCTTGCCGCGATAGATCAACCCAGCTTCCCACCAGCGCACAAAGCACTCCATCACTGCTTCGACGTAGCGTTCGTCGAGCGTGTACCTGGTACGGTCCCAGTCGAACGAGCACCCCAGCCGGCGAAGCTGTGAGAGAATCACTCCGCCATACTTCTTCACAAACTCCAGAGTCCGCTCGACGAAGCGCTCGCGTCCAAGCTGGTGGCGGGTGAGTCCTTCCTTGCGAAGTTCCTTCTCCACCACGTTCTGAGTCGCGATCCCGGCGTGATCCATCCCGGGCACGCACAGCGTCTTGTAGCCTTGCATTCGCTTCCATCGGATCAGGGCGTCCTGCAGCGAGTAGCACAGGGCATGACCGATGTGGAGCGAGCCTGTCACGTTGGGTGGCGGAATGGTGATTGTGTAACTGGACCCTTCCCCGCGTGGCTTGAAGTACCCCCGCGACTCCCAGATTTGATACCACTTCTCCTCAACGCTATGGGGATCATATGCTTTCGGGATCTCAGTCATAGGTTTATCGCAAGCCGTAACCGCTCGCCCGGTGTCGATGGTTTCCAAGTCTTTAAGGCTGAATCATTATTGCCGAATGCAGGTTCAGACGAAGCGCGACGGCCAAACAATTAAAAGGGATAGAGAGGCGATGGTCAACCTCTTTACCCCTTTTGCAAAGTGTTTGTGGATTTGGGAGAGTACTAAGCCGCGCTGATTATCGCTTAGCAAGCGCATCGCGGGTTTGCTGATCGATGATCCGCTCGACGCAGTCGGGGACGATCTCCCACGCGATTTCGCGGACGACGGAGTCGCCTATTTGAGCCACAACGCGCCGAACGATCTCATCTATTACCATCGGCGACAGATCGATAGGAGGCAGAGGCATCTCACTCGCCTCACGGTGCCCGTTCAGGCCAGGCGTTTGATCGTCGCCAACCGCCGGCGAGATTTCAAAGCCTCGCTCGCGCTCGGATGATTGAAACGGTTGAACTAAGGCGTCGCCCGCTTCGACCGGCGAAGCTTCCATGTCGATCGCAGCAAAACGCATCTGTTCCGCCTCCAAGTTCACCGGCTCGTCTACCACGCCAGCGGCAGCCGGCTTAACAGGGTCTTCTTCCTCAAGAAGTTTTTCTGAAGACTCAGTGAATTCGACGGGCATTACCGTCGAATCGAGCCGCCCGGTGGAATGAATCACCGCGCCGGGCGAAGTCCAATCGTAGGAGGTCGAGTCACTGGGCGGGTCCTCGCCGCGCACAGACTCGTCTGCAGGAACGGTCTGCAGTTCGCCGTCAACCCATCGCTCCGGCGCTTCCCAAGGCGGTTCGAACACCTCCTGGGCGACGAAGTCGCGAGCCGCGGACTCCACAAGCTTCTGGCCGTCCATTGGCAACTCGGCGGTTACCAGCTCGCCGGTTATCCTCTCCGAGTGTGGAGAAGTCACCTGATCCACTTCAGCCGCGACGGTGACCTGTTCGACTGCAGCCGTTTCGTCTGGCGAGAGTTCCAGATTGAATTCGGTAACAGCCGACTCCTCGAGCGGTGATGGAGATTCGCTTGCGGGACTTAGCCCTTCGCTGTTGCCGTTATCAGACAAAACGTCCCCGAGTGGTTCCTCCGCCGTAAATAAGCTTGAGGACTCAGCGATTGCTGGCGCTTCCGAGAGGCCGAACACGGCTGCGTTTTCTCCGTTGGCTTCGAGCGAAGCACGGTCGTCCTCGGGCAAATCAGGCATCTCGAGCTTCGTCGTCTTCAGATTGACCGCGTTTGCAGCTCTCCATTCGTTGGCGGCGTGCTGGACGTCTTCCATATGCCATTCATTGGAACCGGGTTCCCCCGCCAAACCTAACTCAACTCCGGAGATGTTCGCATCGTGCGTAGACGCTTCCGCCTCGGCTTCGGGTGTCGAGGGCAAGGATTCTTCGAAATCCACGACCATTTGCTGCTGGTCGGGGCCGCTCGCCGGAGGACTCTCGACCGTCAAGGCTTGAGTTTCAATCTCGAGGGGCGGATGCGCTGCCTGCTCGGCAGCCGCGGGGATCTGGACTTCGAATGATGAGCCGGTTGCGGTTACGCGCTGGTCTTCGGGCGAGACAGTCTGCTCCGACGACTCGGCGCTTCCCGGCGGTGACACGAGCTCACCCGTTGCTCGTTCCCAGAACCGCATTCCGCGCTCGACCTCAGAACCAGAGGATTGGAACTCGTCGGACTGAAAGTGGGAGGGAGGTTGGTCCGGTCGCTGCCCGAGGTCGAGCGGTATAGTCTCGGCGACAAGCCGCCGCGTGCCCGGCTCGTTTCCCGGCATGTCGGCGGGCCTCCACTGACCTGAGGCTGATTCAAACTCCAAGGTTTCGGTCGAATCAACCAGAGTTGGGGTAAGCCAAGTCTGTTCTTCTACAGGTGCAGGTGATTCCTGTTGCGCAGGCGCCGCGTCCGCAAGAGGTCCGGTGTGTGGGCGATTGGGGTTGCCGAGAAGCTTGCGAACCGTGTCGACCAGTGTTCGCGACTCAAAGGGTTTTGTTAGATGGGCATCGGCCTGCACGCGCCGCGCTTCGACCTGGTCGAAAGGTTCAAACGCTCCAACCAGCAGCACAACGGGTACGTTGCAAAACTTTGAATTTGTCTTGATGGCTTCGCAAAGCTCGTAACCGTTCTTGCCGGGCATAAAAATGTCAGCCAGCACGAGGTCCGGGTTCACCTCTTCCAGCCGCCGCGCCGCCATCTCGCCGTTGCTGACAGCGACCACTTCGATTCCCTCGTCAGCGAAGGTCATATTCACCACCTTCTGAATGGTGATGCTGTCATCAGCGAGTAGAATTCTGCTTACCATCTGAATCTCCCTTACGTTGCTTCGGCTTGCATGAGAGAGTCGTCTTCAAGCGGCCTGAGTTATCCAGCAACTCTTTTCCCAGCTTTTGGCCGGAGTCTAGCCCATCGTTGTAGCATGCGCAAGCCGTTGCACAATCGCGGCAGCCCGCCGCTAACGCGAAGCCATTGGGACTTTCAATAAGGGGCTGAAACCTTTGAGAGAGGAGCGGTTGATTCGAGGGCGAGGCGGCGTGTGTGATTAAGCCGGGCCGTCCCAGCCCCGGATGTTAGCACAAAGGCTTCTGTGTGTCTCTAGTTAATAGAGGCTGCAGACGCTTGCGTGAGGCTGCCTCCACGATGACGTTTTGTGGTCGAGAGTGCGTCTTGCATGGCCTCGGCCGCCGCTTTCCTTGACAGCCCTGAATGCCGGTCATCATAATCGCGGAGCAATTCAGGATAAGGAGCTCACCAACAAGAATGGCAGAGAACGGGAAGCTGTACAACAGCCTCGATCCGTACATCCTCGGCGCACGCGGGGAGTTTGAGAACAAATTAGGCCAGCTAGTCGAGATCCCGACCATAAGTATGGAGCCCGAGCGAGCGGCCGACATCAAGCGCGGCGCCGAGACCGCGCGCCAGTACCTTGAATCGATCGGCGCTAGGGCTGAGACCGTCGATACGCCAGGCAACCCCGTGGTTTTCGGCCGGATCGATAACGGAGCCAACAACCCGACCTTAACCATCTACAACCACATCGACGTACAGCCAGCCGATCCCGACGAATGGCATAAGGCGCCCTTCACCTTCTTCAACGAAGACGGGCGCTATGAAGGCCGTGGCACAACAGATGACAAGGGGCCGGCTCTTGCGGCCATGGTTGCCGCCAATTACGCCGCAGCGAACCAGGTGCCGCTTAACATCAACTTCATCTGGGAGCTTGAAGAAGAGATCGGCAGTCCGAACTTCGAACACTTCATCAAGAGCAACGCGGACCGCTTAAAGACCGACTCGATTCTGGTCAGCGACACGATATGGATTTCGCGTGAACGGCCCGCGATACCTTACGGGCTGCGAGGCGCGATGATGCTAACGATGACGCTCCAGACCGGTGAAAAGGATGTTCACTCGGGTCTCACGGGCGGACCGGCTCGCAACCCGATTGGCGAGCTGTGCAAGGTGATCTCGAAATGCTACGACGCTGACACTGGCCGTGTGAAGATCAAGGGTTTTTACGATGACGTCACACCGGCGACTAAGAAAGAAGTGAAGAGCTTTCTTGATTCGGGTTTTACGACTAAGAAGTTTAAAGCCTCGCACGAGTTGAAGAAGTTGCGCTTTGACGACGCCGAACGTGTGCTTAAAGCGATAATGGCCGAGCCGACGTTTGAAGTTCACGGTATTACCGGCGGCTATCAGGGACCAGGTGTGAAAACCATCGTTCCGTATCGCGCGCAGGCTAAAATCAGCTGCCGCCTTGTGCCGGAGCAGAGGCCAAAGAGGGTCTTCAAGCTTGTGCGCGACTTCGTCCGTAAGCAGAATTCCGATGTTGTGGTCGAGTTCGAGTCGGCGCTTGAGCCGTATACCGGTGAGTTCAAGGGCAAGTTCTCAGACGCTGCGGCGGAAGCGATGATGTACGCTTTTGGCCGCCAGCCGGCATTTACTCGAGAAGGAGGCTCAATCGGCGCCGTGGTAACGATGCGGGACCACTTGAAAGCGCCGATCGTGTTCCTTGGGCTTTCACTTCCCGAGCACGGCTACCACGCGAAGAACGAAAACTTCGATTGGGAAATGGCGTCGGGTGGAATGAAGATGTTCGTGAGGTACTTCGACACTATAAGCCGGCTGCCTCAATAGATTGGTGCTCTCAAACACTTGAGGCGTTTGTCGCAAAGCAAAGAGTCTCAAAGACCGCAATCGTTAACGACCGCGGCTCTTTACGTCTCTTTGCGGCTTTGCGTGAGAAGGCCTTCGGTTGAAACCGGAGTCTCCAGAAAGCGCATTCATATCTCGTGGGATCAATGCGGAGAATAATACTCGCGGTTCTCATCCTCGCACTTCCAAGCGCCGTAGCCATTAACGTTTATTACTTCTACGCAAGACCAATCCCCACCAGGCCAGATGCCCTCGCATCGGTCTCGACAATTGCAGGCGCGGGCCATCCCGGAGTCGAGGATGGCAAGGCCGACAAAGCCAGCTTTAGCGATCCGTTCGGCATTGCGATTGATAAGAACGGCAACGTGATTGTAGCCGACGCCGGCGAGAGCAATCGCTTAAGAAGAATCACCCAGGATGGCTATGTCAAGACGATAGCCGGATCGGAGGAGGGCTTTCGAGACGGCAATGCTCTGCGCGCGCTATTCAACACGCCATCAGGCATAGCCATAGACGGTAACGGCAACGTCATCATCGCCGACACTTCGAACAACCGAATAAGGAAGCTCTCGGCGGATGGGAGGACGGTCAGCACGATAGCGGGAAGCGGCGCGGTGGGTTTCAAAGATGGCCCAGCCGCCGACGCCGAGTTTGACGGGCCGATTGGAGTTGCGGTCGATAAGCGCGGAAACATCTTCGTCGCGGATGCATACAACGATTGCATTCGTAAGATCTCGGTTGACGGCCAGGTCACAACGATTGCCGGCGGCGGTTCTGCTGGATATACAGACGGTGTAGCGGCTTCCGCGCTGTTTGACACGCCAAGCGGGATTTTCACCGACAAAGGTGGCAACATCTACGTCGCAGACACCGGCAATCATGCGATTCGAAAGATCACGCCCCAGAACGACGTGAGCACGATTGCTGGCGGTCCTGACGGCGGACCCGAGGAAATCCAGGTTGGGCTAAGTCGGCCTGTTGGAATCGTCGTAACCCACGACGGATTCCTGTTTATCTCTGACCAGAGCAGAGGCAGGATCGTTCGCGTGACGCCCGACGGCGATTGGAGCGTCTATGCGGGAAAGGGGACGGGCTTCGCGGACGGAGTCGGGTATGAGGCGAGATTCAACGGTCCCGGAGGGATCGCGATCGACCGGGAAGGGAACTTGTATGTCGCCGACTCTGCGAACTACATCGTTCGCGAAGTGTTCCCCTTTCCGCCTCAGCCCGTCGCTGCGCCAACAGAAACGACACTTATTCAGCCCACAGCCGACGCGCCGGTGTCGCGGCAGGCCTTCCCGAAGCTCGAAAAGTACGCGCGCCACGTCGGAGATCCGTTTCCCTGGCCGCTCGCTCCTCAAGACCAGTGGCACGAGGTTTCTGGAGTCGTCGGCGAAGCGCGGGGTGCGCCGGGAGGGATTGCGCTTGATCACTTACATAGCGGACTCGACCTTCGCGCTAACGCGGGCGACTCAGTATTGTCGGTCCTCGATGAGAAAGTCACTTCGCCGATTGCGAATTGGGACTTCGACGGCGCAAGCGAAGGCGTGCACGTCGGACTCTTCGGCTACATTCATATTCAGGTGGGACGCAACGCTAAAGGCGAGATCAACGCGCACAAAAAGTTCAAGCCGCAAACCGACGGGCAGGGGACCCTCATCGGAGTCCGGGTCCGTCGCGGAACGAGGTTCAAGGTGGGAGACTTTATCGGTTCGGTCAATCGGCTCAACCACGTTCATCTGAACCTCGGTCCGTGGAACGCACAAGCGAACCCGCTCCAACTTTCGTTCTTCGGCTTCAAAGACACAGTACCCCCTACGGTCGAGCTAGACGGAATCGAGGTGGGGCCGGCCAGGGATTTCAACATGGACGCGGGCGTTAGGCGAGATGTCCAGCGATTCAAAGAGAAACGCAACGGCCGTCTCGTGGTGTCGGGAGACGTTTCGATAGCGGTGACGGCTTATGATCGAGTCGACGGCAACGGGACGAAACGAAAGCTGGGAGTCTTCAGGATTGGCTACCAGTTGCTAAATGAGGATGGCACCCACGTGAATGGCTTCGAGCAGGCGCTTATCAACATCGAGTTCAATCGCTTACCGCCGGAAGCCTCTTCAGTATCAAGAGTCTTTGCTTCTGGCAGTGGCGTTAGCGCTTACGGCACGCCGACCAGGTTCAAATACATCGTCACAAACCGAGTTCGAGATGGCGAAGCCACAAACGGGGTTCTGCGCGCGTCGAGCCTCGCTCCCGGGAACTATCTTATCAAGGTGATTGCTGAGGACTACTCAGGGAACCGTGCTTCGGGTCCGACCACAGAGTTGCCAATTACCATAGCCTATTGACAATGGTGCGAAGTGACTAAAATCTCGACAAAGCAATCGAACGTTGATACTATGGGCGGCGTTCGACGTGGCGGCGGACGTGGCCGCTGCAGGCATGGTTTCAGGAGCGCGTCTTCTCTGTTCGGAATTGTTAGCTAGTTAGTGCTGCTCGACTTTCTCCCGGATAGCCAAAACGAGTTCCTTCTAACGAGTTTCTGGAAAACTCAGGAGAGATAATGAGAATATTCGTAGGAAATCTGTCGTACCAGACGACGGAGGATCAGCTCACCGACCTGTTCTCGGAGGTGGGGCCGGTTGAGTCGGCTACGATAGTAACCGACAGGGATACCGGGCGCTCGCGCGGCTTTGCCTTCGTCGAGATGGACAGTGAGGCCGCGGCGAAGGCTATTGAGAAGTTCAACGGGGTCGAGTTGAACGGCCGCGCGATCAACGTCAACGAAGCGCGCCCGCGGCCAGAGCGCAACTTCGGAGGCGGGGGCGGAGGAGGCGGCGGATACGGGGGCGGACGCGGCCAACGCCGCGAACCGCGCTGGTAGGCTCTCTCAAAACACCAAGCAAGACAAGAGAAAGGCCGTGTTAAATCCCGGCCTTTAGCGCTTTAGCAGCATCGTCCAACTCACATATCCACGAATTTCATCATCGCTTCAGGGTATCGAGTCCCCGCCGCCGCGCCTTGCGGGAGCAGTTCGTTGATTCGCGCCAGATCCTCAGCCGTCAACTCGATCTGTGATGCGGCAACGTTTTCCTCGAGGTAGCTGCGCCGCTTCGTGCCGGGTATGGGCACGATGTCTTCACCTTGAGCCAGCACCCACGCGAGTGCGAGCTGCCCCGGGGTCGCACCCTTTTCGCGCGCCATCTCGGTGACTCGCGCGACTAGCTCGAGATTCTTCGCGAAGTTCTCTCCCTGAAATCGCGGCGAATAGCGACGGTAATCGTCAGCCGCCAGATCGTCGAAGCTCTTAAACTGGCCGGTCAGAAACCCGCGTCCCAATGGACTGTAAGCAACAAAGCCGATGCCAAGCTTGCGAACCGTGTCGAGGATTT
>JBASRN010000327.1:0-35193 GCA_049273855.1 Blastocatellia bacterium
CCGGCCGCACGATGTGCACCATCTTCCAGTGCGCCACCCACTTTCCGCTCGCCCCCGCGAGCTGCTCGCGCTCGCCGCCGGCCTTCGCCCTGCGCATGCCTGCGGCGACGCCCGCCTCGGAGCCGACCGGGATGTTGGGCTCCATACCGCCCTGCCAGAGGGCGCAGCGGCCGTTCCGATCGGGGGTGTTCACCGCCCGGCGCACGCGGTCCTCGTAGTTGCGCATGTAGCCGTAAGTCATGCCGATGGCGTCGATATTGGGGTTGACGAAGCCCGGGTCCCACGCCATCGCATCGGCGACACTGTTGATGTAGTCCCACCGCCCAGTGTTAAAGCCAACGAAGTGACGGCCGAGAACGGCGCGGATCTCCATCAACTGGAAGGCCGCCTCGATCTGCTCGACGAGGACGTAGGCCTTGATCGTGCCTATCGCCAGGCCGAGGTGCTGCTCGAGCGCCGCGAGCAGATCGTTCCACAACGCCGCCTCTTCGGCGGTCTGGATCTTCGGCAGGTAGAGGATTATCGATACCGCCGAGTCGCGAAGGCGCTGATGGTTGTTGACTACGTAGAGCGCGAGGTCGACGATCGAAGCTGAGAAACCGGTGCCGTCCTCTTCGCGCACGTGACGATCATCGAGGTGCAGACCGCGCGCGCGGAAGATCGTGGTGGTGAAGTCGAGTTGTTGGGGCCACTCGGCGACGATGGGTCGCCCGAAAAAGCCTTGCGCCCATTTGTTCATCTCGGCGGCGACTTCTTCGGCGACGACCAGGAAGCGCGGCTCCCTGGCGATCGCGAGCCGGAGGTTGCGCTGGTTGTCGAGCGACATGGTATCGACCTGCCCGAGGGCGTCCTCACCATCGAACATCCAGCCGTCGGCGCCCGAGAGGAGCGCATAAGCGGCGTTGCGCAGGCCGCTCTCGGTGCTCGCCCTCGGCCTGGCGACGGGGCCGGTCCCCTGGATCCACTGACGCTTCAGATCGGCCGGGATCTCGCTCCCTTCGAAGTTGCCCTCGCGGGCGTCCTGGACGCGGATGCCGGTGCGCGGGATCAGCTCCTGGGGGTCGAGGAAGGCGATGCGTTGCCGGCCGCGCTCCCGCGTCAGTCGCCGCGCGATGCGTCTTGCCATCAGCTCACGCCGGTCACGGTTGAGCGGCGCAAGGGCCTCCAACGCCTCAAGCGCCGCCGTCGTGTAGACATCGGGGTACGCCTTAAGCACGCTGTTGCGGTAATCCAGTCTTTTAGTCATTTGCCTCTCGTACCCCAAAACTTATGATACCGAGGGATCTGGACCGGATAAAACGCGCGAAGAACTAAACCGCCGTATTCCATTCGTCGAGCTCTGAACCAATCCTGGTTCTTCACGTTTTTCCCGGAAATGTGCGCATTGTGTGAGCCTTGATTTTCGGCTCTTTCTTGATTCAATACAAGATAATAACGGTGTTACTTGATTCGACGAGCGCGCCGGCCAGCTTCCCTCCGCTCATCGGGACAGCCGGACCCACGCGCATCGCCAGCGCCTCGCTGAGCGGGCTCTGATTTTCGCATCGTGATCTCCTTAGAGCGCTCACGCATTACGTTTAAAGGGTGGAACAATCATTCCTCGCCGCACACACGCCGGTGGCGCGTGGAGCCTTCGCAGCTTGTATTTGGTTGCGAGAAATCTCGCAGCGTGAAGTGTAGATTTACTCAGGAAGAATCGCGAATTCCGTGACAACCGGTATAAAGTCGGACTCGCCTGAGCCGCGAGTCTGGCGTCGGAGTTGCACTCATTGAAATCGGTGGAATGGAACGTCAACCTTCGCTATTTCAGATTATCCCGATCGCACTTCGCTGGGCCCGTCGTGGCCGCATTAGTTATTGCCTGCGCAAGCAAAGACCAGGTGCTGGCTCAGCCCGGCCTGGCTGCCAGGCAGCAACGATCGAGTCGATCACAGCCGGCGCCCACATTGTCGTTGAGGACCGAAGAGATTCGTGAAGCTGAACAGCGCCTATCCGACCTCGGATACTGGACCGGACCCGTCGACGGCGCTCTCGATGTGGGTTCGCGACAAGCATTAATTGCGTTTCGGAAAGTCGAAGGCCAAAAGCGCACTGGCAAGCTCACTTTGGAGGAACTACAGGCATTGCGAACCGCGAAGCGCCCGCCTCCTCGGGAGAGCGGCCACGTGCACATCGAGATTGATCTCACCCGGCAGGTGCTGTTCGCCGTCGACCTCAGCGGGTTGGTTTCGAAGATTCTGCCCGTCTCGACCGGCACAGGGAAACTCTTCACAGCGGAGGGCTGGACGCGGCGAGCCGTGACTCCTTGCGGACGTTTCACCATTAGCCACAAGATCTCTGGCTGGCGCAAGAGTCCGCTCGGCCTCTTGTACTATCCGAATTATATCGTCGGCGGGATAGCGATCCATGGCAACCCTTCGGTGCCGGTGTACCCCGCAAGCCACGGCTGCATACGCATCCCTATGTTTGCGGCGAAGCAGTTCAGTGAGATCAACCCCGTCGGAACTGTTGTGATTGTTTACTACAGCGACGCTGTGGAATAGTAGCGCGGGAATTCCCAGCCTCTCTGATGTAGGAGATGTCGCAAGAAAAATTAATCTCCTATTGCCAATACACCTGTTGTGGAAGCCATGGAACAAACTCAAGCCGCATCGCGCGGACTGAGCAGTGCAGAAGCAAACAGACTCCTGTCCGAACACGGCCCGAATGAGTTGATTGCGGCTCACCGCGCCGAAGACGTCATTCAGATCCTGCGTCTGTTCGCTAACCCGCTGGTCATAATCTTGCTAATCGCAAGCCTCGCTTCGGGTCTTCTGGGCGAAAGAGTAAACGCTTCGATCATAGTGTTGATGGTTCTATTGAGCGTTGCGCTGAACTTCTTCCAAACATATCGCTCTCAGCGCGCGGCGCAACGGCTGCGTCAGCAAGTCGCGCCGACGGCCATCGCACTGCGCGATGGCGAATGGGTAGAAGTATCTCGTCGTGCAATTGTGCCGGGCGACGTTATTCGACTGGCAGCCGGTGTTCTCGTACCGGCGGATGCGCGGCTGCTGGAAGCGAGAGATCTTCATGTCAATCAAGCATCGCTCACCGGCGAATCGTTGCCTGTTGAAAAAGACGTATCCGCGCCGGCGTCGGCGAAGCAAGACCCGGTCGAGGACCGAGGTACGGTGTTTTTCGGTACGTCGGTGGTGAGCGGCAGCGCGACCGCGGTGGTTATCGCAACCGGTGGGGCTACTGCGTTCGGAGATATCGCGGCGCAGCTCGCTGCAAAACCGCCTGAAACTGAGTTTGAACGAGGCAGTCGAGCATTTGGCCTTCTAATAATGAAGACTGTTTTCTTCCTCGTGGCATTCGTGTTTCTCGTAAGCGCCGCGCTTCGTCACGATCCGTTTGAATCGCTCCTGTTTGCCATCGCGCTTGCGGTTGGCCTCACGCCCGAGTTTCTACCGATGATAACGACGGTCACGCTCGGACAGGGTGCCGTGCATATGGCCCGGCAGAAGGTCATAGTCAAACACCTTGAGGCGATTCAGAACTTCGGCAGTATGGACGTGTTATGCAGCGACAAGACAGGCACTTTGACCAGCGGCGACACAGTACTCGATCGACATCTCGATCCGCTCGGCAATACCGCTGAGCGAGTCTTTCTTCTTTCATATCTCAACAGCTTTTTCGAAACCGGCGTCGAGGACGCGCTCAACAAGGCGATTCTGCAAAAGGCAGGCGCCAGCCCTCTCGATCTGGCGATCCTTCATCACGATCATCCCGACGTGGCAGGCTACCAAAAGCTCGACGAGATTCCGTTTGACTTCGAAAGGCGGCGGTTATCAATCGTGGTTCAGGCCGGCGGGGATCGCCTGCTAATCGCCAAGGGCGCCCCCGAAAGCGTGCTTGCAGTTTGTTCCGAGTATGAGCTTGATGGCCGGACAATCCCGCTGGACGCTGAGGCGCAAGCGCGATGCAAGGCTACATATGAGACGCTGAGCGCCGATGGCTTTCGAGTGCTTGCGGTAGCCTATCGAACAATGCCGCACCAGACTCGCTACAACGCGGCCGACGAACAAGACCTTGTCCTCGCCGGGTATGTGACGTTCTTCGATCCGCCGCTTGAAGGCTCCGCCGAGATTCTCGAATCACTTCGCCGCGACGGCGTGGCGGTTAAGATTTTGACAGGCGACAACGAGCTTGTTGCCCGGCACATCTGTTCGCGTGTCGGGCTGGACGCCGGTCGAATTGTGATGGGAGAAGAGCTGGATAGAATGAGTGATGCCGCTCTGGGGCTGGTGTCCGAGAAAACAACGGTCTTCGCGCGGTTGTCGCCTGCTCAGAAGAATCGAATCATCATCGCGCTCAAGAATCGCGGTCACGTAGTAGGCTTTCTTGGCGATGGTATAAACGACGCGCCTTCACTTCATACGGCCGATGTCGGCATATCGGTTTCCAACGCAGTTGATGTCGCAAAGGACGCTGCGCAAATCATCCTGCTCGAGCACAACCTCAGGGTGCTTCACGGCGGCATAATCGACGGAAGAAAAGCGTTCGGCAACGTGATGAAGTACCTGCTGATGGGCACTAGCTCGAACTTCGGGAATATGTTCAGCATGGCGGGAGCTTCGCTGTTCTTGCCCTTCCTGCCCATGCTGCCGACCCAAATTCTGCTGAACAACTTTCTTTACGATCTCGCGCAGGTGACAATTCCGACAGACAACGTTGATCCGAGCTTTATTCGCAAACCGCGAAGGTGGGACGTCGGCGTCATCCTCAAATTCATGCTTTACATCGGACCGATCAGCTCCGTCTACGATTTCCTGACGTTCTTTATAATGCTGAAAGTCTTTCAAGCGTCTGAGTCTCTCTTCCACACCGGCTGGTTTGTTGAATCGCTCGCCACTCAGACACTCGTGCTGTTTGTCATCCGGACAGGAGACAACCCCCTGCGCAGTCGACCGAGCATGCCGCTGACAATCACCACCTTAACCGTTGTAATCGCAGGCATCGTGCTGCCTCTCACCCCGCTCGGCGAGGTGTTGGGGTTCACTCCGCTTCCCGCGACGTACTTTCTCTTTTTGATGGGAATGACCGTCTCTTACTTGCTGTTGGTCGAGATCGTGAAGCGACGCCTGATGAGGCGGTTGTTGGATTGAGATGACGTCCAGACGAAGCGGCGCGGCTTCGATGACGGTACGAGGATAACCCCGAGATCCGCCTTCACCGTGGACGATTCACAGGCTACCCAGCGTTCTCAGTATTAACATCAGTCCAATATACCTGGTTAACCGCCCGGCATCGCCCCGCCCGGCGCGGAGGACTCCAACCAATCCATTCCATGAGTGACATCTGTCAGCGTTCCCCAACTTCGGCGTCCTCTCCGTCCATAAGTGTTCTTCTCACAGATCGTTTGCGATCAGCGATAAGTGTACGAAACGCTCTTCTTCTGATGCCACTCGACGGTGTCGATATTCCGCGAATCGGCTGAGAAGATCTCTTCGCTCAATTGGTCGGTGCTCACGCCCGGGCCGACGGTTACATGGTAGACAATTCGTCCAATGTGGTCCTCCGCGTCCTCGCGGTCAACCTCGCGGACCTCCGCGGTCAACTTGTGCCTTCCAAAGACCGACTGCAGGACGTCGTCGGTTTCAGAAACACTATGGGTCTTCACCTTCAACTGCATCGAGCGCACAACCTGCTTTGACTCGATGTATTCCAGCACCCAGAGCGTCGCGAGCACAAACACGCTCAGAGTGATTGCCAGCTCCCATCTGCCGACTCCGGTAGCAAGCCCGATAGCGAGATTGATCAACAGCACGGTGATTTCCTTCGGATCGCGGATATTCGTGCGAAACCGGACCAACGACGCGGCTGCGAAGATTCCAAACGCGCGGGCGGCGTTGTCCCCCACAATCATCATCAATGCAGACGCGACCACGGCGAGCAATATTTGAGTTTGCGCGACGTAGGGGTTGCGTTGGAGCGCCGGAAGGTATCTGTGCGGGCGGAACGCCAGCAGTGCCGCGAGCAGCGCCGCCATCAGCAACCTCAGGGTTGCTGTTGCCGCGTTGACTATCCAGTTCTCGCGTTGCTCCCCCGCGGCCGCAGGCGACGGCTCCGATCCGAATATCCGCGAGATGATGGATTGGTCGGCTTGAGCTTCTGCGGGAGGCGTTGATTGACCAGTGGCGTCGGTAACCTGCTGCGCCGCCGGTTTCGCCTGTCGCGCTACCGGCCCTGATGATGGCCCGAACACCACATAAGCTGCGAGTGAGAGAGCGGCAATCCCAAGTATAAGACCTCCCACGAGCGCCGCCGATCTCCCGGTAAGCCTCCTTCTGGTGGTCGCGACCTGCGCACGTGGCGGGCGGCCGTTTTTGTCCGGCGTCATATTATCGGCGGCAGTATGGTCGTGTTTAGGAGGTTGTCGTCCGAGTTCACTCATCTTCGGTTTTTCCCCATGCACGTTTGCTTTCTTAGCCAAGGCAACGTTGGTTCCCCCGACCCGGCTGAGATACCGCCCGATAATTCGTTGGCGGCGTGACGACGGGTAGCTCCTGGAGTTGAAAAAATAGCTTGAATTGGACCCAGACTAGAGCGATTTCGCCCAACTAAGCGGAACTTTTCGCAGCTCGCCTCCTTTTCGTCTTTAGGTGGCTAGAGCCGCGCGCGGTACATCCCTTGCCCTAACAGACCTACGTGTCAAAAAAGGAGGTCTGGCTATGGCGAGACGAACGACGCTTGCCGCAATCGGCGTTTTGCTTTTCCTGCTTTACCCCGCCGTCCTTCAGGAGGCGCAGACACGACCGGCGGGTGCGAAGACCCAGCGGGCAGAAGCTGCTCAAGGGCGGCCGGTTCTTTGGGAAGACCCTGTTGACCTCGAGAGCCGCGATTTGTTTTACGGGATTGGCGGCAAGAAAGGCGAACCAAACCCTTCCGCGAGATATGTGTTCATTGAACGCGACACATCCGGCCATTCAGAGAAGATAGTGGTCGAGGATAATCGCGACCGAAGGTGGACAATAAAATTCGGCCCTGAGGCTCGGCCCGAGACCGCAGCCTCACGAATCGTTTGGGCCGTTGGTTATCACGTCGATCAGGACTACTTCGTTAAGCGTGCGCACGTCGAGGGGCGCGGAGGCTTCGATGTGTGGGACGTGAGGCTGGAGAGGGACAACGACGGCTTCAAGACAGTCGCGCGCTGGTCGTGGCAGTCGAATCCATTTGTTCTCACTCGCGAGTTCGACGGGCTGAAGACTCTGATGGCGCTGCTCAATAATTTTGACTTGAAGACCCTTAACAACAAGATCGTGCGACCCAGCAAAAAGAAGAGCAGCGAAGAAACCAAACTGATCTATTACGTTAATGATCTCGGGGCAACGCTCGGCTCGACAGGATCCTGGTACACCAATGCTCCGATTCTGGGTGAGATCCCCACGGGGACGAAGGGTAATCCCGAGGACTACGCCAGGTCAAAATTTATCGACAACGTGAGCGACGGCAAAGTGACGTTTCACAGCAATCGCAGACGCGCGAAGCGAGCGATGAGTGGAGTGATGATTGAGAATGCGCAATGGATGGGGGACTTGCTTGCTCGTCTCTCTGACAAACAGCTCTCTGATGCATTCCTGGCTGGCGGCTTTGATGAGAAAGAGACGGCGACTTACATTCGCGCCATTCGCGAGCGTATAAAGCGGCTTCAGGGACTGAACAGATAGAGCTGACCTTCGAGAACGAAAACCTCCGAGAAGAACTCACGCTGATCTCGTTGACCTCTGGTTTTTGTCCAGCCCCATCTCGCCGCAGACTTTAACAGCCAGGCATCAAGCGTCTCACTTCAAGCTGACTAGCTCGTTTATTCTCGCCCGCAGAATCTTCTCGAGCGACTGACCCTCGTCCGTGCTGTAACCACCGGCACGCAGCGCATCCTTGATTTGCTGGTCACTGAGTCGCGCAAGCCAGCTTCCTATCCATCTGGCCTGAGCCGCGGTGATGCCTGAAAGCCTCTCCTTGTGACGACCCGCGTAATTGAAATCAACCAAACCGTCTTTGACTTTCTCAATGAACTTGCCCTTTGAGTTGTCGGGCTTGCTCAAAGTGTCTTTCGACCAAAGCCCCGGCGAAACGCCGGTCCTGTCAAAGCGGGCATCGAAATCGCTGATGATGTACCGCAACTCGCTTCTTCCCGCTTCGTCCTCGCGCACGAAGAGAACCTTTGTGTTCTCGTTTTTCAAGTTCCAATTGTCCAGCAGCGCCAGCAAGACCCTGAGACCCTGGAGTTCGGTCGTGCCGGTGAAAGGATTATCATCCCACATCCATTCGCCGAGTCTCTTGATGCCCTTCGGCCGGGCCTCGAACCGCGCGTTATCAAATGCCGGCTTTCCCTCGATCTCAACGCGAGGAACGAAGTAGGTGACGTCGCTGTAGAAGCCCACTGCCCAAACGATGCGGCTTGCTGCGACTTCGGCTTGAGCTTGTCCACCGATCTTGACCATCCATTCGCGGCCGGAGCCGTCACGCACGCGGAATTTGGCTGCGCCCGCGCTCTCCTTTTCTTCGATGAAAGTGACCTTGTTCAGTTCGGGCTTCATCGCCTCGCCGCCGGGTCCCAGATAGAGATTGCGTGAGGCGATGTCGGAAGGCTCGCGCCAAAGCACCGGAATTCCAAGCGGAGCCTTCCCCTTTTCATCACGCTGTTTTTCCTGGGCATGCCCAGCACGGTAAGAGGAACTCATCGCAAGCAAAAGTAAACAAGGAATCAATACCCACAACTTTCTCCGCATCATGATCCATCTCACGACGCGCCGGCATGCTCGCTGTCCGCTTTCTCCTTCTGCCACCACGTGGACTCTCATGACATCTCCCTTCTTCACCGTCAGGTGAGTACGCACACTTAGAGAGTTCAGGACACTCAACGGCTCGCGTACTCTCGTTCTTGCGCCCTGTCCGCCAGAACCGGGATGACTATTCTGACCCAAGCATAGGGAATGCCTAACTGAGAAAACAGGGCAACCATCACGAGCAACCGTGATAGGTGTCACGGCATTAGTCTCAAGATCCCCGGAATCAGGCGGGCAATTCTTTTCATGGCGAGATGTCGGTGATAATTCCTCAGTCGCTGCGTGAATCAACGCACTCCCCGCGCCTCATCAATCGAATATTCCGTCGAATGCAGGGCACGTGCGTTGCACAAGAAGTGCGCAGTCTCGGAGACCGGTCCGCAACCCAATCGTAAGCTTTTGGGCGGACCTATTCGTGAGGAGGTAGTCGAAGCTGCGTTCGGTTGACCACGGTTGAAGAAGGGAGGATCGAGATGGAAGCGACAAGAGTGCTCCTCAAAGATGTAGTAGCCGGCGCGGCCGTGCCTCTGACCGGAGCCGCTACTGACTATGATGCGTTGCTCGCCCTGGTCGGCGACGCGCGTTTCGTTCTCATTGGCGAGGCTTCGCACGGGACGCATGAGTTCTACAAGGAGCGATCTCAGATCACCAAGCGGCTCATCTCAGAAAAAGGCTTCACGGCAGTGGCCGTGGAGGCGGACTGGCCGGACGCCTACAGGGTGAATCGGTACGTTCGCGGCGAGAGCACAGACTACGAAGCCGTGGATGCGCTCGCCGGGTTCAAGCGTTTCCCGGCGTGGATGTGGCGCAACGCCGATGTTTTGGACTTTATCGGTTGGCTGCGCGCACACAACGACGATGTCGCCGACGGACTGCGGAAAGTAGGATTCTTCGGCCTCGACCTCTACAGCCTTCACGCCTCTATTGAAGCCGTGCTCACATATCTGGACAAAGTGGATCCCGTCGGTGCCAGCGCGGCACGATACCGCTATTCGTGCTTCGGGCACTTTGGAGAAGACCCTCAGGCTTACGGTTACGCCGCAAGCTTTGGGCTGACCCAATCGTGCGAGCAGGAAGTTGTCTCCCAACTCGTCGAGCTTCATCGGCGAGCCGCTGAATACGCAAAGCGAGACGGGCGGGTTGCTGCGGACGATTTCTTCTACGCCGAGCAAAACGCGAGGTTGGTCAAGAACGCAGAGGAGTATTATCGGACGATGTTTCGCGGCCGCGTGTCATCCTGGAACCTGCGCGACCGCCACATGGCCGAGACGCTGCACTCGCTGCTTGTTCACTTCGAGCGGCAGGGCCGGCCATCGAAGGTCGTGCTGTGGGCGCATAACTCACATCTGGGCGATGCTCGAGCGACCGATATGGGGAGTGCAGGTGAGTTCAACGTCGGCCAGTTGGTTCGCCAGCGTTACGGAAGCGCGGCGGTTCTGATCGGATTCACCACTTACGCCGGTACGGTGACGGCGGCGTCAAGCTGGGGCGGGCCAGCCGAGCGCAAGCTCGTGCGGCCCGCGCTGTCGGAGAGCTATGAATCGTTGTTTCACGAGGTGGACAGACGGCGTTTTATGCTCAACCTGAGAGACCCGGGCGTTGCGAAGACCGGGCTGCGCCGGGAGATGCTCGAGCGAGCTATTGGCGTGATCTATCTGCCGGAGACCGAACGCATAAGTCATTACTTTCACGCCCGATTGTCCGATCAGTTCGACGCCGTGCTGCACTTCGATGAGACGCGAGCGGTCGAGCCTCTTGAACGCACCAGCGAGTGGGAAACCGGCGAAGTGCCCGAGACATTCCCGAGCGGAATGTAGCTCTACGTAACGAGGCGAGCCATGACCATCACCGAAATACCGCGAGATGAGTGGGTGAATTTCTTTTACGGCTTCAACCAACGGCATAAGAGCTGGCTGGTCAATACGGAAATCGCCGGCGACGAGGTTCGCGGTCAGATACAAGCGCGCCAACTGCCTTTCGAAGGCATCACGCCGGAACTCGCCGACGGAGCCGACGAGATCGAGATCGTAGTGGGCGAGAAACCCGACCAACACCTATCACACACAGTGAAGTCTCCGACGCGTGTCTACCTTCACCAAACGGCCGAGGGTGCGGATGAGTCGTTGGAGATCCGGTCAACCTCCGGGACGGTCGTATTGCGGTTCCGGTCAGCCATCTTGCCGGAGATGGTGGATGGTTTGTAACAGTCAGAATGCGCTAGGCGACCGATACTGAGAGCGCGCGCCGTGCCGCGCGTTCGCCGGCTTCGATCATCAGATCGACCGCCATTGGGCCGGGAACATAGCCCGCAGCCGGGATGTCCGGTTGTATTAGCAAATCGGTGTGTCGGAGCGCGGCTCGGAAGTGTTCGGGATACGCCCTGCGGGCTCGCGAGTGAGTTGGGTCGAGCCCGAACGTGCGCAAGACGGAGCTTAGTTCCCACACGTCCGAGCCTATGACCAGGTCCGCTCCCAGGTCTCTGCACGCGGCTGCGGGTAGCACGCATGCGATACCCCCGTCCTTGAGACGGTGACCGTTTCTGACGACCGGCCTGCGCACTACTCGCATTGCGCAGCTCGCGCTCAGAGCCGACGCGAGTGGTCCTTCGGCGATAGTAAGCGGTCGTTTGCAGGGCAACGCAGTGGCGACAGCGGCGAAGGGTATTTTCAGATCGTGGAACGTCGGGGGGAGATATCTTGAACAGAACCGCTCGAGGCCATTCCGGGTTAGCAAGCTCGGCCAAAAGACCGAGCAGGCCATCTCTCGAAGCTGTTCCCACCCCATTCCAGCCGCGACCGCTGCACCGATCACGCTGCCCGCGCTTGTACCGACGATTACGGCTGGGCGAATACCGGCATCGGTCAGCGCCTTGATGATGCCGATGTGGGCAAGGCCGCGCACCGAGCCGCCGCTCAGTGCAAGGCCGATCCGGCGAGAGCTAAGTTTATGCAACAGATCAGCCATCAACAGGGATTATACCTGATTGGAGCTGAAGAAAGCGCCGCAGCTCGGAACATCGAAGCGATCGCCGCGCTGGTAGCCGGAGAAGATCGTCCGCTTGCGTCGCCAGCGCTCCAGCAAAGAAGCCGGTTCACGCGCGCCGTTGACAGGGTGTTCCTGCTCACTAGAACCTACTTTCCACCGGTGCATATCGCAGGCGCCGCAATCAGCGCGGCGATACTCCTTATTTACGCGTGGATTCTTGCTCTGACCGTGCGGCTGGTCAGCGCGGGGGAAGTCAGATGGCCTGACTTTCCGGCGGGATCGGTGCTTGCGGTGTGGCACGGGTCGGCGAGTTCGGTATTGGTCGCTTTGCGTGCGCGAATGCCGGCCGCTGCGGTCGCGATTATGGTCGCTCGCGATCCGCGCGGCGATTGTCTGGCCTGGCTTTGCAGGTTGCTTGGTTTGCGAGTAGTGCGAGGCGACAGCGAAAATGGTGGCTGGGAAGCGCTCGCAGTTCTTGCGCGACAGGTCGAGCGCGGTGTGTGCGCGCTGATCACGGCAGACGGCGGTGGCCCCGCAAGAGAGGCGAAGGTCGGGGCGGTCGCACTTGCAAGCGCAACCGGGATGCCGCTGGTGGTACTGGGCGCCGACTGTCGGCCCGCGATCTTTGAGCGCAACAAGTGGGATTCCGCTCGAACACCGCTGCCGTTTGGTCGTGTGGCAATCGCCGCAGGCAAGCCGCATAGCTTACGCCTCTTCAAGGAAGCGGGCGAGGTTGAAGCCGCGCGACTCTGGCTGCAGTCGGCGCTCGGATCGGCGTCAGACACCTGCCGCCAGGCCCTCGCTCCACAAGCAAAAAGGTAAACAGGTAACGGTCCAGGAGAAGTGATCAACGAAGGGGGCGCTCCGAGTCTCGAGAACGGCGGAGTTGTTGCGCACAAGGCTGAGGAGGTGATCCGCCGTTGGTGGGAAGGTAAAGACCATGCAATCACAGATCAAGCTAGGTCGCATCTTCGAGATCGAAATAGGGCTTCACTTCAGTTGGATCGTAATTGCGTTCCTGATCGTGGTCTCACTCGTGGGACATTTTCGCGAGACCAACCCGCAATGGGGTGATCGCGTTGTAGTTATGACGGCGATCGCAACCGGCCTGCTCTTCTTCGCAGCGATCATCACGCACGAACTCGCTCACTCACTTGTGGCCAAGAGCCGTGGATTGCCAGTTAAGTCCATCACGCTCTTTGCGCTGGGAGGCGTATCGCAATTAGAGAAAGATGCAGGGGATGCAAAGACCGAATTCCTGGTCGCCATCGCCGGTCCTATTACGAGCTTCGTCATCGGAGCGATCTTACTGACGCTAGCGAACGCATTGGGATCGTCGCCGATGACCACGCCCAATACGCCTGTTCCAGCAATGATGGTGTGGCTCGGATATATCAACGTTGCGCTTGCGGTGTTCAATCTTGTACCGGGCTTCCCGCTGGATGGCGGACGAGTGCTCAGATCCCTCGTCTGGTGGATGACAAAGGATGCAGAGCGTTCTACGAGAATCGCTGCGCGAGTAGGCCAGACTATCGCGCTGTTCTTCATCGTAATCGGCGTCTCCCGGTTGTTTGGTGGAGCGGGCTTCGCTGGTTTGTGGATCGCGATCATTGGGTGGTTCCTCTTTAACGCTTCGGGCGCCACCCTCGCACAGCTCGAGATCAATCAGCGTCTGCGTGGCGTGCGCGTTGGCGATATAATGGCGCGGGATTGCCCGACCGTAGAGGGCCGCACCAATCTGCAAGCATTCGTCGGAGACTTTCTGCTGCGGACCGGACGGCGCTGCTTCATCGTGGTTGAGAATGGCGTCTTCAGCGGAATGATCACCGCGAATGAAATAAAGGGAGTCGAACCGCAGCTCAGGATTCACAAAACCGTGAACGACGCTATGCGGCCGCTTCATCAGCTCCGAACGGTGACCCTCGACACGCCCGTCACCGAAGCTCTCGAGATGATGGCTCGTGAAGACCTCAACCAATTCCCGGTCGTCTCAGACGGCCGGCTTGAGGGCGTCATCTCGCGCGGACAAGTGCTGCGATATCTTCAGACTAGTATTGACCTCCGAATGTAACCCCGCTCAGGCAGAGAGCATATTGCTTCTTGATGTCAGCATTTCTGTGAAGAGTATGCGGGTATGCCCACAGCGGCGGCGTTTTATCCCACTCGATTGGAAAAGATCCGGCATAGGCCGGGAAGCGTCCGGCGTCAAGCAAAGAGCGGATTTCCCCGCATAGCAGAGAAAAAGCGCGCAGCCTTGGGCCTACATCCCGCTGATTTAGCTCTCAAATCCGCAGAATGTGCATTTGTCGGTAGGCACAATTCTTGCGACCTCCAGTAACTAGCGAGCCGAGCTTATAGCAAGCGAAGCGTGGATGATATGAGGACCTGCGACTGCAATGCGCGACACGAACTCCGTCGGATCGTGTTGACCGGCGGCCCAGGCGCGGGCAAGACTGCGGTGCTAGAACTCATCCGCCAGTCCTTCTGCTCACATGTGAAGGTGCTTCCGGAGTCGGCCGGTATCGTTTTTGGAGGTGGGTTCCCTCGCGGCGAATCGATCGGCTTTAGGAAGGCGGCACAACGCGCGATCTTCTACGTGCAGCGCGAACTCGAAAACATGGCGGATACCGAGAACCCCGCAATTGTATTGTGCGATCGCGGGACTGTTGACGGCGCCGCCTATTGGCCCGGCGAGGTGGCGGATTTCTTTTCCTCGCTCGGCACGGATCTGGACAAACAGCTCAGTCGCTACCAGGCTGTCATCCACCTTCGAACCCCGCCCGTCGATGGCGGCTACAATCGCAGCAATCCTCTGCGAGTTGAGACGGCCGAGCAGGCGGCGGCAATTGACGCGCGAATCGATCGAATGTGGGAGCGGCATCCTCGCCGCTTCGTCGTGGAGGCCTCCGCTGACTTCCTCACAAAGGCAGCTCGATCGCTCGAGATCCTCCGGACTGAAACACCGGAGTGCTGCAAGCATCACATTGGCCCGCCTCTCGAGTCGCGCCAACCGGCATGAAAGCATTGAGACGTCAAACGATGCTGGCTATTGCGATATGAGTTAGGGAACAGATGAGTATGCGGGTCTATCAAAATGGAAAAGCGGTTGAGTCCTTTTATCACCTCGCCGGGCAGGATCTGGCGAACAGGAGATGCCAGGGACTGGCGTGCTTTGTAGCGCGGCATCAGAACCCCGAACGCTGGCTCGAAGCAACTTCACAGAGTCCTCGCGTCTATTGTCTGGGCAAGTGCTATCTCGCTCCGTCTTCCGCTCTGGACGACGAGCGGCCGCATGTTGAAGTCCGCTCTCGCATCTCAATAGTGTTGAAGCGGATCGCCGAGGGTGGAGCGCGATCGTTCAGCTCTTACACGCAAACCGGAGGATACCGCGCCCTTGAAAGCGCCCTGGCGCGCGGCCCCGATGAGCTTGTTCGGGAGATCGACCTCTCCGGTTTGCGCGGCCGTGGCGGCGCCGGGTTTCCGGCGGGCAAGAAGTGGCGCGCGGTCCTTGCGGAGACCTCGTCGGAAAAGTTTGTCGTGGCCAATGCTGATGAGGGCGACCCGGGAGCCTACATCGACCGCTTCATCATCGAGGATGATCCGCACGCGCTGGTAGAAGGACTAACGATCGCGGCGTACGCAGTCGGAGCCCGAAACGGTTATGTCTATCTTCGCGCTGAGTATCCGCGGGCGCGCGAGGTTCTCGAGCAGGCAATCGCAGAAGCGCGGCGCAACAGCGTGCTGGGCGAGCGCGTTCTTGGAACCGGCTTCGGCTTCGATATTGAGGTAGTTATAGGGGACGGCAGCTATGTTTGCGGAGAGGAGACTGCGCTTCTCAACTCAATCGAAGGGCGGAGGCCCGAAGTGAGAGCGCGGCCCCCGTATCCTACCAGCCAGGGACTTTGGGGCAAGCCAACGTTAGTCAATAACGTTGAAACGCTGGCGAACGTGGCCTGGATCGTGCACAACGGCGGAGTACATTACGCCAACCTCGGCACGCCAACGAGCAAGGGCACGAAGGTGATCTCTCTCAATTCGCTTTTCAATCGTCCCGGGCTTTACGAGATCGAGTTTGGCATTCCAGTCCGCCATATCGTCGAAGAACTCGGCGGAGGTTTGAAGACCGGGAGCATCAAGGGCGTAATCGTTGGCGGGCCGCTGGCGGGAGTCATTCCTCCGTCGCTGCTGGACACTCCATTCGGCTTCGACGAGTTGCACGCGATCGGCGCAAGTGTTGGTCACGGTGGAGTCGTGGCCTTCGACCAACACACCTCGATTGCGGAACTAATACATCACGTTTTTGACTTCGGGGCGTTCGAGTCGTGTGGAAAGTGCACGCCGTGTCGCCTCGGGAGTCGTGAGATCGAGCGGATGTTTTTGAACGTCATCGATCGCGGCGAGGCGCCGGCAAGAGAAAGATCCGAACTGGCAGAAGTGACAAATGCGCTGGCCTTGACCAGCCTTTGCGGGCACGGGAGCGGGCTGGCTGAGTTTGCAAAGAGCGTCTTGCGACATTATCCGGAGGAGCTTCAGTCATGCTTCGCGTGACCATCGACGGCAAGCGATACGAATTTGGCGAGTGCAAGTCGATACTGAGCGCGTTGCGGCGGATCGGCATCGCCTTGCCCACCCTGTGCTATGACGACCGCCTCGAGCCGTACGGCGGCTGCCGCCTTTGCATCGTTCACATAGAAGGCTGGGCGCGTCCGGTCACCGCTTGCAACACGTCAATAAGCGATGGAATGGTCATCGAAACGCACGGGCGCGAGCTTGAAGGTCTGCGGCGAACGCTGCTCAAGCTTCTGGCGCACCAGTATCCTCGCGATGCAGTCACTCGTTTTCCGGATAAGGAGTTTCATCGTTATCTTCGAGATTATGGACTCGAAGCTGAATGCGCAGACACGCGAGACAGGGACCTCCTCGATGATTCGCATCCGTATCTTCACGTCGATATGTCGCAATGCGTCTACTGCTACCGTTGTGTACGAGCTTGCGACGAGGTGCAGGGGCAGTTCGTTTGGAAGGTGTGGAACCGCGGCGACCAGACGCGCATCAGACCGGACTCGGGAACGACGCTGTTTGAAAGTTCCTGCGTGAGCTGTGGCGCATGCTCGGACACCTGTCCCACGGGCGCTCTGGACGACAAGAGCCTGCTCGCCGGCGGCACGCCCACGGCGTGGACAAAGACAACCTGTCCGTACTGTGGCACGGGCTGCGAAATGAATGTCGGCGTGCGAGAAAACCGTATAGTCCAAATCAAGCCTGCGCCTGGTGCTCGAGTCAGTCGCGGCCATCTGTGCGTGAAGGGACGATACGCCTTCGACTTTGTTGATGCTCCAGACCGGATCACCGAGCCGCTGATTCGCGATAAAGCCGGATGGCATAGCGCATCGTGGGAGAAAGCGATCGCGTTCACCGCGCGCGAGCTCGAGCGCATCCTCGATAAGCACGGGCCCAACAGCATCGGTGTGCTGGGCTCGGCCCGCGCTACGAACGAAGAGAACTATCTCGCGCAGAAGTTTGCGCGAGTGGTGATCGGCACGAACAACGTCGACTGCTGCGCGCGCGTTTGTCACGGTCCAACAGCCGAGGCGATGAAGCTGATGCTCGGCACAGGCGCTGCGACAAACTCATTTGACGACATCGAACTGGCGCGAACCATCCTGGTCTGTGGCGCCAACCCTACCGAGAACCATCCGATCGTGGGCGCGCGAATCAAGCAAGCAAAACTCGCTGGGGCAAACCTGATCGTCATCGACCCCCGCAGAATCGAGCTCGCGGATTACGCAGACGTACACTTGCAGTTAAGACCCGGAACCAACGCTCCTCTGCTGAACGCGATTGCCCAGGTCATAGTCGAGGAGCAGCTTGTTGATTTGGCCTTCATCCACGAGCGCGTGGCCCAGTGGGAGGAGTTCCGCGATTTCATCAGGCAGTGGACTCCGGAGAGAGCAGAAGCGATTAGCGGAGTCGAAGCGGAACTGATTCGCAAAGCCGCAAGGTTGTATGCTTGTGCTAAGCCGGCGATGAGCTTTCATGGCCTTGGCGTAACCGAACACACCCAGGGCACGGAGGGCGTGATGTGTCTTGTGAACCTGGCGCTCCTCACCGGCAACATTGGCGCGCCTGGGACGGGGGTAAATCCGCTCAGGGGTCAGAACAACGTCCAGGGCTCGACGCACATGGGTTGCGAGCCGAGCAATCTCACCGGCTATGTGTCAATCGAGGACG
Organism: Blastocatellia bacterium; assembly: GCA_049273855.1. Taxonomy (GTDB): domain Bacteria; phylum Acidobacteriota; class Blastocatellia; order UBA7656; family UBA7656; genus Onstottus_B. The sequence continues at coordinate 18,048 of JBASRN010000327.1, forward strand.
GTCGCAGCCTGTTTGAGAGCGCGTGGGGCGCGCCGGTGCCGACGACCCGAGGTCTGAACTTGATGCAGATGATGGACGCCGCCGGCGGGGGCGAACTCAAAGCGCTTTGGGCCATAGGCTACGATGTATTTCTTACCAATCCGGATGCGCGCGCTACACGGCAATCGCTTGCAGCTCTCGAACTCGTCATAGTCCAGGACATGTTTATGAACGAGACCGCAAGGGAATTCGGCACCGTCTTCTTCCCCGCGGCGTCCTCGTTTGAGAAGGCCGGGACATTCATGAACGCCGAGCGCCGAGTGCAGATGGTCCGCGAAGTCATAAAGCCCGTGGGTCTGTCGAAGCCCGATTGGGAGATCATTTGTCAGTTAGCTCGCGCTATGGGCAAGGGTCAACTCTTTCAGTTCAGCTCGCCCGAGGAGATTTGGAACGAGGTGCGCAAGGTTTGGAAAGCGGGAAGCGGGCTGAGCTATGCGCGGATGGAAGAAGGCGGGCTGCAATGGCCCTGTGCTTCCGAGGACCACCCCGGCACTCCGATTCTTCACACCGAAACGTTCCCAATCGGCAAGCGCGCCGCGCTCCGCCGGATCGACTATCGAGCGACGTCTGAGATTACCAGCGAAGAGTTTCCGTTCCTGCTCAATACCGGCCGGAGCCTCTATCAGTTCAACGCAGGCACGATGACTATGCGCACGGCAAATAGGGTCCTGCGAAGTACCGATACGCTTGATATCGCCAAGGACGACGCGGAGCGATTGGGGCTGAACGCAGGCGCGCAAGTGAGCGTGAAGAGTCGTTATGGCGAAGCGGTGATGCCAGTTCGCATCAGCGAGTCGCTGAGAGCGGGCGAACTCTTCGCGACGTTTAATGATCCTTCGGTGTTCTTGAACATGGTCACCGGTCCAAACCGCGATGATTACGTCGATACCCCCGAGTACAAGGTCACAGCGGTACGCATCGAGGCGGTTTGAGCATTGCTACAGTCGCTTCCGGCGAACCGGTTCCGCGGGTTTCGAGCCTAAAGCTCACAGCTCGGTTTCGACTGCCGTTCAAGGCGGTCCCTGAACGACGCATTCCAGAGCGGCTATGATCGACGGCGACACACAAGCGCTTCATCGCGAGATCGGGACCGGGACGCTGACGCCGCGGTTTCGACTGCTCGGAATGCTTCCGCTGCTATTCTTCATCCTACATGCCAACTACTATCGCCAGGTTGGAGGAATCCGGCACATGCTGTGGATGTGCAACATTGGGAACCTCGTGCTGGCGGTTGGTCTCTTTTTGGCGTATCCGCTGCTTATTCGTGTAGCTGTCATATGGCTACTACCTGGCCTGCCGATCTGGTTGTGGTTCGTGGTCAGGCCCGGCTGGTGGATCCTTACGTCCTTTTTGGCGCACGCTGGAGGGTTGATCGTCGGACTGATCGCGATTCGAAAAGTGCGAGCGAGCCGCTGGATGTGGCTCCAAGCCCTTGTCTGGTATCTGTTCGTTCAGGCGATTTGCCGCTTATTCACTCCGGCGGAATTGAACTTGAACGGCGCACATCTGATCTACGGGGAGTTTGAGACGATGTTCAACACATACTGGCAGTTCTGGATCGTTGGAACTCTCGTAGTTGCAATTGGGCTTTGGGTAATCGGGTTTGCGTTATTGAGGCTGTTTCCACCCACCGGGCAAGCAGATTCGAGGTAAACATCCCGGCTACACAGCGCTCTCGTCGTTCCACGAGGCAGTCCCTCGGATTCTGAGAACTGCGTATGATAGCTGGTTGCGACGCTACTCAAGGCCGGTCTGCCGGGCCTTCGAGTTTCTCTTTTGTTAGCTGTATGTTCTTCACCAACCCTTGGCGTACTCGGCCGCGAGCAATGTAGCGCTTTAGCCAGCTAAGCCCGCCTTGCAGCGCGTCCATTCTGGAGCGGTTGAAATAGATCAGATAGCTGCCAGTCTTACCGCCTTCGGTCTCTGCATCGACAATCCAGGTCAACGCGAGCGATCCTCCAAAGTAATGATTGGCATAGATCTGCTTTGAAGCGATTACGATCTGAAACGAGCTCTCAGTCCTTTGCTTGTATACAGAGACGTGAGTCATTCCCAGCACAGGTTTAAACCCTCCAACTCGCTCCTTGGACCAGTAGATGAAGTCCTCGACGCCGGGAAGTTGTATTCGTGGGAACTCAGAAAGATACTTTAAGAAGTCGGGTGCAGACTCAAGCAGATGAGGCGATTGATCAACCATTGATCGAACCTCATCGGCCAGTCTTTGCTTGTATGGCCGATCGCCATACTCGACAAGAGCCGCATTGCCATCCTTCAGGTAGGCTCGAACATAATCAAGCAGGAATTGCCGGGTCACGGCTGTCGCTCGCTCCTTATGGTCTGGCGCGGACCACCTGACCTCTCTTTGAAAGCGCTCGATCAACCGGGCGGGGATCTTGACGTTGCAGTTGCCGACTTTACAGTTCTTCAGCGCGATCACGTGCTCGGTTTCAAGGGTGAGCTCGCGCAGGTCTTCCGGGCGGGGCGGCTTGCTGAGCTTCCGAATCTGCGACACGATCTCGCTTTTCTTGAAGGACTCTATGTCCATAAACTTTTCCAGAAAGAACTCCTTGGGCACATTCAGTCGCACCACACCCAATGCCGCGAGTTCTCGTTTGTCACTCGTAGTCGGCAGTTTGGTTACGATCTTTCCCCGATCAATAGCCACGAGATCTGCTTTGGAAAAGCTGAAATGCTTCTGCAAGAAGGCATGGGGTTGTCTCGAATTGGATTGCATCCGTGCAGGTGCAGCGCACAGGAGAAGCAAAACGAACGCGGGAAGAGTTGCTACAATGATGTGCTTCATTGATAGACCCCACTGATCGCGGACCAACACACGTTCCTCGAGTCAAAACGATTGTGCCGGCTGCGCGCAACCTGGCTGGCCGGCTTTCTAGGTCGCAATCGCGGTCATCCTGGAAGGACTGGACCAGCTATTGCTTTCTGGTCACCCGCTCCCTGATCACCTCGACCGAACAGTGCGTGTGCACCGCGACCGCTTCGGCGACGCTTCCGATTAGAAGTCTCGCGATCCCGCGCAAGCCGTGCGACCCGACCACGACCAGGTCCGCGCCCCAGTCTTTCGCTTCGTCGATGATGGCTTCTCTGGCGAGGCCGGTTAGTACCTCTTTGCTGACATTGAGCCCGGTTTCGCCCACGATCTTTTCCGCGGCAAGAGCCGCGTCGCGAGCTCGCGTCGTGGCTCCTTCGCGGAGGCTTTCCATCATCCTGGGGTCGACGTACCACGTTTCGAAGGCGGGAGTTGTCACTTCGGCTACGCTTATCACCCTCACGGTGCTGCCCTCGGGCCACGGCCGCTCGGCCACCGAGCGCGCAGCGGCGACGGAAAACTCGGAACCATCAGTGGCGAGCAGTATCTTCATCGCTCGCGCGTCAGCAGGCTTGTCATAGATGGTCATTCGCACGACCTCGACCGAGCACGGGGCGTGTCGAACGGCCGCTTGCGCAACGCTTCCTATCAAGAGGCGAGTGATCGCGCTCTGTCCGTGTGACCCGACCACAATCAGGTCGGCGCCCCAGAGTCCCGCGTACTCGACGATGCCGCTGCGAGGATTGTCCTGGATCACATGAGTCGAAGTTTCGAGACCCCGCCCTGCCAGACGATCGGCGGCATTTCTGACCAACGCCTGCGCCGCTTCGGTAGCCGTCTGCACCAGCGAAGGGATGACCATCACGGCGGGTGGTTCGACCACGTTCAGAACGCAGACCTTGGTAGGCGAGGGCCACGGCCGCGCTATGACCTCGCTTACTGCGGTCTCCGATGAGACTGAATGATCAATCGCAAGAAGTATGTTCATAAGCTCTCTCCCACTGGCTGAGCCTTGTGTTCGAAGTCCTCCAGGTACGCAACGCATCCATTCAGCGTGGAAAGTTCAGGATAGTCGGCCTCCGGTATCTCGACGTTCAACTCGTTGTGAAGCCCGATCACGAAGTTCAGAAAGTCCATCGAATCGACGTCCAGTTGATCGCGCAGCGCGACATCCGGTTTGAGTTGGGATAAGTCCGCCTCGGGCGCGATGCTCCCAAGGGTCCGCAGCACGATCGCTCTTATCTGATCTTTCGTCATAGCCTGCCAGGGTCCTGCAATAGCCGATCAACCGCGGAAAGAAACAGCGCGCCTCTGTGCCCGTCGCTGACGCGATGATCGCCAGAGAGGGTCGCAGTCAGTGTAGGTCGCGAGACGATCTCGCGCTCCGCAGACCAGGGCCGCTCCACGACCTTGCCAAAGCCGACCAGCGCAACCTGCGGGGGATAGATAATGCCGAACACTGTCTCGACGCCCTGTTCGCCTAAGCTCGTAACAGTGATCGTGGGATCGGAGATCTCCGAGCTTCTGAGCGTGCCCGCTCGCGCGCGCTTCACGAGATCAAGAAAGCTCTTCATTAGATCGTCTACGCTCCGACGATCTGTGTCATGCAAAGCGGGTGCTACCAGACCGCCGCCCCGCAGCGAGATCGCGACGCCGACGTTGATGTCGGAGCCGGGCGTCGCTCGTCCATCCGTCCAGGTAGAATTCAGCTCCGGGACCTCTCGCAGAGCTAAAGCCACTGCTTTGATGAGCAGCACTCCGTAGAGGAGCCGATTCTCAATGGACCGCTTAAGGTTTTCGTCGGCAAGCCACTGCATTACGCGACTCATATTGATGGTGGTACTCAGATAATAGTGAGGGATCTCTCGCTTCGATCGAGCCATCGCCGACGCGATAGCCCGTCTCATTCGCGCCTGCCGACCGATCACAGCCTCGAGCTGAGACGGCATCGCCGTTTTTGCTGACGCGGCTTGCTCGATGTCTTCACGGGTGATGCGTCCCGCCGGGCCCGTTCCGCTTACCGTCGAGGGATCGATACCCAACTCTGCTGCCAGCTTCCTGGCCACCGGCGAGATTCGCAGACGCGCCGCCTCGGCCCGCACGGCAGAGACCGGAGGCTTGCTCAACGCAGGAACTTCGGTGGGCTTCGGCGCGACGGCGGAAGGTATAGCGGACGGAGCAACCACGTCGAGAGGTTTACCCTCCTCCCGAATGATTGCGAGCACTGTTCCTATCGGAACCTTTTCGCCGGGCTGCACGAGAAACCTCTCGATCACACCGCGAGTAAACACTTCAACTTCAATGTCGGCTTTGTCAGTCTCGACATCGGCGATGATGTCGCCGCGACTCACCGTGTCACCGGGCTTCTTTCGCCAGGCGATAAGCTTGCCGGCGCTCATGTCCGCGCCGAGTTTTGGCATCACGAACTCAGCCATCGCCTAGAACATCCTTTGAACCGTTTTCACGATTGTCTCTGTGCGGGGCAGGGCCGCTTCTTCGAGGTGCTTCGCATACGGCATCGGAACTTCCGCGCTGCAGACCCGCGCGACCGGTGCATCCAGGTCATCAAAGGCGCCTTCCATAATCTGCGCGCTTATCTCTGCTGCGAAGCTCCCCGTGCGCCACGCTTCGTCCACGACCACGGCGCGATGCGTCCTGGCGGCCGAGCTCAAAATAGCAGACGTGTCGAGCGGGCGAAGCGTGCGCAGATCGACGACCTCAGCCTCGATGTCTTCTTTCGCCAGTAGCTCCGCAGCTTGCAGCACCTTGCCGAGCGATCCGCCATAGGTGATCAGCGTGACGTCGTTGCCCTGCCTTCTAACCGCGGCCCTGGTGATATCAACCGGGCCTGCTGTCTCGTCGATCTCCCCTTCCAGCGGATACAGCGTCGCGTGCTCAAAGATGAAAACCGGGTCCGGCTCCCGCAGTCCGGCAAGCAACATCCCTCTGGCGTCCTCCACGGTTGCCGGCGCCAGGACCTTTATGCCGGGTATGTGCGCGTACCAGCCTTCAAGGCTGTGCGAGTGCTGGGCCGCGAGCTGGCGTCCGCCGCCGCTCGCCATTCGAACGACAAGCGGCACGCTGTACTGGCCTCCGGACATGTGCCGGAGCGTTGCCGCGTTGTTTAGAATCTGATCCAGCGCGAGCAGGCTGAAGTTGACGGTCATTATCTCAACGATCGGGCGCATGCCTCCAAGCGCGGCGCCGATCCCTGCTCCGACGAAGGTCGATTCCGAAAGCGGTGTGTCGCGAATGCGCTCGGGTCCGAACTCTTCCAGCAGTCCGAGGCTCACCGCGAACGCACCACCATACCGGCCGACGTCTTCTCCCATCAGAAAGACGCGAGGATCGCTTTTCAGCGCAACCCTCAGCGCCGAACGAACAGCTTCACGGTAGGTGATCTTTTTCATTGGAGCTGCCTTGCCCTCGAGGCCGGTCGCCCACTCCATCCTTTCCCTCGCCGGAGGCTAAAACAGATCAGCGCCCGCTGGTCACTGTTGCAGCCTTGCTAGGCTCAACCTCCCAGGCAGTTAGAGCCTCCGCTCGACGTTTTATCCCCAGCATCATCCTTCGCTCCATAACGAAGTGCGACGGTTCCAGCACACCGAAGCTGTAAATCCAGTCGAGCGGGCCAGGCTTCCTGTCCCAGCGTATTCGGACAAGCAACCGCGTGGTACTCGCGTCCACCTCCTTTAGCACGAACGCCCAGGTGCCGGCGCGGGTCTTCTTGGAAAGATCATCGCCCTGCTGTTCCGTAACAACACCGCCTATAACTATGGCCCGGCCCGCCTCGACCAGGAGAACAGGCAGAGGGGGAGCCTTCGGATGCAGCCACAAGACATCGCCCACTCGGAGACTCTGCCACTCGGGCACGATTCTTTTTGCGTTGTGGATGTCACAGCCCACCAGATTCTCGATCCAAGAATAGCTATAGAACCCGCCTTTGTTCTGACCGATCTGCACCAGCCAGGGCCAGACATCGGCGACCGGCGCATTGATAGTGATAGCGTGAGTAGCCTCGTGTTTTGGATTCGACACAACATCATCGCCGGGCAAAGGCTCTTGAAGCTCAACCTCGGTTGCGCCCCATCTCAAGTGCCACGGGCGAATCAGAAATGCGTATGCGGCCAGGGCTGCCCCCACTGAGCCCGCAGTAACTAACGTGGCTGTTGTATCTCGTTTCATCTTGTCTCCTTCTTTTGGACTCTCCGTCAGATGCCGGGCAGCATTCACGCCACAAAGAAACGCCGTCTCAAAAGCTGCGATGCCGGTCAGGACTTGTCAGCTAAACCCGACTGCACGACGGCGGTGTACACATCTCTCGTCAGGTCCTCAACCGTCTCCCACGGCCCGGCCTCGGCAAAAGCAACGGCCTGTTTGATCTCGGCGTCAACTGTAGCTTCGATGTCTGCCAACTCGGCATCTGCAAGCAATCTCCTCTCGCGAAGACGAGCCACCAACGTCGCGATGGGATCGCGCCTCTTCCACTGCTCGATCTCTTCCTTAGTGCGGTAGAGATCAGGGTCGGCGGTCGAATGCGCGCGGAACCGATAAGTCCGAATTTCCAACAGGAATGGGCTTCCGCTGTCGCGTACGCTCGCGGCAGCCCGCCGCGCCGAGGCTTCCACGGCGAGCACGTCCATTCCGTCTACTGCGTCCGATGCTATGCCGTACGCCCGGGCCTTGAAGCTGATGTCGGTTTGCGATTGGTGACGGTCAAGCGCGGTGCCCATCGCGTACAAGTTGTTCTCGCACAGGAACAGCACCGGGAGCTTCCACAACGCGGCGAGGTTGAGCGATTCGTGGAACTCGCCTTCTGCCACCGCTCCGTCGCCAAAGAAACACGCGGTTACTGCCTGTCGGCTTCGGAGCTTGTCCGCGAGCGCCAAACCGACGGCTATCGGCAACCCGCCTCCGACAATCGCGTACCCGCCAAAGAAACGCCGCGGCTTATCGAAGAAGTGCATCGAGCCCCCGTGCCCCCGGCTGCACCCGGTCGCCTTGCCGTACATCTCCGCCATCAACGAGCCCATCGGCAAGTCCCGCGCCAGCGCCTGCCCGTGCTCGCGATACGTGGCGACGATGTTGTCCTCGGGAGTGAGCGCCTTTATCGCTCCCACGGCGACGGCTTCTTCACCGATATAAAGGTGAAGAAAGCCGCGAATCTTTCCGAGGCTGTACATCTCCGCTGCTTTCTCTTCGAAGCGCCGGATGCGCAACATTTCGCGAAGCAGCCTCACTGCGTGGTCGCGCTCGACTGTCGGCTGTTCGATGTGTTCCGTCTTTGTAGTCATCGGTTCGACTCTGACCAGCTCTAACAGAATAACTCTTTTTTAGGCGGCGCTCGGTTCGCGCTCAAAGTAATAGTCGAGGCACTCAGCCTCTCGCCCCCGTACGATCCGCTTTCCTTCGAGCGCTCCCCTCTGAGAGGTGATCACCGTGCATTGCCGCTCGCCCCGGCCTCCATCGTAATAAAGGACGGCCCAATCTTCCGTGCGTCCCATTGCGTGCGCCCGTGCCGTGTTCGAGAACAGCGCTGTGTAGTGCCTCTTTCCTCGATGGGTATGCAGCACCGGAAGCCACGCTTTGTGCTCGGGGTTGAATCGCCGAGGCGCGATCGTACGGAGCAGTCCCTTCGCGCCTTGCTCCCGATACTCACGATCGACATCGAGGATCTCGCTCACCGGAGGCTGATCAAGCTCCGGCCCGATCGCCCGGTCTCGCGCCCTGCCTAACCGATGAGCCAGCGAGTCTCGTATTCCAGAGATGCGCTTCTCGCCAAAGCCGGCGATGTCACCGAGCCGTCCATCGTGAGCCGCGGCCTCCAACTCTTCGAGCGTATCGATGCCCAACTCCTCGTGAAGCCGTCCCGCAAACACTTTTCCGATGCCGGGCACCGAGGCCAGGAGCACAACAGGATCGGCTTCGCCACGCAGTCTCTCGAGCATTGGCATTCTCCCGCTCACCACGGTCTGGTAGATCGCGCGCGCAAGCGTCTCCCCGATGCCCGGCAGTCGTCTCAACCCTTCGATGCCCTCGGCGCGTACGATCCCGGTCACCGGCCGGGTGAGCCGCCTGACCGTCGTTGCCGCGCGTCGGTAGGCGTCGACGCGGAAACGGTTCGCGCCTTGTTCGTTGAGTATTCGCGCAACCTCCTCAAGCCTGGCCGCCACCTCTGCATTCACTGCCTCGATCATTGCTGACCTCTGAGTTTCTTAAGACGAGTCATCCTCAAGGGTCGAGATGTCGCCTTCGGGAAGTCCCATCTCCCGAGCCTTGATCAACCGCCTCATGATCTTGCCGCTTCGCGTGCGAGGCAGCGTGGCGGAGAACTCGATCTCCTTTGGCGCGACTACCGCCCCAAGCCGCTTGCGTGCAAATCCCAACAACTCCATGCGAAGCGACTCGGTCGGTCTGTACCCTTCATTCAGAACGACGAAGGCTTTGACAACCTCCATCGCAATCGGGTCGGGCTTGCCGATGACGCCCGCTTCCGCAACAGCCGGGTGTTCCATCAAAACGCTCTCAACTTCGAAGGGTCCGACCAAATGACCTGAGGTCTTTATGACGTCATCCTTGCGTCCGACGAACCAGAAGTAGCCGTCGCGATCAGACCTTGCCAGATCGCCTGTCAGGTAGAAGCCGTCGGCGAAGCACTTCTTATAGCGCGCTGGCTCGTTCAAGTAAGCGCGAAACATCGAAGGCCAGCCGGGGCGCAACGCCAGCTCACCTTGAACGCCTGGTTCCGCGATTTGCTCGACGCGGCCGTCGTCCGTCTTGCGCACGATTGCGGCTTCGATGCCCGGGAGCGGGCGCCCCATCGAGCCCGGGCGAATATCCATCGAAGGGAAGTTGGCGATCATGATTCCGCCCGTTTCCGTCTGCCACCAGTTGTCGTGAAACGGCAGACCGAATGCCTCCCTGGCCCAAACGACGGCTTCCGGATTGAGCGGCTCGCCCACGCTCGCAAGGAATCGCAACGGCCCCAGGTCATACTTGCGGACAAGTTCCTTTCCTGCCTTCATCATCATTCGGATTGCGGTCGGCGCGGTGTACCAGACGGAGACTCTCTGGTCTTGAAGGACGCGATACCAGCGCTCCGCGTCGAAGTCTGCTTCGTCAACTATGCTGGCGATTCCGTTGGTCAGCGGGGCGATGATGCCGTACGAAGTCCCGGTCACCCAGCCCGGATCAGCCGTGCACCAGAAGACATCATCAGGATGAAAGTCCAGGGCCAACTTGCCTGTGATGTGATGGGCGACAACCGCCTCGTGAACGTGAACAGCGCCTTTTGGAGTTCCCGTGGTTCCGCTTGTAAAGTGGAGCAAGGCCATGTCTTCGGGGTCAGTCGGGCTGATATCGAACTGATCATCCGCCTCATTCATCAGCAAGTGATAATCCTTCGTACCCGGCACTTTCGTAGGCCCGTGATCCTCTCCAACTAACAGCACATGCTCGAGCGACGGCAGCGAGGAGTGAATCGTCTTCACTTTTCGTTCGTATAGCGACTCGGTTGTGACTAGCACCCGCGGCTCGCCTATCATCACTCGCGATTTGATAGGTTCGGGACCAAACGCCGAGAAGAGCGGGCAGAAGACGCCGCGGTTCTTCAATGTTCCGAGCGCGGTGATATACAGTTCGGGAATGCGGCCGGCAAGAACGTAGACCCGATCGCCTTTGCCGATGCCCAGGCTGTTGAGGACATTTGCGAATCGATTTGAAAGCGCTTGAAGGTCTGCGTAGGTGTAGTCCCGAATCTCGCGGTTCTTGCCGATCCATCTTATGGCTAGACAATCGCCCATCGGTCCATTGGCGTGACGGGCCACTGCTTCGTGAGCGATGTTGAGACCGCGCCCGCCCGGGAGTCCTTCAAGCTCGCGCCGCGCCTCGAGCCAGGAAAAACTCCCTCGCGCCTTCGCGTAGTCCTGGAGGTTCGGTACGACGCGCCAGTCTCGGGGTGACTTGACGATTGTCTCCCAGGGCATGTTCCTCCCCGTTCTACTCGGGTGGCAGTCCGAAACCTGGCGCGGCATCGGCCTTCTCGTCGGGTATCTCAGTGAGCGTCGCTTCGGTCAGCAGCAGCACGCTCGCGACCGAGACCGCGTTCTCCAGCGCGATGCGAACAACCTTGGTTGGATCGATGATGCCGGCTTCCATAAGGTCGACGTACACGTTGCGTGCCGCGTCGAAGCCAAAGTTGCCGCTGCCCGTACGCATCCGGTCGACAACCACGCCGCCGTCCGCTGCCGAGTTCTCGGCTATTTGTCTGGCTGGCGTCTCAAGCGCGCGCTTGAGAATGAGCAGGCCAGTGTGCTCGTCGCCTTCGCATTTCGCGGCCTCTTGTTCGATGGCATCGATCGCGCGTAGAAGAGCTAGCCCTCCGCCGGGTACGATTCCTTCGGCCATCGCCGCCTTAGTCGCGCTGATCGCGTCTTCGAACGCTTCTTTGCGGCTCTTCATCTCAGCCTCAGACGGAGCGCCCACACGTATAACCGCGACCCCGCCCGCAAGCTTTGCGAGGCGCTCTTGTAGCTTCTCGCGATCGTATTCCGAAGTCACATCGGCGATCTGTTTGCGAAGTTCGCTGCAGCGGGCCTCGATAGTGGCCTTTTCGCCTGCGCCGCCGATGATCGTCGTGGTGTCCTTGTCGATCACGACTCGCTTCGCCTGACCGAGATCCGCTGTCGTGATGCTCTCGATCTTTATGCCCAGCTCTTCGGCGATAACCTTCCCGCCGGTGAGGGCAGCCATGTCCTGCAACATCGCCTTGCGGCGGTCGCCGAAGCCCGGCGCCTTCACGGCGGCGCAAGGCAGCACTCCGCGAAGCTTGTTCACTACCAGCGTAGCAAGAGCCTCGGCTTCGACTTCTTCGGCGACGATCAGCAGCGAGCGGCTCATCCTCGCCACCTGCTCCAGGATCGGCAGCAGGTCCTTCATCGTCGTTATCCTTTTTTCGTATAGCAGAATAAGAGGATCGTCGAGCGCCGCCTGCATCTTTTCTGGATCGGTGATGAAGTAGGGGGAGAGGTATCCTCGATCAAACTGCATTCCTTCGACGACCTCAAGCACCGTCTCGGTCGCCTTGGCTTCTTCAACTGAGATCACGCCCTCCGCCCCGACCTTCTCGACCGCATCCGCGACGAGTTCACCGATGGTCGTGTCGTTGTGAGCTGAGATCGCGGCAACCTGGACCCTCTCGCGGCGGCTTTGCACCGGGCGAGAGAGCGCGCACAGTCTCTCTACCGCGATCTTCAAACCTCGATCCAAGCCGCGCTTCAAGTCAATTGCACTCGCGCCGGCGGCTACGTTCCGCACCCCGTCTGCCAGGATCGCGTGGGCCAGAACGGTGGCAGTGCTGGTTCCATCTCCGACTGCGTCTCCGGTTCGCTCGGCCGCCTCACGCATCATCTGAGCGCCGAGGTTCTCTTCGGGCGACTCCAGATCAATCTCTTTTGCGATAGTGACGCCGTCATTGCACACGATGGGGCGGCCATACTTCCTCTCGATCAAGACGCACTTGGATTTAGGTCCAAGCGTCACGCGAACCGCATCGGCCAGCTCCGAGGCCCCCCGCAGGATCTTTTCACGAGCCGCCGCCCTGAAACGCAACTGTTTATGAGCCATGGGTCACCCCCTTTCTCGTCTTCCTTTTGTCGGACCATCCAGGCCGCCGGCTCCTACGTTCGTCTCTAACCCGCTGCTTCTTCGGCGTACTCCTGTTCACAGTCCTCGCAGCTAAACGGATTATTCGTAGGATCGAAGTCAAGGGCCACTCGCACTCTGTTGTAGGTGCTGTCATCAACATAGAACAAGTCATTGCATACGCCGCAGCGTAGCTCGTGCTTGTTCAGTTCGGTCTTGAACTTCGTCGCGGTCTCTACGGCAGATTGCGTATCGTCCAATGTCTCTCTCAGTTTAGTCATATGACCCTCCTCTCTCCGCGCGTCGCGCGGTAAGTCCCTCCTTTTCGCCACTGCGCAAAGCGTTAACGTGGCGGCTACTTACGCGGTCAGCTCGCGCCCCCTTCCTTCACCCAAACTTGAGAGAGGCGCCGAAGCTCTCGGCCCGCGGCTCGCTCCACTGATGCGATGTTCTCGTGGAGCTTATCCGTCGCGCCTTCCTCGTCTTCGATCCGGACGGTAGTCATAACGTGCGGCGACAGTGTCCGCGCCTGGTCATGGCAACGCTTGACCAGCGGCATCACCTGATCCCAATCGCCCTCGATGCAAGTGCCGAGCGGGGTCAGCACGTAACGGAGACCGCTGTCGTCGATCAGCTTGAGTATTGGAGCAAGATCGCGGCTAATGTGATCTCCGCGGCCGAGCGGATTGATGCTTAATTCGACTAACATACCTCTTCCTCCTTGTTACTGCGTTGTGCTACCCGGCTTCCGCTTCGCCGGTTTCAACCCAAGCCGACTCGTTCGAAGGACCGGCGTTTTCGGGCACACTCGTTTTGATCCCTTTTTGAGCCGGCGCTTCGGGATTAACCTCCAGTTGGTTCGAGATGCTCGCAATCCCGTGCAGTCGCTTGACCTCCGCTTCGGCGAGCATTCTCTGAAGCTCGGAGTGCACTCGGCCTCTGAGCGTCACGCGACCGTCTCTGACGATTACCACTATGCCGCTGGCAGGAATAAAGATGTGATTGTGGAAGGCATTCAGCACATCTCTCGCGATGTCCGTGTCGCTCCGCTCTCGCGACGGCTTGACCAGCAGGTCGCTAGCGATGGCCTCGACCCCCCATACTTCCCGGGCGGCTGCCTCGATGGCGGTTCTCTCTGATTCGGTCCTTACCAGCCCGGTGAGTGTAACCACGCCGCGATCAACCGCTACCCTGACGTCGGCCCCACTCAGTTCGGGGGACTGCCTGATTTGGTCCAGCACTGCCTGGCCAAGATCGCTATCTGCCGCTCGTTTCATTTTGGCTGCCATGGAAGCCCGCTCCTTTCTCGAACGCCGCCCCACGCTTCGAACTTGACGTGTCTATGCTGCTCCCCTCCTCGAATCAACAGCGAGCAAGGCGTTCTTTGTTTTGTCCTTCCCATAAGGCAGCTTTTGCCCAGGGAATGACCAATATCTGAGTGGAGCAACCGCGATACCACGTCTGGCGTCAGCGCAGGTAAGCTCTAAACCAATGCAATGTTGCCCGGGTGCGCAAAGAACCCCATTTTGGTGGGTGAAAACGCACATCAAACAGACGAGAGACGTTTGCCATTTTCTGAATAGTCCGCGTGGTCACCTGGCATATTTGTTGCAGCATCACGGCTACTTCATAAGGCAGCGTTCAAGTACAGGCGCGACCTTCGAGAGGGGCAGGACGGATGAAATTCGGTGTTCTTGCGCTCGATTACGACGGCACGATTGCACGGGACGGCGCGCTTGATTCTGAGGTTCGCGCCGCGATTGAAGAGATTCGCGCCCACGGGATTATTTCAGTGCTCGTTACGGGCCGCATCTTGAGTGATCTACGCAGTCTGATGGGAGACCTGAGGCTCTTCGATTGTGTGGTGGCTGAGAACGGAGCTGTCGTAGCATTCCCTAACGCCGGCCGTTCGACCGCTCATGGACATTCACCCACCCCGGCATTCTTAGAAGAACTCACTCGACGAGGAATCAAGATCGCCCGAGGAGAATGCGTGGTCGAAGCCGACGCCGAACTCGCGTGTCAAATACTCTCGGTGATCCGCGAGATGGAGTTGCCGCTGGTCGTGCTTTTCAACCGAGGCAGGATGATGGTCCTTCCGCAAGCGATCAGCAAAGCAACCGGGCTACGTCACGCCTTAAGGACACTGCGCCTTTCAGAGCACAATGCCATCGCGATCGGCGATGCTGAGAACGATCATCAGTTATTGGAAGCGTGCGAGATAGGGTTAGCCGTCGGCTGGGGCAGTGAAGCACTCAAGGCGACCGCCGACGGTGTTCTCCAAGGACAAGGCCCGCGCGCTGTGGCCGACTACATTCGACAGGTCGCAACCAAGCCGAGATTGTCGCCCCGGCAAGCGGGGCGGCGACGTTTGCTGCTTGGTACCGATGACAGCGGCCAACCGATGTCACTCGCAGTTCGCGGGCGAAACGTGCTCGTCGCCGGAGATTCGCAGACGGGAAAGTCGTGGGTTGCCGGATTGCTATGCGAGCAGCTCATTCTCCAGCATTACTGTGTGTGTGTGATAGACGCCGAGGGTGACTACCAAACGCTTGAGTCATTGCCGGGCGTGATCGTACTGGGCGGTGATGACCCGCCGCCGCAGGTCCGCGACATCACCCGCGCCCTGCGCTATCCGGACGTCAGCGTGGTGCTTGACCTTTCGAAGATGAGACTAAAGGAGAAGAACAATTACGTCCGGTCGTTACTGTCGCTGCTACTCAACATAAGGCGAGAAACCGGAGTGCCGCACCGGATCGTAGTTGACGAAGCGCATTACTTTTTGCATGACGTAGACGTTATGCAGTTGCTTGACCTTGAGCTCGCGGGTTACACACTCATCACCTATCAAGTCTCCAGTATCCACCCTGAGATTCTTCGAGCAACGGAGGCAATCATCGTGACCCGGGAGTCCGATCCGCGCGAGGTGCGGGCGCTGAGAAACATGCAGGGCGGCAACGGCAACGAGGCCGAGTGGGAAGCGATGTTGAGCAATCTGGCAATCGACGAAGCCGTGCTCCTACCAAAGACCGAGGAGGCTTGCGGGAGCCTGTGCAGGTTTCAAGTGGCGCCTCGACTGACCGCACATGTTCGGCATCAACATAAGTATCTCGACTTGCCGCTGCCAGACGACAAGGCGTTTGTATTCGTTGAGAATGGTACGAAGATCGGCCGTCGGGCTCGTACGTTGAAGGAGTTCGCCGCCATTGTAGCGGTGGCGCCTCCGGCGATGGTTGAGGGGCACCTTCGCAGTCATGATTTCTCGCGCTGGATTGCAGACGTCTTCAGGGATAATCCTCTGGCCAATCAAGTCAAGCAGCTCGAAGACCAATACCAGATAAGCCGAGTTCCAGACATCAACGATGCTCTCATTCAGCTGATTCAAGACCGCTATAAAATCACGGCCAAAGCTTAGAAGCACTCGCAAGAGTGCTGGGCGCGGGTCAGAATGTTATACCAAATCGGTGCGGACCTGGTGGTTGCATTGCATTTCGCGTTTGTTCTGTTTGTCGTATTCGGCGGCGTTCTCGTACTGAAATGGAAGCGTTCGGCGTGGGTTCACATACCGGCGGCTCTTTGGGGCGTGGTCATCGAGTTTGCCGGGTGGGTCTGTCCGTTGACGCCGCTTGAAAACTGGCTTCGTGCGAAGGGCGGCACGCCTGGCTACGGCGGTAGCTTCGTTGAACACTATCTTGAGCCTCTGCTCTATCCGTCGTCATTCAACCGAGAGCTACAGATTGCATTTGGAGCCTTCGCTTTGATTGCCAACTTTGGCGTCTACGGCTACTGCGTGTGGCGCAACGCACGAGCTGTCAACGCCGAAAGAAGACAATAACGATCAGATCACGGATGCAGTGCGGGACCGCAACCGGTATTTCCCGGGGGGAAACGCTCAGATGTTCGACTGGGGTTAGGGGGTGAACATGCGCGGATTTAGCGATCGCGTTGGTGAATTTCCCGCGGCGTCATATTGGTGACTTCATAGTTTACGCAAAAACAGGCTAGGGTTTCGGGTACATTTCTTGCGTTACTTGAGACGCAAGCGAGCCGAGGTAAATACAATGAAGATACTCTTGGCCCTAGACGGATCGCCCCATAGCGATATGGTGGTGAAGGAAGTCGCGCGCAGACCGTGGCCTCCTGGGACCGAAGTGAAGATTCTTGGCTGTGCCCATGTCAAGATTCCTGATGTTCCCGATCCCATCCTGGTTTACTACTCAATGCGCCTTGAACTTTTGGAAGCCGAGCGCAAGCGAATGCACCAGGTGGTCAACAAGGCAGCCGAAGTGCTCCGCGAGCGAGGCGCCGCCCTGAAAATAGAAGCAGAGGTACTGGACGGCTCGCCCAAGGACGTCATCCTCAATGTGGCCGAGGAGTGGGGAGCCGATCTGATAGTTGTAGGCTCGCACGGTTACGGGCCTGTGAAGAAGTCAGGGATGATGCGGAAATTCGCTAGCTGGGTGCGTCGATTTCCGCATTTACAGCGCAAGCGTCACGGTCCGCAAGGGCCGAGGTCGGGGATTTGGCGTGGCCGCGATTGGACCGCCGGTTGCTGAACCTCATTAGAGGGATGCATTTCACTTACGTGCTCATCTTCAGCCTTCTTGGCAGCGTGGGAGCGTTGACCGGTGCCGGCGC
>JBASRN010000215.1:0-1938 GCA_049273855.1 Blastocatellia bacterium
TTTTGTGCGGCGTCTTCGTTGACGATCGCGACAAGCTTTGCGCCGGCGCGATCCTGATTGGTGAACTCGCGGCCTCTCATCAAAGGAATGCGCAGTGTCTTGAAGTAGTCAGGCGCGACGCTGTGAAGTCCGACGAACTTTGGTTCGCCCTCGTCGCCTCTGATCTTCATGATCGTCGCAGCCGAATTGTTGGAAAGCGGCGTTGACGAGGCGACGCTCACGGCCTCGACTCCTGCTAGCCCCCTGATGCGCTCGATCAGTTGTTCGTTAAAAGCGACTTCGTCTTTTTGTTCATACTTTGGCAGATGCACTCGAAGTGTCATCACGTGATCCGGTTGAAACCCGATCGCCAACGCTTGAAGCCGCGCGAAACTCCTGATCATCAAGCCCGCCCCGATCAACAGCACCAACGCCATCGCGATTTCCGTCGCTACAAGGAGACCTCTCGCACTCAGCCCGTGCGGGCGGGGAGACCTCGAAATTGCCGCGACGCCCCCTTCTTTGAGCGCGTCGTTGACATCGGGCTTTGAAGTTTGAAGCGCGGGAAGCAGCCCAAAGACCACCCCTGTCACCACCGAGAGCAGAAAGTTGAACGTCAAAACTTGAGCGTCGATGCTCGCTCTGCTGAAGTCGAGCACTCGAATGTAGCTGCTGCTTTGCTCGGCGCCGGCGGGTTTGAAGGCGCCGAGGAATTCGATGCCCCACATCGCAATGAGCAATCCCGCGAGTCCGCCCACCACGGCCAGCAACACGCTCTCGGTGAGCAACTGGCTGATCAGCCGTCCGCGACTGGCTCCCAACGCCATTCGTATGGCTATCTCTTTACGGCGTGAGAGGCTCCTGGTCAGGAGGAGGTTTGCGATGTTTACACAGGCGATCAGCAACACGAAGCCGACGGCCGCGAACAGGATGAGAAACGATTTGCGGATGGCCGGGTCCAGCCGGGCCTCTTTCAAGGCGACGAGTTTGATTGATTCTGAAGAAGCGGTACTCTGCGGCGAGACGGGGATTGCCTCTCTCAACTTTGCGGCGACGATTCCCATTTCGGCTTGGGCTTGCTCGTGGCTGACGCCGGGCTTGAGCCGCGCTATCGCTTCGGTCCAGTGCGCGAAGGGAGACAAGAGCCGCCGCGGAAAAGTTAGTCGCGGCGCCATCATCATCGGCACCCAGATTTCCGCCGTGCCCTTCTGACCCTTGAAGCCTTCGGGTAACACACCCACGATCGTGAGAGGAACTTTGTTCAAGCTGATCGTCCGACCGATGACCCCGGCGTCGCCCCCGAAACGCCGTTGCCAGATGCCGTGACCCAGGAGCGCGACTGGATGAGTGGCGGGTGACGCGTCTTCATCTGGAGAGAAGGTTCGGCCCACCGCGGGCTCGATTCCCAGCATCGGAAAGTAGCTCGCCGAGACCATCTCCGCGCTTAGCCGCTCAGGGTTGTCGCTGTCGGTGACCGGGAAATTCTGGTCGCTTACCGCGGCGACCTGCTCGAAGGAATCGCTCGAGTCGCGCAGGACCTGGAACTTCGGATAAGACCAAAGCTCGGAAGCTTCGATACCTTTGCCCGCCTCGTCGGTCGCGCGAAAAACCTGTGCCAGTTGATCCGCGTCTTTGTATGGCAGCGGCCTGAGCAGCAGCGCGTTCACGACGCTGAAGATCGAGGTGTTAGCGCCGATACCCAGCGCCAGTGAAAGAACTGCCACTGCAGTGAAGCCCGGGTTCTTAAGCATCGTCCGAATCGCGTATCGAATGTCTCGCAGCAAAGTTTCCATATGACTCTCCGGGTTTCTGGTTTATGGTTTATGGTTTCTGGTTTCTAGTGGCTTGTAACAATCGCTTTGCTAGTGGGCACACGGTTGTGCTCATGTACGGGCGGCTCTCCGTGGCCGCTCCTCTTTGGCCAAAAGTGCCGTGCGCCAAGAAGGGGCGGCCACGGAG
>JBASRN010000347.1:0-8597 GCA_049273855.1 Blastocatellia bacterium
GTGTGAGGTTCAGGGTTTGGGGTTCGGGGTTTGGGGTTCAGGGTGTGAGGTTCAGGGGTTTGGGGTTCAGGGTTTGGGGTTCAGGGTTTGGCCCAATCTAGATCACTATTCGGAATTGGAGGTTCGGCATGTCGACGATAAGAAAGTTTGAGGATATTGAAGCCTGGCAAAAGGCTCGTGAGTTGACCCGCGCCGCTTATGACTGTTCGAAGAAAGGGCTGTTCGCTAAGGACTTTGGGTTAAAAGATCAGATGCGTCGCGCTTCGGTGTCAGTGATGTCAAATATCGCCGAAGGATTCGAGCGCGGTGGCACTGCTGAGTTCTTACAGTTTCTGTGTATTGCGAAAGGGTCCGCCGGAGAGGTGCAGTCGCAACTGTATGTCGCGCTGGACCAGCAATACATAAGCGAAGAGGAGTTCAAATCGGTTAAAGCGCTCCCGGAATCAACAAAGCGACTCATCGGAGGGTTGTTGAGCTATCTTCGCGGGTCTGGATTGAAGGGAGTTAAGTACAAGAAATAGATTCTGGTTCGTGGCGGGCTTTCTAGTTTTGAAGGCTACGAACCCTAAACCCTGAACCCTGAACCCTGAACCCTGAACTGAGGAGGTTCGATGCTTAGCAAATTCTATCTGATTCTCGGAATCATCATCATCGCAGCGTACGGCATGATCGCTTTCAGCGGCAAAGAGTTTGGCGATCCTGACAGGCAAACGGTTCCCGCCGACGTCAGGCAATCACCCGGCGGGTATCGCTCGTTTCACGTCTGGTACTTCGGCTATCGAGGAGGAAAATAGATGCCCTCGCACTTACTCGCGACATTTGCTAACGGCTTCGCAGGCTTGTTGATCCCGATGAATCAGCTTCCTGATTTGATAGTGTCGACCCTGGTCGTTTCGGTGATCGGACTGCTGCTGTTCGCGCTGGCGTTCTGGATCATAGGCAAAGTCACGCCCTTCTCGATCCGCAAGGAGCTTGAAGTCGACCAGAACGTGGCGATCGGGATTGTCATCGCAGCGGTGATAATAGGGATCGCGCTGATCGTTGCGGCTGCTGTTCACGGCTAAGAAATGGTGTGAATCTTCCCGCCACGAAGGCTCGAGGGCACGAAGACTCACCAGTAACCGCGTTGGTGACCCTTAGTGTCCTGGAGACTTTGTGGCAGCCCTTCCGTCTTTCCCGGCCCGCGTCTCAGTCATGCTAAACAACCGCACTCCCATCCTGTTTCTGAACGTGCTGATCATCGCCACGTGCGGGCTTGTGTACGAGTTGCTGGCGGGAACGGTAGCGAGCTATGTGCTCGGGGATTCGGTCACTCAGTTTTCGTTGATCATTGGCATCTACCTGTTCGCAATGGGTGCCGGGGCGTGGGTTTCGCGCTTCATCGAAAGCGGGCTTGCGAGAAAGTTCATCGAGGTCGAGTTGGCTGTTGCGCTATTGGGCGGGGTGTCCGCGCCGTTGTTGTTTTTGAGCTTTGCCCGGCTCAGCTATTTTCAAGTGGTGTTGTATGGCGTCGTCTTCGTTATCGGTGTGCTGGTCGGTCTGGAGCTTCCGCTGCTGATGCGGATACTGAAGGACGAGCTGGATTTCAAAGACCTCGTCTCGCGAGTGCTGACCTTTGACTATATCGGAGCCCTGGTAGCTTCGTTGTTGTTTCCACTCTTTCTTATTCCAAGGCTCGGTTTGGTGCGCACATCGCTTGTGTTCGGACTCTTGAACGCGGGAGTCGGTTTGTGGGCCACGTGGTTTATGCGGCCGCTCATAAAGGGGGGAGTGCAGGGATTGCGAGTTCGCGCGGCGATCGCGATCGTGTTGCTTACGGTGGGTATTGTGAAGTCGACTGCGCTAACCAGGTTTGTCGAAGACGATGGGTTCGCCGACGAGATCATCTATTCGCGCACGACGCCGTATCAGCGAATTGTGGTTACTCGTGGCAAGGCTGGGTTTCAACTTTTTCTAAACGGCCGTCTCCAGTTCAGCTCTTCGGATGAGTACCGATACCACGAAGCGTTGGTGCACCCGGCGATGATGCTGGCGGGCGCGCCGCGGCGGGTGCTGGTGTTGGGGGGCGGTGATGGGCTGGCGGTCCGGGAGATCCTGCGGCACGCGTCTGTGGAATCCGTTACGGTGGTCGATCTCGACCCTGCGATGACCGAGCTTTCGCAGGCGCTTCCGCCGCTTGGCGACTTGAACAATCATTCGTTCTCGGACTCGCGCGTCCGCGTGGTCAATCAGGACGCGATGATCTGGATCGAAGCCGTCGCAGAACAATTCGACGCGGTTATCGTCGATTTCCCTGACCCGAGCAGCTTCGCTCTTGGCAAGCTGTACACGACCCGATTCTATCGGCTGCTAAAGTCGCGGCTCACGCCTGACGCAGCGGTCGCGGTGCAATGTACGTCTCCGCTCTTCGCGCCCCAATCGTACTGGTGCATCGTGAGGACCATGGAAGCCGCCGGCTTTACGGTTAAGCCGTATCAGACGACGGTGCCTTCGTTCGTGGGGGTGTGGGGCTTCGCGCTTGCGCGGGCAACGCTGTTCGAGTCGCCCACCGTCTCACCGCCGGGTTTGCGCTATCTGGACGACAAGACGATGGCGGCAATCTTCATTCTTCCAGCCGACATCGAGCCCGTGCCGGTGGAGATCAATCGACTGGACAACCAGGCGCTTGTGCGATACCACGAAGCAGAATGGAAGAAGTACGATTGAACAGGAGAAACCATGTTGATCAGATCTTTTGTGCTGGTGATCCTTCTGGCGGGCGACGGCTTTGGCCAGAACGGGTCGGTCTTAATCTCAAACAGCGACCCTTTGATCCCGGCGACTCGAACGTTGGGTAACGTTCAGACAAAAGCCGCTCGCGTTGAGTATCGCTTGCTGGCAACAAACAAGACCTCGACGATGGAGAAGGAGATGAACCAGGCGGCAGATGCGGGCTTTCGGTTTGGCGGAGTAATGGGTGGCGAGACGGCGTTCGGTGGCAGCGAGGTCGTAGTGGTGATGCACAAAGATCCTGCAAACGAACACCGGGAACGGTTTCAATACAGGCTGCTGGCGACAAGCAAGACCTCCACCATGGAGAAAGAGATGCAGGAAGCCGGGGATGCCGGCTACGAGTACCAGGGCCAGACCGTCTTCTCGTCAACGTTCGGGGGGCGCGAGGTCGTAGTCATACTCGAGCGCGACCGCGAAGCGGAGAAAGTCGCATGGGAATACAAGCTGCTCGCGACCAGCAAGACGGCAACCATGCAAAAGGAACTTATCGAAGCGGGTGACGCGGGCTTCGCCTTCGTCGGCGTGACCGTTGCCGCGACATCACTTGGCGGCAAGGAAGTGGTGAGCATTCTACGGAGACTGAGACGTTGACCGCCGGAGAGGCACCGCTCGACCATCTTTAGAGACGGTATAAAAAGCGACTTAGGCTTCGACGCTACTCAAAGCAATGACAGGTCGGGAAGATGGACTTGCCCCTGCTGGGTTCGTTTGAAGAACTGGTCAAGCTACACAAATCGTCGACACAGCAATCAGCGGGGGCAAGCCCACCTTCCGACCTGTTATTGCGCTGAGGTTCGACGTCGGTTGGTGTTAGCTTCAGTCGGTTCTCTGCTCTACGAGTACTTCGACGCTGACAAACGTGGCTAACAGTCTTACAAGACGCGATGTGCTCGCTGCGTTTCTGGGCGTCCCAGCAGCGTTGATGGCATGCCGCTCGCGCGAACCTGCGCGCTTTCCCGAAGGCGAAATAGTAGGCGCGTCCGACTCGATCGGCCACCGGCTGCGCGATGGCTTCACCATCACGCCGTCGCAAGACCAGTGGCAACGCGCGAAAGTCGTAATCGTCGGCGGGGGAGTAGCAGGGCTCTCTGCGGCCCATCGCTTGTTGAAAGCCGGCTTCGATGACTTCGTGTTAATCGAGCTGGAACGCGCGGCGGGCGGGACGGCTCGAAGCGGTGCGTCCCCCACGATCGCTTATCCGTGGGGAGCGCACTATCTTCCCACTCCAATGAAAGAGAACATCGAGTTGATCTCGCTGCTGGACGAGATGGGCATTCTCGAAGGCCGCGACGAACAGGGCGAGCCGATTGTCGCCGAACAGTTTCTTTGCCGCGACCCCGAAGAGCGAGTCTTCTATCAAGCCCGGTGGTACGAAGGTCTTTACCTTCGCGCGGGCGCGAGCGCCGGAGACCTCGCTCAGCTTGACGCCTTTAACGCCGAGGTGAACCGCTGGGTCGCATGGCGCGATGGACGGGGACGACGGGCGTTTTCGATTCCCGTGGCAACCTGCTCGGACGACGCCGAGGTGACCTCGCTAGACAAGCTCACGATGAGCGAGTGGCTCGACCGGAGAGGCTTGACCTCGCCTCGGTTGCGATGGCTGATCGACTACGGTTGCCGGGATGATTATGGCCTGACGCTCGACCAGGCAAGCGCGTGGGCGGGGATGTTTTACTTTGCATCTCGCATCCCAACTCCGGGCGCTGAAGCTCGATCGCTTATGACCTGGCCCGAAGGCAACGGACGGCTTGTGGCTCATCTGTTCGAGAAGGCGAAAGCAAGGATCAGACTCGGATTTGCCGTATCGGAGATAATTCCGGTCGAAGATAATGGCCGGAGCGGCGTTGATGTGATCGCGGTTGATCACGAAGGGAGCACCGCTGTTGGGTTTCATGCGGAGCAGGTGATCTTTGCAGCGCCGCATTTTCTGACTCGTTACTTGATTCGCCCTTATCGCGAGAACGTGCCGTATCAAGTTGGGGAGTTTCAGTACGGCGCGTGGATGGTTGCGAATCTGTTCTTGAAAGACCGGCCGGCGAGTCGCGGGTTCCCGCTCGCGTGGGACAACGTGCTCTATGAGAGCCCGTCGCTGGGCTATGTGGTAGCGACTCACCAGCGCGGGATCGATCGCGGCCCGACGGTCTTTACGTATTACTATCCGCTTTGCGACGCTGATCCGAAGCAGGCCCGATCGAAGCTGCTTGCGGCAGATTGGAAGGATTGGGCCGATGTCGCCCTCACTGATTTGGAGAAGCCGCATCGCGAGATTCGCTCGTTAGTCGAGAGGATCGATGTGATGCGCTGGGGTCACGCGATGATCCGGCCGCAGCCGGGATTCGTGTGGAGCGATGCGCGGCGCAAGGCTCGCGAGCCCTATCGCGGGATTCATTTCGCGCATTCGGACTTGAGCGGCGTGGCCTTGTTCGAGGAAGCCTTTTATCATGGGTCTCGCGCCGCGGACGAAATACTTAAAGAGATGGGACGAGGGTGAGAATAAACGAACCACAGATGAACACAGATGAACACCGATCAATGAATGGCTCTGGCACCGACTGTATCTGTGTTCATCAGTGTTCATCCGTGGTTGCTTCTCCGGCCCAACCTTGTAAGGTGCGATGAGTTCAGTCGTGACAAATCAATCTGTTACGTCGTCCGGTCTCCGTGTCGCCGAGTCGCCGCGTCGATACGCGTGGCTCTTCTCTGCTCGCACGGACCTGACCGTCTTCCTCGGAAGCGCGATAGTTTCGATGATCGCGCTGGCGATCGGCGCGCGGGCTGGAGTGCTTTACGACGATTCGCCCGATTGGGCCTGGGTTCCAGCCGTGCTCCTCATTGACGTAGCTCACGTTTGGGCTACGGCCTTTCGCGTCTATCTTGATCCAGCGGAGCGCAAACGAAGACCGTGGCTCTACTCGCTGGTACCGGTGATGGGTTTTGCGATCGGCGTTGCGCTCTACTCGCAAGGCGAGCTGGTCTTCTGGCGTGCGCTCGCCTACGTAGCCGTTTTCCACTTCGTGCGCCAGCAATACGGCTGGGTCGCGTTGTATCGGGCTAAAGCCGGCGAGCGCGGCGCGGCTGGAAAGCTGATCGACACGCTGGCAATCTACTCAGCGACGCTATATCCGCTGATCTACTGGCACTCGCATCTGCCGCGAAAATTCTGGTGGTTTCTGCCGAATGACTTTTCGGGCACTTCCTCGATGGTCTCGACGATAGCCGCGCCGGTCTACTGGGCGCTGATGGCCGCCTACGTTGTTAAGTCCGCATACGGCTGGTTGGTTAAGAGGGAAGGGAATCCGGGCAAGGACATCGTCGTCGTGACGACTGCGGTCTGCTGGTACGTGGGAATCGTCGCCTTCAACTCCGACTACGCATTCACAGTCACGAACGTAGTGATTCACGGCGTGCCTTATCTGGCCTTGACCTATTGGTATGGACGCGCGAGGTTGAAACAGACAAACGGCGGGGTATTTCGAGTCTTCGCTTCGGGGCCGGCGGCGTTTTTGGTGATGCTGTGGGCGGTGGCTTACATCGAAGAGATGTTGTGGGACCGAGGCGTCTGGCAAGACCGAAGCTGGTTGTTCGGAAGCGCCTGGGATGTCGCGTCGCTCAAGCTGGTTTTGGTCCCGCTTCTTGCGTTGCCTCAGATCACGCATTATGTGCTGGACGGGTTTGTCTGGCGCCGAAAAAACAACCCCGACTTTGGGTTTGTGTCGTCAGAATCGAGCTTACGCCGCAAACCCGCGTAGCGG
This sequence comes from Blastocatellia bacterium, assembly GCA_049273855.1. Classification (GTDB taxonomy): domain Bacteria; phylum Acidobacteriota; class Blastocatellia; order UBA7656; family UBA7656; genus Onstottus_B. The sequence goes on from JBASRN010000347.1 coordinate 6,525, forward strand.
GGCGCAGCGTGTAGCCCAGGGCAAGTCCGCGCAGCCCTGGGACCTGGTACCGCGTAGCGCCGGCGAGCCCGCGCAGCGGGCGACAGCGCATAGTCGCGACTCTTAGAGATGCAGTACCTAAGACGCGATACAATTCAAGTGACGCGAAATCGAGGGTGTTAGGGGCGTAGGAGCTTGCCCATGGTTGCTGTCGCCCGCTGTGCGGGCTCGCGGAGTGCGGGTTCGCCGGGTTCCCAGGGCTGCGCGGACTTGCCCTGGGCTACACGCTGTCGCCCGCTGCGCGGGCTTGCGCGATCACCGTTCCACCTCACCGTTCCACCTCGCCGTTCCACCTCGCAGTTAACCCCGCCCTTCCACCTCCAAGCCTTGCGGACTCCCGCACCGTCAAACGATAATCAGATCATCCACTATCGAGGTGAGTTGAAATGAGATTATTCAAAGCATCCCTTCTTCTCTTGAGTCTCGTTATGCCACTAACTACGAACGCGCAAAACAAGATCTTCCCCTACAAGTATTTCTCCGACGACTTGCCCAACGGGCTGCGAGTCATCACGGTGCCCACCGACTACCCGAACATCGTCGCGCTCTACATAGCCGTTAACACCGGCTCGCGCAACGAAGTCGAGCCGGGAAAGTCGGGCTTTGCTCACCTGTTCGAGCACTTGATGTTTCGCGGCACTGAGAAGTTCTCGGCGGAGGCTTATAACGAAGCCCTGAAGAACGCGGGCGCCGATTCGAACGCATACACAAGCGACGACCGCACTGTCTATCACACCGTATTTTCAAAGGAAGACCTCGATCAAATAATGATGCTCGAGGCCGACCGCTTTCAAAATCTGAAGGTGTCCGTCGATCTGTTCAAAACCGAGACCCGGGCCGTGCTGGGTGAGTACAACAAGAATGCTTCGAGTCCGGTTCGCAAGATTTATGAGGCGCTGCGCGAGACCGCATTCAAGTCCCACACCTATAAGCACACCACGATGGGCTTCCTGCGCGATGTCGAGAACATGCCGAACATGTACGACTACAGTCTCGAGTTTTTCAAACGCTACTACCGGCCCGAGTACGTGACGATCATCGTAGCGGGAGACGTCAAACACGACGGTGTTATGCAACTGATAAACAAATACTGGGTCGGCTGGAAACGCGGCAACTACACGCCCGAAATCCCAGTCGAGCCCGAGCAGACCACCGCGCTGTCAAGCACGGTCGACTGGCCGACACCGACGCTGCCCTGGATCGCCGTCTCCTTCAAGGGTCCGGCCTACTCGGATACCGGGAAGGACAAACCGGCGCTCGACCTGATCGGCAGTCTCGGTTTCTCGCAGACATCCGAGCTTTACCAGAAGCTGGTCATAAAAGAACAAAAAGTTGACCTGATCTTCGCCGACTTTGAAGACCATCGCGACCCTTACTTGTTGACTGTTGTGGCCCGCGTCAAAGATCCCAAAGACATCGAGTACGCGAAGTCGGAGATCATCAAGGCGTTCGACTCGTACAAGAGCGCGCCGGTCGCGAAGGAGAAACTCGATGCGGTGAAGTCGAACCTGAAGTACAGCTTCGCGCTGAGTCTGGACAACTCGGAAGCAATCGCCTCCAACCTGGCTCCGTACATTTCATTGAAGCGTACGCCCGAGACTCTAAACAAGCTTTATGAACTGTACTCTTCGGTCACGCCGCAAGACATTCAGCAGATGGCCAGGAAGTACTTGGTCGAGACGAAGCGCACCACCGTCGTTCTCGCGCACAAGGAGAAACAAAATGCGGGTCAGTAATCGACTGGCGCTGATTTCAGTCGCGTTGATCCTGGCGGTAGCCGCGTCGGGCGTGGGCCCTGCGCGTCCCGGAAAGGCCTCTTCAAGCATGACATCGGTGCTCTTGCCCAACTCGTCGCCTCTGGTGAGCTTTCGCTTGCTGTTCAATGTCGGTTCAGCCTCGGACCCGAAAGGGAAAGAAGGTGTTGCAGCATTGACGGCAGCAATGATCTCCGACGGCGGCAGCCGAACGATGAGCTATGAGCAGATCGCTCAGGCGATGTACCCGATGGCGACGGGCTTCGGCTCACAAGTCGAC
>JBASRN010000002.1:0-3132 GCA_049273855.1 Blastocatellia bacterium
GCCAGCGTACGAGCAGCACGGCGCCTTGGACTACGAGGTGGTTTCTTAGCGACCGATTGAGCGTGAGGATGACGCTGGATAACAGCGGGAGTGTGTTGGGTCGTCAAGCGCACTTGCCGTTTGGAGAGGACTTCGGTGAGAGCGGAACGCAGGAGAAGCATCATTTCACAAGTTACGAGCGGGATGCGGAGAGTGCGCTCGACTATGCGATAAACCGGTTTAGTCAACCATCCCTTGGGAGATTCAACCAAGTAGACTCAGTAAGCGGCAGGGCAAGTGTGCCTCAAAGTCTCAATCGATATAGTTACGGTCTTAATGAGCCGATTGATGTAACGGACTCGAATGGTCAAACTGCGTTTCCGTGCTACCCCCCGCTGACCGTTCCTGGAGTAACTGCCCTAGTCGACGGATTCCTGCCGACTGAATTCTGTATAGTTATCCTTGTGGGCGTTGTTGCCACGATTGATGACCCTCAACCGCCGCCTGACTGTCAGGAGCAGGACTTCAAATTCGCCGAGGGCTTAGGAAAATATACCGCTGCCGAGCTCGAGGCACTTACCGAGATGGCCCTAGGCGAGTCAGGTTTCCGTTTCTTCGATAGGAAAGAGATCGAGGCGTTAATTGCGACTGCCGTGAATCGTCAAACTTATAACATCGCTTACTTCTTTGATAATAGCAGGCCACACTTTGTTGATCTTTCTAACCCCCAGGGAAACCCCGCTCCTACACAGATGCTGGATATTCTCAGCTTGACGGGTACGTTGCATTTGCTCCGAAATTAGGTACTCGAAAAGTCAATCAGCAGGGGTTGCTAAATCTGCGGCGCTACGGCCGAGCGGTTCTCTTCGAGGGCGATGTCGCGTGTGACCAACTGAAGGCCGCGAAGCAATTCGGCATCCAGGCTGGTACTCTTACTGGGGCCGCGGTGTTTGAATTATACCCAGTCACTTTTTAATCACGCAGGGATCGTCTTTGAGCCAGGAAGGCGTCGTTCCACAAACATACGACGGTATGGAAGCACAACTTTCTGGAACCACATTTTTGGTCCTCCTCAAACATAGGGAAGCGTCTTGAGGGAACGCGGTGTCAGAGATGGTTCACGGTAAGAACTACCATGACGCTCAGCTGCTCTTAGGGGCGGCTCTGTTCTTGTTATCATTGGCCTCAGGTTGTGGCTCAAACACCAGGAGCGCGAGCAACGAGGCGTTTCCACTCATCGAAAAGCAAGGAAAGAACGATTCGCGTTCCGAGCGTCCTCAAGGGTTCGGCAACCCGCGATTGATCGGGCGTCAACACTGGTTGGTGGAAGACCCGATCGGATTGTGGCGAACACTAGATCGTGGAAGCACATGGGAACTTAGCTACAGACCCGCGAATCCCGGAACAGCGGTAGGCAAATCTCTTAGGGGAGTTAGTTTTGTCGATGCGCAAACTGGTTTTCTCATCGATCGTGAGATGCTCTATCGGACGCGCGACGGCGGAGCGAGTTGGGACCTGGTTGGGGTCGTAGGACTAGAAAACGAAGAGTGCTTTATCAATAACCTCTGGTTTGTTGATTCACTCCATGGTTGGGCAGTAGGGTTAGTGTGGCGCCGGGACTTCCTGGCTAATCCCGTTGCTCCCCAGCACGAAGGGGTTGTTCTAGCTACTCGTGATGGTGGTATCACGTGGCACAGGCAGCAACTGGACTTGCCCCACCGATATTTCGAGCTTGGAATGCGCTGGAGCGTTCAGGATGTGTTCTTCAGGAATTACAAGATCGGTTGGATTGTAGGCGATCAGATAATCCTTTGGACTGTTGACGGAGGTGAAACCTGGCACTTCACGGATTGCTGCGGACAGCGGAAATACATTCGCGATTACCAACGCGTGTTCTTCGTTGACGATCAGAATGGTTGCGTCACGATGCGCAATTCCCCGGATTTTGTTGTTACCAGCGACGGAGGTCGGCACTGGATAATGGTTCGGGGGCCGGAGAATGTCGTAACTCACCCTCTTCGGTTGGTGTTCCTGACCCTGAAGCATTGGTTTGCGATTCTCGCGCGTGTGCATGAAACGATAGATGGTGGAAGGACTTGGGAACGACGATCCATCGGTACTTGCAACGAGAATCAAGGGGGTGTGTTTATCGGGCAAGCTCTCGATCATGCACTGGTTGCGCTTTGCTTTGAGAGCGGCGAATTGACTGATGTGGCAACGAGCGTGGACAACGGAGGGACCTGGAGTTCCAACTCGCCAAAGCAGTAAGTTTTCCTTAGCAAAGCGCATGGTGATGGGGCTCGGGCTGGGCTCAGATACACCTCACGTTCTTCTGGAATGATGGCGCAAAGTGACCTTCGCGATGGTTGAAGGCAGTTGTTGGTTCAGATGAACCTGCCAGCGCATAAGCCGAGGCTCAGGCCTGCAATCAGCTTTTCGAGAACCACTCGCCAACTTCAGCCACGCCGTTCTTACGAGAATCAAACCTGGGACAAGTCGCGATGACGCGACGGGTCCTTCCCCTCTTGCACGCCGAGGCTCGCTATGACTTTCACTATGCATATGACTTGGTCGGGTGACTTACAGAATCAGGGCAGACGAGCAACGGAGTGAGCGCATCGCGATATTTCGTCTACGACCGCTGGGGCAACCGGACTCAGGTGCAGTTGGACAAAGAGAGCGCTCCAATCCAGACGATCACACTAGAGCAGTCAGGAGGGGTTCCGACTAATCGAATTACGAGCGTGACGAGCGGGTCAATGGTGAACTACACCTACGACCCAGCGGGCAATGTGACGAACGACGGCGCTCACGCGTACACCTACGACGCCGAGAATCGAGTGAAAAGAGTAGATGGTGGAGCTACAGCCGAGTATCGCTACGACCATCAGAACCGGAGGGTGAGGAAGATAGTCGGGTCAAGCTGGACTCACTACATCTGGGAAGGTGCGCAGGTAATTGGCGAACACGACGCGACGACTGCTTACTCGACGAGTCCGACATATCAAGTCAACTCAGCGCGGTTAGACTACACTTACTCAGGCGCGAGAATGATTCACAGCCGCCAGCGTACGAGCAGCACGGCGCCTTGGACTACGAGGTGGTTTCTTAGCGACCGATTGAGCGTGAGGATGACGCTGGATAACAGCGGGA
>JBASRN010000003.1:0-13905 GCA_049273855.1 Blastocatellia bacterium
TAAGCGCGCCGGGACGGGCGCGCTTGATAATTGCGTCCAGCACTTCCCGCTTCGAAGGTTGTGGAATGACCGGACTCGCGAACAGATCGCAAAGCTCTTGGTTCGTGCTGATCATTTCGGCAAACACACCCAGCTCTGAGTCGAGCTCATCGGCCTTGTTGTGCGCGATCGCGACGTCGGCCAGAGGGGCCGCGTATCGCCGAGCTACGGCGATAAGGCTCATCGGTTCACCTCGTGAAGGTCATCGACGAACTTGGTAAACATTCGAGAGTTGTCTTCCGGCCGAATCTCGCGCCGAATGATCTCCTCGGCGAGCTTCACAGAATGTTCCGCGACAAACTCGCGAAGCTCGGAACGGGCTGCCCTCATCGCGCCTTCGATTTCACGCTGCGCGGTCTGCCCAATCTTCTCAGCGTCGGCTTGCGCACTCTGGCTTATGCGTTCGGCCTCGGCCTTACTCTCTCGTTCCGACTGAGCGCGGATTTCAGCTATTTCGTGATCCAGCCGGCCGAGCCGCGCTTCAAGCTCCGCCAGCTTCTGCTCAGCTTCCTGCTTTTCGCGTTTTGCCTGCTCGAGTTCTCTTACAATCGAAGCCGCGCGGTCGTTGAACACCTGACCGATCCGAATCTTGTTTCGCAACAGGTACACAAGAATGACGACAAATATCAGGAGGTTGATCACCCTCCATAGAGTTGTGCTTTGAAGAAGCCCTCCGGCTTCGGCGGATTGGCTGGCGAGCAACAGAGCCGGCGAGATAAGCGCAAGCAGCATCAGTCGGCCCCACCTCCCAGAGTGCGCCCCAGCAACGTGCGCGAAATTCCTTCGGCGATCTGGCGAGACTCGATTTCAAGCGCGGCACGCGCCTCTTCGGCCTGGCGTCGAATATTGGATTTCGCTTCGTTGATTTGCTGCGTGGCTCGCTGCTTAACCTGTTCGATCAGTTGGCGGCGGCGTTCAAGCGAGGCCGCGCGTTCGAGTTCAGCATGGCGGTAACTCTCGGCGCGCGCCTCACGGATTCGGGCTTCGTAATCGGCCAGCCTCATCTGATAGCTGCGGGTGACGGCGCGAGCTTCATCGGCGGCCCCCACAGTCAGGTTGTGACGCTCGTCAAGGACCCTGGAGATTGGCTTGAAAAGGATCTTGTTTAAAACGAAGGCGAAGATCAGGAATAGAACTAGAACAAGGACGAGCGAGAGGTCGGGCTGTATGATATTCTCTCCGCCTTCGGCGAGAGCGAGCACCAACGTAAGCAGCAAAGCATGCACTCCATTGCAAGAAATCTACGGCTAGTTTCGAGTCCCGAAAATTAACACACGCCTGAAAAAAGTGTCAAGGAAACGACAGGAAACGACACCTCGGTGTGAACTCATTCTGCCTTGATTCCCTGAACGTCCTCCCAACCAGTGATAACAACGGTATTGGATCGAATCTCTGAATAGCCCGCGTGACGCGGCGTTAATGACTCGAACACTCCCACGTAACTCAACATCCCGGTTAGCTTGCGAACGAAGTCCTTAGAAAGAAACGATGATTCTTCACTAGGCACTCAGAGTCTGGATATTGACGGTTGGCCAACATTTGACGTACTGTCCCACGTTGAGACCCTAAAGCTGAGTCAGAGTTTGCCGGTCGCAGCGGGAAGATCTAAATGCCACGCCTGATGCCACGTCTGAAAGTCTCTTTGGCTAGACCCCAGTCTTCACTGCGCGGAGCGTGGTCGGCAGGAGGTTCATTTGCCTGCGATAAGGTACAAAACCAATAGGATAGGAGGATTCGGTCCATACCGATCTAAACATCGCTAGTGTAGTCCACTAAAGAAGAGGAGGTAGTATAGTAATGGCACTCGACGATGAGGAGAGTCTGACGTCAGGGCAATTGGTGCACGGAAGTGCCAAGCGAGAGGAAGGTAAACTTAAGTGGTATGAAGATCAGAAGGGGGTACGGTTTCATATCGCGCTCCGGTCAGCCAGATCTCTTCTTCCACGTCAGGAATCTAGAGTGTTCCCGCCTTTATGAAGGAGAAGAGGTTTCTTTTATTATCGCGAAAGACAAAGGAAAGGATGTTGCTCTCGAGGTTCAGCGGCTGGCGGAAATAGCCAGCGGGGATATCGTGGACTGGCGAGTGGAACCTGGAACGTGGAGCGGGCAAGGGATGATCGCTCCCCACGACGGTGGGGAACGACTAGAATTCTTCGCACAGGATATCTATCAATCACGCCTTGGAGGACGTGAAACCCGCCCGAGGCCTTGGTACGCAGCTACCTACGTCCCAATAACTCTGTTCGATGGGACGACACGAGCTGTGGATGTGCGCTTAGACTGGCGGTATCCTCTTCAGCGGTTTGCATACCTTGGGGACGAAGCTAACTTCATATCAGAGCTGAAGAAGCTTACATTGGACGAGAACTGGAACTATCGAACCTCTCCAAGCAAGAAGCCGTTCGAGATACTCTATAACTACCTACAGTTTACTTTTGCGAGGCTGGTAGACGAGGATAGGGGGAAAGCGCTACCTGATCGGAAAATACGGGAAAGAAGCGATCTCGTGGACCACGGACCCCTAGCTGCATTTAACACTGGCCTTGTGGATAAGCGGTATGAGTCGATCTTCGCGCTCTTCGAGAAGAATGGTCCTGGCCGGGAGCAGCGATGGAGATTCATGGCCTTCTGCACACCAGGCGAGCGCAGTGGGAAGCTCCTCTCCCGCTTTTTCAATCCGCTTCCCGCTCCGGCTCGTTATTTCAGCGCTACTAGCGAGTTATTGTACGATCCCGACGCTCCATTGCATCCTGACTACCACCACATACTTAATGAGAACAGGGACCGTATTCCCACGGCTCTTCTCAAGACTGTTGAAGGTATGGAGTCAACGCGGGCGGAAGCGACTCTGAAAATGCATTTGGACCGAGCAATCGAACTCGCACGAAAACGAGCTCGCTGGAACTTCAAGACCGCGATCCCACATTACTTTCCGTCATTCAAGAGACTTGAGTTTCTGTTGCCGTTGTGCATGGTCGATGATTCAACCGTGGATGCCGCTCTAGCGGTCCAACGTACTGAAACTGGCTACATAGGCAACACGATCTTGAAGTTGGATTGGGCCTACAAGAGTGCTCGACTGGTGTGCAGACCCGACAGTGACTGGCTTGCGCCAGACCGTATAGATGTATCGGCTGAAGAAGAGCCGCTCGAGGCCGGCGAATTCTAGTAAGCAGCCACCAAGGCGGTACCATCGATACCGCATCATGACTCGGCACACGACTGCAGATCGGCCGCAAAGTGGTGGAAGCACCGGTTGACGTTGAGTATCTCTCCCGGCTGCCTTGTCTGTAGGAACCAGACTACAACCTCTCTTCCTTCGCGAGGATCTCCTTCATAATCTCCGAAGCGCCGGCGCCGATTGTGTTCAAACGCGCGTCCCGCCAGAACCGGCTGATCGGGTACTCGGTTGTGTACCCAAAGCCTCCGAAGATCTGCATGCAGTCGTAAGTGACCTTCTGCGAAAGCTCGCTTGTAAACAGCTTGGCCATCGTGATCTCTCGGACGGCTCGTTCGCCCCGGTTTATCAAATCCAGCGCGCGATACGACAGCCACTTACCGGCTTCGACGCTTGACCGGTGCTCCGCGAAGCGGTGCTTCCATACCTGAAAGTCGCCGATCGGTTTTCCAAAAGCGGTTCGCTCCTTGCCGTAAGCTACCGCGTACTCGATCGCGCGCTCCATCATCGATACGTTTGCTATCGCGGAAGCCAGCCGCTCGCCCTGGAAGTTGTGCATCGTGTAGTAAAAGCCCCGGCCCATCTCGCCCAGAACGTAGCGCTTCGGGATGCGACAGTTGTCGAAGAACAGCTCCGCCGTGTCCGAAGAGAGATTCCCAACCTTTTTGAGCTTCTTCCCGACGGCAAAGCCTTTCACGTCGGTCGGGAACAGAACCATCGAAACGCCCTTGTAGCCCGCTTCTCCGGTGCGCACGGCGAGAATCATGAAGTCCGCGCGAGTGCCGTTTGTGATCCAAAGCTTCTGACCTGAGATGACCAGCTCATCGGCTTCGGCTCGCGCGCGGGTGGTAAGTGCCGCGACGTCGGACCCGCCGCCCGGCTCGCTGATGCCAAGCGCGGCTATTCGGTCGCCTGCGATCGCCGGCCGCAGGAACTCTTCCTTCTGTTCGTCGGTTCCCAACTCGTCAAGCACCGGTAGCGTGATGTCCGACTGAACAAACATCGCCATCGCCACGCCGCCGTTGTTCGCCCAGGAGAACCCTTCGAGATAGGCCGCCGTGTACCACCAATCCAGACCGCTGCCGCCGTACTGTGGATCAAGCCTTATCCCGAACAATCCGAGGTTTGCAGCCTTCTTAAAAAGCTCCCTCGGGAAGATGCCGGCCTCGTCCCACTCTTCGGCGTGCGGAGCGATCTCAGCCTGGACGAACTGCTTCACCGTTTCGCGAAGCATGTCGTGTTCTTCGGTGAAGTACGGATAGGTGGTTGCCACCGCGGGCGCCGCTTCGGTCATGCTTGACATATTGGCTCCTTAAGTATGAAACGTCAGTCTCAAGTTATGAGTGACTCGTGATGCGTGACTAGCAGTATGCTGGAAAAACCGGTTGCGCCACAAAGACTCGAAGGCACGAAGCCGCACCAAGTCAACGAACGCAGGGACTTAAACTCTTCGTGCTGCTTCGTGCCCTGGTGTCTTGGTGGCAAGAAGGCAGTCTTTCAGCCTTAAGTCAATATCCTTGACGAATCACTTAATCACTCTTCACGCATCACGCACTAAATCACCGGGAAATCTTTACAAGCGTGTCGCCGGGCGCTACTACGTCTCCCTGCTTCACCAGCACCTCTTCTACAACGCCTTCGGTTGAGGCACGAAGCGTCTGCTCCATCTTCATCGCTTCGAGAATGACCAGCGGGTCGCCTGCCAAAACTTGCTGGCCTTCCGTGACCAGGACTTTCAACACCTGTCCCGGCATCGGCGCGTAAGCGCTTTCGTGCTCGGAAGCCGAAAGCGCGCGTGGATACCTCGTTGCGCGCGTGACAACGCGTAACGACAAGTGAGACTGCACAAAGAACTGATCGCCTGCCTCAGCGATGCGGAACAACCGTTGCACGCCATCGAGCGTCACGCAAATGCTTCCGGGCTCGAATGATACAACCTGTGCATTGGCTTGCCAATCCTTGTGCGACATTATGAAGGCGTCATCCTCGTTCTCAATCACGAGCAGGTGGGCCGGACGGTCACGCTCTGAGGCTCTTTGCAAGCGGATCTCGAACCCGTCGTCACCGACACACAGCTTGATCGACGGGTCGCGAAACGGATTGTTCCTATAGTTCGGCGGCAGGTGTGGAAGGATCGCGGCTTCGGCCTGTTGTCGCTTCCTGATGTACAACGCGACAACGCTTGCCGCGATCCGGTCCTCAGCCCGGTCCTTCTGCGTAACCAGTTGATCGAGATGCTCATCGACAAACCCGGTGTGATAACTGCCGCGTGCGAACTCCTCGTGTTCAAGCGTCCGGATCAGGAACTCGCGATTTGTGCGCACACCCAGTGCGACAAGATTCGCCAACGCGCAAACCAGCTTGCGACGCGCAGCCTCCCGGTCCGTTGCGTGCGCAATCAACTTCGCGAGCAGCGGGTCATAGTGAATGCCGGCCTCCGTTCCGCGATCAACACCTGAGTCGATTCGCAAGCCGTCTTGCGACATCGGCTCCTCCCATGTGTGAAGTCTGCCGGTTGCAGGAAGAAAACCGTTGTTCGGGTCTTCGGCGTAGAGCCGCGCTTCGATCGCGTGGCCGGTTTGCGTGATGTCCTCTTGCGCGAGCGAGAGGGGCTTCCCTTCGGCAATCTCGATTTGAAGCTTTACCAGATCGAGTCCGGTGATCATTTCGGTGACAGGGTGTTCGACTTGAAGCCGAGTGTTGACCTCGATGAAGTAGAACTCGCCCGACGGAGCAAGGATGAACTCGACGGTTCCCGCGTTGATGTAGCCGATCGCGAGGCCAGCCGCGACCGCCGCTTCGCAAATTCGATCGCGCAGCTCTTGGTTCACTGCGGGAGAAGGACTCTCTTCGATGATCTTCTGGTGACGTCGTTGAACTGAACACTCGCGCTCGAAGAGATGAATCAACCTGCCGTGGTTGTCTCCGAGAATCTGAACTTCAATGTGGCGGGCGCGGTCGATGTACTTCTCCAGAAGCAACGTTCCGTCGCCGAAAGCTTTCTCAGCTTCGCGGCGTGCGGCTTCAATCGCATGTTCCAGCTCACGTGCATCGCGGACGACTCGCATACCTTTGCCGCCGCCGCCGGCCGAAGCTTTGATCAGAACCGGCGGTCCGATTTCGTCTGCACTCCTGGTGAGAACCTCGAGAGACTGATCGTCTCCGTCATAACCCGGAACCACCGGCACGCCGGCTCCCGCCATGAGCCTTCGCGCCCTGCTCTTCAAACCCATCTTGCGAATCGCGTCAGGCGTCGGCCCAATGAACGTGATGCCCGCAGCTTGGCAGGCTACGGCAAAGTCGGCGTTCTCGGAAAGAAATCCGTATCCCGGATGAATCGCCTCGGCGTCAGTTCGACGCGCGGCTGTGATGATCTTTTCTATGTTTAGGTAGGAGTCCTTGCTTGGAGCGGGCCCGATGTGAACGGCTTCATCGGCGAACCGCACGTGCGGCGCTCGCGCATCAGCCTCCGAGTAGACCGCGACCGTTGAGATGCCCATCGCTCGACAAGTCCGCATCACGCGCAGCGCGATCTCCCCGCGATTGGCGACCAGGATTCTCTTGAAGGGTTTCATGCGTGTCGATTCGCAAAGAGAATAGACCACGGATCAGACGGATTCGCACGGATCAGATCAGCGTGAATCCGTACGATCCGTTTGATCCGTGATCTATTTCCTCTCAGTGCCTGAACACTCCCCACTCCATCGTTCCTTCGACCGGCCGGTTGTACGCCGCCGATAGCGAAATCGCCAGCACCGTCCTCGTGTCTCGAGGGTCGATGATCCCGTCGTCCCACAGCCTGGCCGTCGCGAAGTAAGGGTCCGACTCGGCCTCGATCTGGGCTTCCAGAGCCAGTCTCGAGGCAGTGAGCTTCGCTTCGTCAATTGGCAGACCCTGCTTGGTGAGGGCTTCGCGCTTGATTATGTCCATCACTCCCGAGAGCTGTTGCGGTCCCATCACCGCAATCCGATGATTCGGCCATGTAAACAAAAAGCGCGGCTCGTAAGCCCGCCCGCACATAGCGTAGTTGCCAGCGCCATATGAACTCCCGGTCATGATCGTGATCGCCGGCACCGTCGAATTCGAAACGGCGTTGATCAGTTTGGCGCCGTTGCGGATGATCCCCTGCTCTTCGTAAGTGCGCCCCACCATGAAGCCGGTGATGTTCTGCAAGAACACGAGCGGGATGTTTTGTTGGTTGCACAGGTGAATAAACTGCGCCCCCTTCCCGGCTGACTCGGACATCAGCACGCCGTTGTTGGCCAGGATGCCGACCGAGTAGCCGTGAATGTATGCGAACCCCGTGACAAGCGTTGTCCCGTACTTCGACTTGAACTCGTCAAACCGTGACCCGTCGACTATCCGGGCGATGACCTCGCGAACTTCGAAAGGCACTCGCACATCCGCCGAAGCGATGCCTAACAACTCGTCCGCGGGATAGAGCGGCTCTTCAACGGCTCGCTGCTTCGGCTTGGGAGGCGCGTCCGAGTAATGACTCACGATGTCTCGAGCGAGTCGCAGTCCGTCCAGTTCATCCTCGGCCAGGTAATCCGAAAGTCCCGATATCCGCGAGTGCATCTCGGCTCCGCCGAGCGACTCTTCGTCGACGACCTCGCCCGTAGCCATCTTGACCAGCGGCGGACCGCCCAGAAACACCTGGGCCTGGTTCTTGACCATTATCACGTAGTCGGACATTCCGGGCAGGTACGCGCCGCCAGCAGTCGAGTTGCCAAACACAACCGAGATGCTCGGAATGCGCAGCTTCGACCGTCGCGTGATCTCGCGAAAGCCGCGGCCTCCCGGCACAAAGATCTTTGCTTGGACCGGGAGATCAGCGCCCGCGGACTCAACGAGGCTGATGCTCGGCAGGTGGTTGTCTGTGCCAACGTCCGAGAGTCGTCGGTTCTTGATCTGGCCTATCTCGCTCACCGCGCCCCCTTTGACGGTCGCTTCGTTAGCGATGATCAAGCACTCACGTCCCGAGACCAGCCCGACGCCGCCTACCACGCCCGCCCCGACGAACTCGTTGTCCATTCCTACGCCGGCGAGCGGCGCGATCTCGAGAAAGTATGAGCCCTCATCAAGCAGCATCTCTATGCGTTCGCGAGGCAACAGCCGTCCTCGCGCGAGGTGTCGTTTGACGTACTGCTCGCCGCCGCCCTTGGTCGAGCGTGCCAGTTCAGCTTTCAGTCTTTCAACGGCTGAAGAATTGGCGGCGTAATTGGCGCGGTAGGTTTCGTCTCGCGAATCGACGACCGATTTGATCGCTTGCATGGTTTTCCGCCCGCGTTGCGCTGTTCGAAGAGAATTGATAGCCTAGCGAGGCTTTGAGACAGTAATGAACGGCTTTTTGGTTGTCAAGAAAACGGGCAGTTGAATGCCCATGTTTAGCTGGAGGATGCGGAATACGCTGTTCTTCTGAGAATGACCGGGAAGAACTTGAGATGGTCGATTGGGACGACTTTGATTACGACGAGCCCGCACTCGAAGGCGAGCCGGATGAATACGAGGTCTCAGCGCGTAACACACTCGAGGAGTTCTTCCAGGCGAACCCTAATGGCGTCTTCTTCGGAAACCAACTCGCTGTAAGGAATGAAGACAGGTTTTTTCATTGGATTACCCACCGCGCCATCGCGGATTTGGTAGATGCGGGCATCATACACACGCAAAGGCGGACGATGGCGATAGGTAGCGAGATCAAACTGGTCTGGCATAGAAAGAACCGTTACTACAAGCGTGAGGCAAAACGAGTTGTAGAGCTTGTTGATGAGTATGGGAGCCCTAATATTTGTGCGGCGATGGGATTGCACGGCGAACAAATGATTCTAGCGGGTTTTGCAAGAAAGCAGTTCGTTATGCGTGACCACAACACTCGCCGGTTTCGTGATCGACAGTGGACCGAGTCGGAACATAACCTAGATTTCATTTTCGAGCGGGACGGAAAAGCGTATGGGGTGGAAGTTAAGAATACGCTGTCATACATTGATCGGAAAGAGTTTGAGACAAAAATTCGGCTGTGTGAGGCTCTAGACATCGCACCAGTGTTCGCAGTGCGCATGCTTCCTAAAATCTGGATCCATGAGCTCATCAACCGAGGCGGCTACGCCATGATTCTGAAGTATCAGTTGTATCCATGGACGCATGTCGAGTTGGCCCATAGGGTAGCGCGCGAGCTTGGCCTGCCCGTTGATGCTCCGAAGGCGCTGGCGGAGGGGACAATGAATAAGTTCGAGGCGTGGCATCGGAAGAAGCTGTGAATTTGAAATCGGATTCACAGGCGGTTAGAGTGAAGTGGCTTAGTGCCCACACTTAGCGCGTACCCCTATGAATACGTAGTGTCTGGTTGCTCGAGGCCGCAAATCTGCGCGACGGATAGGACAGCCCGGAGAGAGTATGGGAATAACGAGTGATCGCGCCATCTGGGAAGCTGAAAGCCGCGGCGTCGAACTGATCAGCGTGACCATCGGCGAGCTCTTCGATCGTCAATGCGCGGCCATCCCCGACAAGGAAGCGCTCGTCTACAGCTACCCCGAAATCGGCCTCGATCTCCGCCTGACTTATCGGCAATACAACGAGGAAGTGAATCGGCTAGCGAAAGGCTTACTCGCGCTTGGCATCCAGAAGGGCGAACACGTCGCTGTGTGGGCGACTAACGTGCCCGAGTGGGTGATGCTCGAGATCGCGCTTGCAAAGATCGGCGCCGTGCTCGTCACAGTCAACACCAACTGCCGCGTGTCCGAGATCGAGTACGTGCTTCGGCAGGGTGACATCACGACGTTGTTCATGATCGAAGAGTTCCGTGGCAACTCCTACGTTGATTCGATCTATCGCATCGCGCCTGAGGTGAAGAATCCTGCCGATCCGATCACCGAAAGCCGCCGGTGCGCCGCGTTGCCGAAATTGAAGCGGGTGATATTAATCGGGAACAACGCTCAACCTGGGATGATGCTCTACTCGCAAGTCGCGCCGCTCGGCGAAAGCATTCCCGATGCATCGCTCGCCGGGCGGCAGTCGAGCCTCGACCCTCACGACGTGATTCAGATGCAGTACACAAGCGGCACTACGGGTTTCCCAAAGGGCGTGATGCTCACTCATCACGGCGTCTTAAACCAGGCTCACGTATCGTGCTCGATCGGCGATCTTCTGGAGGATGAGCGCTACGTGACTGCGATGCCGTTCTTTCACATTGCCGGTTCGCTGGGCGCGATCCTGTTTTCGGTCTATCTTGGGTGCACGCTGATTCCGTTGATCTGGTTCGATCCCGAGAAGGAGCTCGAGCTGCTTCACGCGGAGAAGGCGACCTTGTCGTTCAATGTGCCCACCATGCTGGTCGCGATGCTTAATAACGCTCGCTTCCTCGCGGGAGAGTTCGACCTGTCATCGCTGCGTGAAATAATAACCGGCGCGACGCCCGTGCCAGTTGTGTTAATGGAAGAAGTGAAAGCCAGGATGGGCGCAAACTGCACGATCGTCTTCGGGCTTACGGAGTCGACAGGCACTGTGACCGAGACGATTCAGACGGACAGCTTTAAGTTGAAGTCCTCAACGGTCGGCATTCCTCATCCGTACATGGACATAAAGATTGCGGACCCGGTGACCGGCGAGCCTGTCGGGTTTGGTGAATCAGGTGAGTTGATGGCGCGGGGTTTCCTGGTGATGAAGGGCTACTACAACATGCCGGAAAGGACTGCCGAGACCATCGACTCAGAGGGCTGGCTACACACCGGTGATTTAGCGACGATGAATGCCGCCGGGTACGTCAACATTGTCGGCCGCGTGAAAGACATGATCATTCGCGGCGGCGAGAACATCTATCCGGCGGAGATCGAGGCGTTCTTGATGCGGCATCCGAAGATCGCTGAAGCTCAGGTTGTCGGCGTGCCGGACGGCTTCATGGGCGAAGAGGTCGCGGCGGTGCTCCGATTGAGGGCGGACTCGATCGCTAACGAAGCTGAAATAACCGAATACTGCCGCGATGGAATCAGCAGACACAAAGTCCCGAAATACATCCGGTTCGTGACCTCGTTGCCGTTGACCGCCAGCGGTAAGGTGAAGAAGTTCGAATTGAGAGAACAGCTCATTAAAGATCTCGGCCTGGAGGAAGTCTCGAAGCAGAGGACGGCTTAACCTGTACGGGCGTCCCTCCGCGGGCGCCCCTCAGTGAGCCACGCTTCGCCCGCGGAAGAGGGGCGCCCGCGGAGGGACGCCCGTACAAGACTCACAATGAAGATAATCCGAATCGCAAACGGCCAAGGCTTCTGGGGTGACTCGCTCGAAGCGCCCGTTCAACTCGTCGAGCGCGGGCCGATCGACTACCTGACGCTCGACTATCTCGCCGAGATCACGATGTCCATCATGCAAAAGCAGCGGGCGCGCGACCCGCGTTTCGGCTACGCGCACGATTTCATCGGCGTGATGGCTCGCATCCTCCCTGCGTGCGTCGATAAGAACATCAAGGTCGTCGCCAACGCGGGCGGGGTGAACCCAAAAGCCTGCAGCACTGCCGTAGCCGAGGTCGCTCGCAATCTCGGCCTCGCGGGCAAAGTTAAAATAGGAATCGTCGCCGGCGATGACATTATGGCGAGCGTCGATGATCTGATTGCTCGCGGGATCGCGCTGGAGAACATGGAAGACGGCCAGCCGCTACTGTCCATTCGAGATCGCGTACAAAGCGCGAATGTCTACTTTGGCGCGGCGCCGATTGCCGATGCGCTCAAACAAGGCGCTCAGATCATTATCACCGGGCGCTGCACCGACACCGGTCTGACGCTCGGCCCGATGATTCACGAGTTTGGATGGCCCGCCGACGATTGGGACCGCCTTGCTTCCGGGACGATCGCGGGTCACATCATTGAATGCGGAGCACAATGCACCGGAGGCAACTGCCAGGTCGAATGGAAGTCGATCCCGGAGCTTTGGGACATCGGGTACCCGATTGTTGAAGCTCGCGAGGACGGCGCGTTTTCAGTCACCAAGCACGCGGGCACCGGCGGACGAATCACGGTTGCGGGAATCAAAGAACAGTTGATGTACGAAATGGGAGAGCCTGAGCGGTACATCACTCCAGACTGTATCGCCGACTTTACGACAGTTCGGCTCGAGCAAGCTGGGACGGATGTAGTGCGCGTGTCGGGCATCAAGGGAGGGCCCGCGACGGACTCCCACAAGGTCTCGATAAGCTACTCGGCCGGCTTCAAGGCGGTCGGCTCGCTGATCTACTCGTGGCCCGAAGCCTACGACAAAGCCAGGGCTGCTGATGCGATTTTGCGGCGGCGGCTTGACCGGCTGGGGTTGACATTCGACGAGATGCGCTCGGAGTTCGTGGGCGCGGGCGCGTTGCACGGCGAACCGGCGGGCGCTCCCTCACCCGATCTCCCCGAAGTCCTGCTCCGCGTCGGTGTGCGTTCAGAGAACAAAGCTGCGATAGAACGGTTTGTGAAGGAGCTTGCGCCGCTCGGTTTGAACGGTCCGCCGACGGTGTGCGGCTTGGGAAGCGGCCGCCCCAAAGTTGAGGAGATAGTAGCTTACTGGCCGGCGCTCATGCCCAAGTCGGCGGTCACTCCACGGGTGGAAGTGTTCACGGTTTGAAGCGGACTAGACCCGGACGGATTAGACGGATCGACACAGATCTGATCCGTGTTAATCCGTTCAATCCGTGTCATCCGTGGTCTATTTCGCCAGCCGATTGTTCGATTGGATCCGGTTTCGACTGTGGCTGGAGAGCGGCAGAGGTCAGAAGCGACAGTAGAAGAATTGTAGTGACGGTGAAGTGTTTGTTTTTGTTCACGAGTGATCTCCACGATTCAACGCTGGACGAATAAACTCAGGCACACAGCTTGACACTAAGAAATTCGCGCAACTAAGATTCACCGTTGCGAATGCGGCCGCGTCGGCAGACATGTAGAGCCACACGCGGATTGTAGTGCATCAACTTGAGAAACCAGAAGGCCCCTTAGCTCAACGGCAGAGCAGAGGACTCATAATCCTTTGGTTGGAGGTTCGAATCCTCCAGGGGCCACCAAATCAATAACTTACGGACACTCCATCTCTCGTTGTCAGTGAGCTTGGGACCAAACTCTTTTGCGAGTCAACGAAAACAGCCAAGAAACCCGAACCGAGAGAGTCGCCCAAACCACCCACCATCGAACTGATCACAGGCCGCGTGCGCTCAATTCAAGCTTGGCCGTACGTCGCCAACTGACTCCAATAAACAACGAGTTTGCACGCCTTGCGACTATGACGCGCGCGGTGCTTCAGTCTTGGTTTGGTGGACTTGTCTTTTCGTTATGGAAACACGGCACAAGTTGAGCATTGTCGCTCAAGTCCTATGCTTGACCTCCAAGTCTGTCTGTCTCAATCGGAGACGCGGCGATCCCCTCTGGCTCGTCATAAGACCGATACCCATGCCTTGAGGTTTGCAGTAGGCATCGAGAATGGTGTCGCTTCGCTCACCCACTGACGGCTAATGGCTTGCGCCCTTCCAAGGGGTGCAGGTTGGCTCTTACGCCCATTTGCGAGATGGTCCCCGGCCCAATTGGGTTGATCGGAGCCCGTTCATTCGACGTCAAGCGGATTGTTGAAAAGCACCGTTAGTTTGATGCTGCCGTGCCCGAACTGCGGGAAGTTCGCCGCGCTCCGGTTTCCGCGATCGAGGTTCGAAGCTGTGTCATCCGGCGGGAAGAGAATCA
>JBASRN010000017.1:0-2247 GCA_049273855.1 Blastocatellia bacterium
GGCGGAGGCCGAGGTCGCAGTGGCGGCGGCGGCGGAGGCCGTGGCGGCTACGGCGGCAGCCGGTACTAACGAACCTTGTGGGAAGGCGGCCACGGCGACTCACCTCGCCGTGGCTGCGGGATTAACCATAGAAGCAAACAGCCGAACACGCGCTGAATGGATTGCACGGAGCCTACTGCTGAGACATCACAGGTACACTACAAACGGCCTCACCTCAAACCATTCCCGTCGCCACGACAGCACTCGGACAGTTTTTACCTTTCACCAAAGCAAGTGTACCGAAAGAAAGATTGATGAACTCAAACAGTTTTGAAGAACTCGGACTGAGCGCGCCACTCGTGCGCGTGCTCGAAAAACTAGGGATCACCGTTCCGACGGAGATTCAAACCAAAGCCCTTCCCCACGGTCTCGCAGGCCGGGACGTGTTGGCCTCGGCCGAAACGGGATCGGGCAAGACCGCGGCGTTTCTATTGCCGATCATCGAGCGGCTGCAAAGGCCCGCGAAGGGGACCAAGCCTCGCGCGCTGGTGCTTGCGCCGACTCGCGAGCTCGCACTTCAGATCGAAGCGAACGCAAAAAGCTACAGCGCCGTTTGCAAACTTAGAGCGGTGGCGCTTGTCGGCGGTGAAAGTGTGAGCAAACAGTTGAACCAGCTTTCGCGTGGGGCGGACATTATCATTGCGACTCCCGGAAGGCTCAACGACTTCATCCTGCGCAGGGTGGTTCCGTTTGACTCGATCGAGGTCTTCGTCCTGGACGAAGCGGATCGAATGCTTGACATGGGGTTTCTCCCGCAAGTCAGGCGAATCATGAACTATCTTCCTCGCAAGCGTCAGACGATGTTGCTCTCGGCGACGCTGTCGCGCGCCGTCGAGCAGCTCGCGCGCGAGATGACGACTAGCCCGATTCGCGTCGAAGCGGCGCGGCCAGCAGCCACGGTTGCGACTCTGACTCAAAGCGCCTACTCGGTGCTCTCGCACGCAAAGGTTCCGTTGCTGCTCCGGTTGCTGGAAGACGATGCAGAAGGTTCGTTTTTAGTATTTACCGAAACGAAGCGCGGCGCTGATCGAGTGGCTCGGGTTCTGACCGCGAACCGGCACAAGGTCGAAACGATCCACTCGGATCGCAATCAGTCACAGCGCAACCGAGCGCTGGCGAGCTTCAAGTCGGGTCAGGTTCGCGTGCTTGTCGCGACCGACGTGGCGGCTCGCGGAATCGACGTCGACGATATCTCTCACGTGATCAACTACGATGTGCCTTCGACACCTGAAGGCTATCTGCATCGCGTAGGTCGCACCGCGCGAGCGGGCCGGGAAGGCGCGGCGCTAACCCTGGTCAGCCCAGAGGAAGAATCCGCGCTTGACCTGATCGAAAGATCGACCGGTCTGAAGATCAAGCGATCGAAGTTGAGCGGCTTCTCGGACGGCAGGAGCGATCAACAAGTGAGTCTTGCAACCGAAATCGGCCGGCTGCGTGGTCAGGCCTCGCGTTCGTTTAGACCGCGCCGCGCGTCACGATAAGCGAGAGATTTGGAATTTGGAACAGGCGGGCTCGCTCGCCTCAATCCAAAATCCAAAATCGCACATTCAAACGAGAGGGGCATTCTAATGGCTGTTCGCCTTTTTATTGGCAACCTCCCCTATGACGCGACGGAGGCCGATCTGCGCGAGCACTTCTCCGCTGTCGCGCCGCTGTCCTACATCTATCTGCCGCTCGACCGCGAGACTGGAAAGCCTCGCGGATTTGCCTTCATTGAATACGGCGAGCGATCGCACGCACTGGAAGCAATTCGGCGATTCGACAGTCAGATGTTCAAAGGCAGGCCGCTTGCGGTTAACGAAGCGCGAGCCAAGGAGGACCGCCCGGCCGGCGGCTCTCAAAGCTACACGCCTCGCCCGTCGTTTTCTCCGGGGAGCCCGGCGCCACCCAGCGGCGCGGGCGGCGGCGGCAAGAACTTCGGGCCGGACGCTGCGCCTCGCGGGAGACGAAAACCCTCGAGGGGCGGATCGAAATCCGAGCGCGGACCAAAAGGCCCTATTCGCGAAAAACCAGGCGGGCAACTGGTCTTCGGAGGCGACGAAGAAGAAATCCACGATGATGATCTCAGCAGCGACAACTTCGCCAGCCGAGTAGAAGATTCGGACGATCAAGATACTGAGTAGACGGTTGGCGCGCGGCAACCTATCGAGATTGAATACTGAGAGCCAGGAGCCATCATGGCAAAGAAATCGAGACCGACATTTCAGA
>JBASRN010000024.1:0-2253 GCA_049273855.1 Blastocatellia bacterium
GTTAGACCCGTTGGAATGCAGACGTGAATCAGGATGAGATGATTGAGAAGATATTCGAGCATGCGTCCGCATCGGAAGCCGGTGATTACTATCAAGTCTCTTTTGACGATGACGATGACCCCGAGAGCATCGACGGACGATACCTCCTGATTCAGCGTCAGTTTGAATTCCTCGATGACGACTCATACTATTTGGAGAGCGACGACACCAGGCTTTGCGGCCACGTCAAGGTAAGAGCGGCCACGCTGAGCAGCGAGTTCCTATCTATCGACTTGCTGGCCGATGAATGGACCACGCTTAGAATTCGATATGGCATCAGCCAGGGTGATTTCGAAGAGTTCGAACGCATCGTTACAATCATGTTCGAAGACAAGGTGTTCCGCCTCGATTAACCGACTCGGAAGTTGGGCGATTCCACCTAGCGAGATGGGAGAGTACGCTGTGAATCCGCAGATGGTCTAACTCTCGATGCAGCGGAGCGCGCGCAGCAGTCTTCAAATGGATTCGGTCTCAAGGCGCGCGCCCGCTGATCGTAGCGTTGGACGCCTTTTACCATGACGCGAGACGAGTTCACTTCCTTCACTGCGCGGACCATTGAGAATGTCATCCAGGCCGCAGAAGCGAAATGTGGCCGCAAGCTTTCGCGTGACATCCGATTTCAATGGCTTGGCCATCATCCAATTGATGGTAATGTTGTTGAAGAATTGGTTTCTAAGGTGTTCGTCGATTCAGACCACATCTACCCATGCGTTGATTTTGGTGTTGGCGCAATTGACCGCGCTGGGAAGACGCTTCTGGTCGCGAACATCGCCGGTTACTCGCCTGGTCCTTTCGGACTGAACTGGACTGGACGCGAGGGGCCATATGTTTACGTCGCGGGTGCGCCGTTGCTGAACAATGAACCGGTCGACGATGGATTGCCACCGGGCGTCTTCGGTTTTTCGATTCTTGAATTTCCCGACCCTTCGGCGCACTGACCCCGGCGTCCAACTCTGCGTGCACCGGAGCCGCGCGAGTTAGCTTATTATGATGCGCTCCTCTCACTTGGACTGAGTTCGTGTCGCGCGCGGCCCGGTGACGCTTACGTTCGACGCACTGACACCATGGGTCTGCTCGCCAAAATTTTCCGTGCCGTGTCGCGAGAAGAAATGGGCGGCATCCATCTCGACGCGAAGCACCCGTTTTGGGAGGTCTCCGGCGAGACTGATTTTCCGTCGCTTTTCACGGCACTGGCAGATCTTCTACCTGAGGGATGCATCCTCTACTTTGAGGACGGATCGCCGAGCGGTGAGCTATTGGATTTTTTGCGAGCGCATGAAGTCCCAGAGCGTGCACACGTTGCCTACGGGACGATCTGGCCGAAGCCGAGAGTGTTTCACGTTCCGGCGGTGCCCGAGACCCTGCAACGTTTGGCCGAGTTGACCCGTTCGTGTGCTGCCCCGGAGCTCGCAATCCACTTTCACGTTTACCTCAATCAAACGGTTCTCCTGGAGTGGCATGATGCGTTCGCTCAGCCGATGCTGCTCTCTGGCGAGTTTCCAGAGGAGAGAGTCAGGACATTTGCAGAGACACTACACATGTCATACGAACGCGTCGAACCCGGCGCTGCACCGAATGGCGGCCCAGCGGCGTAACTTGACAATCCAAACGCTCCCGGTGGGCCGCCATCGGTGAGCTGAGCGTTCGGCGCTTCGCGTAGCTGCTCGGAATGCGGTAGAATCGCGGTAAGGTCAACTTATGAAGTACAAGGTCGTTTTTCACCGTACTGAAGAGGGAGTCAGCGTCTCTTGCCCAGGGCTCCCCGGCTGCTGGTCTCAAGGAGCCACAGACGATCAGGCACTTGAGAACATCCAAGATGCAATCCAAGAGTACCTCGCTGCCGTGACCGAATCGCTCCAAGGCCAAGAGGTCCGCGAGGTCGAGATCTCAGCCTAACTATGGCGAAGCTTCCGGGAGTCAACCACCTCGACGCGATCCGAGCACTTGAGAAGGCAGGATTTCAAATTGCTCGGCAAGGCCGAAAGCACGTCGTGATGACGGACGGCACTCGCTTCCTGACCGTCCCGCGGAACAACCCGATTCATTCATACACGATGGCTGGGATCGTCCGCGATGCCGGCCTCTCGATCGACGAGTTCAGGAAGCTCTTGTAAACCAGATGCGCGCCGAACAATGGCGTGAACCGGAGCCGCCGAAGCGGATTTCGCCTGGTTACTTTGAGTGTTCGGCGGCGGCCCGGTTACGCCGACGTTA
>JBASRN010000033.1:0-8692 GCA_049273855.1 Blastocatellia bacterium
GACCTGGCGACCGCGCGGTATCTCGCGGTCTTCGCACGAGTGGGTGCCGAAGTGATAGCGGTGCCTTACGACATCACTCAGATTTCCTGGATAGGCGATGAGCTGGAATCGAGCTGGCACCGAATGATGTTGCTAGTAGAGCATTTCACTGACGGTCGGAGCGAGCGGTTGCGGAATTCAGTCCGACGGCGCTTGTTGGAGCAGTCTCGCGCGGAGATATCGAAACTCGGCGCAGGCGCGAAGTTCCCGGAGTTCAATACAAAGACTCGGCAAAGAAATCACTAGGGACGAACTGGCCGTTATGATATCAGGTCTCTTATTCTTACTGAATCACATTATCCTTCAATGAGCAAATAAGCGTCCCATGCCCACCGACCCACATGTGCACCACGTGCGTCGAATACCTTAGCGCGATACCGGAACCAGTTCCCGTACTGGTCACGGCGCCGTGCCTCTCTGTAGTCAAGCCTAATCGCATAGACGCCCAGTGAAGGCAGCGAGTGCAATTCATTCGGTTCTGAGAGGCCGTTGTGATTGGTATCTTGCCACAAGAAAAGAGAGGGGAAAACTTGATCACTCCTGTCGATTGCGCTATTACCGTTTCCGCCATTTGCTTGCTTGTCGAATTCGGCGAGCGCAATGAATCCGTTAGGTTGCACTGATGGTGGCTGCGGAGTGAAGTTGCCAAACAACTCCGTGCCGTTGTCAATCAGGCCATTGGCATTGCGGTCAAGCGCGAGAAATGCATCATCAGAGTTGCGGGCTGTCCACGCCATGCGTTCGGCGCTGCCATCGCTATTAAGGTCAAAGTTCACGCCACCGCTCGCGCCTGTCAGGCTAAAGCCATTGCCCAACGGGTCGATCAGCACAGGGCTACACTCACAATCGCAGATGGCGGGGTCCCAGTAACAACCAAACCGGACATCGCATGGCTGAGGGGGGCAAAAGCCGGAGCCACCACAATTGTTTTGTACATTCTCGGTTCCGCTTTGGCCTTGTGTCCCCTGAGTAGTACCATTTGGACCAAACCCTCCAACGCCACCGTTCGCGCCGCCTCCGCCAGTCACACCTGCGTTTACAACAACGCCTGGGCAGCTTGTCGTGCCTGCCAACCCCCCTGCCCCAGGGCTGCCCGCAGAACCTGTACCACCTCCAAACCCTCCCTGACCGACTTGACCTCCCATTCCACCCGAAGCGTCCGTGTTAACAGTGACGTTGCACGAGTTGTTAGTCACATTTATGCTCGCACCGTTTCCCCCGTTCCCGCCATTACCGCCATCACCACCTCTGCCACCCCTACCACCGTCACCGGCGCTGCCACCATTACCACCACTGCCGGGCCCACCGGAAATACAGTTGCAGGAAGCGCCGTTTCCACCCCGACCACCATTGCCCCCTCTTCCACCAACTCCTCCGGTGCCACCGCTGCCACCGTTCCCTCCGTCACCACCCCTTGCCGAAAAATTGAAAACGCCGCTGGCTGAACCCGGAATTGTATACATAATGGGCTGCGCATTCCCACCGCTTTGACCCGGGAGACCATCGCCGCCAAACCCGCCATCTCCGCCGAAACCCCCACCCATACCGTCTTCGCCCGTTGGTGAGGCTGGACAGGTCCCGTTCGCCCCGTTACCACCGTCGCTGCCTGATTCCCCGTTACTCCCAGGCAGTCCAAATTGACCATCTGCGCCACGCATACCATCTCTGTTTTGTCCCTGCTGCACGACTGCGGTCTTAACTAGACTTGGAGTTTTAGTTCTGGTCCAGGATGCATTGATCAAATCTAGCTTTCCACCTTGCCATACGGCAGAAGACTTCGAATCTTTAAGTTCATTAACAGATCCCCGGATAGTTGCGGGCGGTAGGGCACCAGTACGAATCGTTACGCTAGGAGCTAATCTCTGCTTACTTAAAGCTTTCGGCCCACGATATCGCTGGGTGTTCTCCTGCGACTCCACGATAAAGACTGAAACAGTATGACCAAGCGCGATGATCTCAACATCGTCTCCGCCGTAGACCAAGCGTCGCGTCAGAATTACGAGATCACCGTCGACCTTCATTTTCTCAGGAAGGTATAATGTATCTGCGATATAAGCGCCTTCCAGTCGGTCAGTGTCTACAACTCGATTCGTCTGCATCTGAGGCATCTTCGCAAGTTTCGAAGCTAATACCTCGCGCCAATTTGGTTCAAGCAGATCATCAGCATCGAAAGGTACACGCTCCCGAGTCAATAACTCACGAGATCGGTTGAAATCCTGGTGTTGCTGGATTCTCGCTTCCTGTTCTTGGAGTATCCGTGTCGCGTTTTTTGCCTGCTCTACCGTCGAAAGATACTTCCTTTCAGACAAACCAACTTTACTTTTGGACGCCGTGAAAGTGGCAGGCGAATAAGCAACTAACAGTAGCGCGGTACATGTCGTAGAAACGATGCATCGGGCGGTATTGCGCGATTTCATGTCGACACCTCCTGTTTGTTTCATCCGACGGAGTTTTCTTCGGGATCGCAGAACTCTATGACTTCTTTGAGCCAGATTATCTGCCAAAACATTTCTTAGTGCAAGAACAAGATTGTGTGCTGCTGCATACCTTCTGCGGCTACCTGCTTCACGTTTTCAGGTATATACATACGTGCGCCTTTCCTCCTGTCGGGGAAGTGTCGACATCTGCGCGCGTTATTAATTCTCGTCCATTATGCCCATACCGTTTCTGCGCCTTGTGGCTTATCGGCAAACATACATCCGTCAGACCGGGCGTTTGAAGCCACGCTCGATGTCGCGCAGCCCCATTCGCATTATGATCGGCCTGCCATGCGGACACGTCATCGGGTTCTGAGTCTTGAACAACTCGTCTATCAACCACTCCATCTTCTGGTGAGTCAGCGGCATGTTCACTTTGATCGCAGCCTTGCACGCAAGCGACGCTGCGATCTCGTCTCGAATGTGTTCGAGCGAGAAACTCCGGCGCTCTCGCTCGACTACTCCTAACACCTCTCGAACCAGCGCGATGGCATCGCTCGACGCTAGACCGGAAGGCGTCGTCTTTATCGCGATCGTTCGCCCCGAGAGCTGCATCGTTTCAATACCGACGGACTCGAGCTCCTCCTGAATGACCGCGAACGATTCAGTCTCGGCGGGACTCAGATCGAGCGTTGCCGGAATCAACAAAGGCTGGATGTTGGTCGTGCGGGCCAGCCTGCCGTCGCGAAATTGCTCGAACAGCACTCGCTCGTGAGCTACGTGCTGATCGACAACCAGCAAGCCTTCTTCGTCGGTCGCCACGATGTAGCTGTCTCGGATCTGCCCGAGCGGTTTGATGCCGTGCCCGAGGCCCGGCAGCGGCACGTCGCCAGTTGACTCGGTGTGTTGCCGGGGTTGCTCCGTCTGCCGCGAGTTCGCGCCGTTGGCCAAAGGCTCGGTTGAGAGTCTTAGTTGTTGATTCGGAAGCTCGGGCTCAAGCTTGAAGTGGATATCGCCTGGAAGCGCTGGAGGCGCGGCGCAGATCGCCGGGTCAACATCGCTTGCTTCGTGCGGTGTACGTGACTCGACCGCAACAGCCGCAGGAGTCGCAACGTCACGCGAGATTGCCGGCCAGCTCGAAGCCGGCTGGCTCGGATCCAAACCGCGTCTCCAACCTGATGAGCTCCCTTCTGTCTCTTCACCTGGAGCGGCCGGCACACCCGGTAATCTGGTTATTGGCTGAGCGCTTCGCAAAGCGCGCGCGACCGCATCGCGAATGAAGGCGAGCACTTCTCCTTCGTGCAGGAACCTGACTTCTGTTTTGGCCGGATGGACGTTGACGTCCAGTTCGGTGGCCGGCGCTTCGATAAAGAGCACCACCGCGGGATAAGTGCCCGAAGGCATCATCGAGCGATACGCTTCGGTGAGCGCGCGGCCGATCAATTGATCGCGAACGAATCGCCGATTCACGAACAGGTACTGCGCGTCGCGCGACGAGCGCTGTTCCTGCGGATTCGAAACAAAACCTTCGATGCGCAAGCCATTTGCTTCGGCGTCTACCTCGACCAGCTTCTCGACCAGCGACCCGCCGAGCACCTGATAAGCCCTCTCACGAAGCGACCGCGCGGGCTCGACCCGAATCGCGTCGCGCCCGTTGCTGACCAGAAGAAAAGAGACGGCCGGGTTGGCGAGCGCATAGTGTTGAACGAGGTTTGTTATGTGAACGCTCTCGGTTGCGTCGCTCTTCAGGAACTTGCGCCGCGCGGGGATGTTGAAGAACAGATCCTTCACTTCGATCTCGGCGCCGCCAGGCCAGGCGATGTCGCGCACGGCTACGAGCTTGCCGCCGTTGAACTCGACTTCGGTGCCTTCGACGTCGCGTTCGGTCTTTGTGCGCAAGAAGAGACGCGAGACTGAAGCGATCGAAGGCAGCGCTTCGCCGCGAAAGCCGAGCGTGGTGATGCTCTCGAGATCGTCCGCCGTGCGCAGCTTGGAGGTCGCGTGCCGCTCGAACGCGATAATTGAATCGTCGCGGGTCAGGCCTTCGCCATCGTCGACGATTCGTATGAGCCGCTTGCCGCCGGCCTCAACCTCGATATTGATCGTGTGCGCGCCCGCGTCGAGCGAGTTCTCGAGCAGCTCTTTGACGACCGATGCGGGACGCTCGACGACTTCACCTGCCGCGATCTTGTTGGCAAGCGAGTCGGGCATTATTTTGATCTTGGACATCGGGGCTCCTTGAGAGAGATCGAATCTTATCGCAGCAAGCGAGGAATGAACAATTGCGCGACATCAGGTTGTAGAGTTGGATTTGAAGATTACGCAGAGAATGTCTCGGCGTCTCTGCGGTTAAACGGCCTCCCGATGTCGAACATTGTTTGCCGTCGACACCAGTCAACTGTTATCACTTCAACCGGAGCGCCATCAGATGATCAAACACATTGTTTTTCTAAAGTTCAAACCCGAGGCCGGCGCCGCACAGCGCCAGGAAGTGATCGAGGAGCTTCGGGCCCTGCCAAAACAGATAGACGTCATTCGCGAATACGAGGTAGGCGAAGATGTTTTGCGGTCGGCGCGCTCGTGGGACGCGGCATTGATCGGCACTTACGACAGCCTCGAAGCGCTCAAGACTTACAACGATCATCCCGCCCACGTCGCAGTGGTTCAGAAGATCCGCGCGATTTCTGAAGGGGTGGCTTCAGTCGATTTTGAGTTTTGATTACGACGACGAAGTGTGGTCGTGCACGATTCTCCAGCCGCCGCCGAGTTTCCGAAGCGTTAGAGTGAACAGGCCACCCGGCTCACTGGCAGTCATCTTCAACCGCCAACGCCCACGCACAAATGCCCCTCGCGCGCCAAGCATTTCGATCTTTAGCTCCGAAAAGTCCAGATGGCCCATCTCATTGCCCGCGCTCTGATAACGCTGGCGATATCTCTCAAGCGTCTTGTCCCAACTGGATAGCGCCGTTCCGCCGGAGTAGAAGGTCAGTTCCGGCGAGTGCCAATACCCGGCCATGAATCCTTCCAGGTCGCGGCGGTTCCAGGACTCGACCTGACGATCGAGGAGTGCGCGAATCTCCCGCACTGCAACAGGCTCGGCGGGTTTCTTTTTTCCAGGGCTCGCAAGAACAGCCCCGGCAGACACGATTACCAACAATAGAGCAAGCCCCGGTTTCGCACGTTTCGGCTTCGACATTGATGCCCCCGTGATTGCGGTTATTGGTCGCGACCGGTCACACCGCAAATCGACTCAACCGATGCCCCGCTACGCGTTCATACTTCCTCCAACGAAGTAAACACCTCAAAGACCCCTCTATCGGAGCGTTCGGCTACTTCTTTCTCTCTTCTTCTTCGCTTGCGAATCTGCGGCAGCGCCCTGATAGCCGCGGCAACCGACAACAAGAAACCGGGCTCAAACCTCAGCGGCGCCGTCGCCCCAAGCAACAATACCCAAGCGATATGCGAGGCAAGCATTCTCCCATCGTGCAGATTGATCCAGTGAAAGATGAGACGGTTGCGTTGCTCGATCGTTCTTACTTTTCGCCCACTTAGTTTTCCTATCGTCGAAGAGATCCGATGGCGGGCAACAGATCGCGGCTCGTACATCACCGTGTAGCCCCGTTTCCATGCTCGATAGCTCAACTCGACGTCTTCCCAGTAGAAAGGCGAGAGCAGCGGTTCGAACCCGCCTAACTCGAGAAACTTTTGCCGATCGAACATCGCAGACCCACCGCCGGCGAACATCGAGAAGAGCGGCTCCGGCTGAGAAGCCGCGCGGCTGGACACCGTCGCTTGTTGCCGACTCGCGCCTTGGTCAACGGCGCCTGCCGCGGATTGCGGGCGTGACGCTCGCACTGCCGCGTAGCTTCGATGCACGCGAATAAAGCCCTTCGAAAAGCTTCCAAGCTTCCCTGTTCCGCACTCGCGGCCGCTGTCGAACTCAAACACCCGGCAATGCGCGGCGAAAACTGAAACGTCGTTGAAGTTCTCGACCAGGGGCGCGATGCAATCAGCATCAGCTTCAACATCGTTGTTGAGCAGGAAGACCAGCGGATGCGCGGCAAGCTCGAATCCTCGATTACACGTCTCACCAAACCCAAGATTCCTCTTGTTCCTCGCGAATCTCAGTTCCGGTCGGCCCATTTCGCGTTCTCCTCGTCTCGGCGTCTCGCTTTCGTCCTCCTCCTGGAATCCCTGCCCGACCAGCCAGCCGGCTGTTTCATCTGTGCTGCCATCGTCGACTACGATGATCTCCGTTGGGGCGCCAGATTGTGTTCTGTACCGCCTTGCAGCCGCGAGGACGGAGGGAAAGAAGCGCTGAAGCAAACCAATCCCGTTCCAGGAGGGGATGACGATGCTGACACCGGATGCCATCTTTAGAGAAGCGATCAGCGGCGGCGCCCGGAGATTAACGTCGGCTTGTCCGGGTTAGCCATCCGCTCGAGGGCGTCGACGCTATCGTGGCTGCCGATTACCACCAGCGCGTCATGCTCCTCGATCATCGTGTCAGCCGCGGGGTTGAAGATCATATCCCCGTCGTGCCGCTTGATGGCGATGACAATGACATCAAGGTCCGAACGAATCCCGGTATCTCTGAGAGCGCGCCCGATGAACGGCGAGCCGGGTTCAATCTGGATCTGTTCGATCTCCAGCTCGAGCCGCTCCGTCATCGTCGCCAGCTCTATGAAGTCGGCAACCGCCGGTCTGAGCAACATCTGCGCTATACGGGATGAGCCGGTGAGCGCAGGAGAGACAACCTTATTCGCGCCGGCCTTCCGCAATCGGTCAACCGCAAACTCCTCATTCGCGCGGGCCACAATCATCAAGGTCTTGTTCAGATCGCGCGCGGTCAACGTGATGTAAAGGTTGTCGGGATCGGAAGAGACCGCCGCGGCGAGCCCTCTGGCGCGCTCTATGCCGGCAGCCTTGAGCACTTCGTCGTTGGTAGCATCGCCCATCAGAACGAGGTGCCCCTGCGTCAGCATCCGATCGGCGAGCGATTCGTCGCTTTCAATGACTACAAGGTCATGTCCGCTCCGCTCGATTTCGCGGACAACTCCCGAGCCTATTCGTCCGGCGCCGCATACGATGAAATGGTTCGTCAGCTTGTTGATGTCTTTGAACATTTTTCGCTTCCCGAAGGTCGAGATCAGTTCCGACTCTACTATCGCCTGAGCGGCGTATGAAAGTGCATAGCCTATAGTGCTGACGCCGGTCAGTATCACGAAAACCGCAAACACCCGAGCCTTGGTGTTCATGCCTGCCGGCTCGCCGAACCCAATCGTTGTAATTGTCTGAAGCGTGAAGTAGAAGGCTTCGAATAACGAGAGGCCGAGAATCAGTTTAAAGCCTATGGTCCCAAAGGCGATCAGCCCAAGTATCACGGTCAACGCAATTCGTAGTTTAGTCCTCGGCGACATAGTATCGAATTTGAAGCCGTATGTTATCGCCGGGCGCTGATCTTAGCAAGAACCGAACCTCCCGGCAGACCGTTGGTAGTGGTGGAAGAGCGTGTTGAGGTCGCGGATGGTGTCCTGCCACAAAAGCACTACAGGCTTTGTGGGCCTTCGTGTCCTGGAGTCTTTGTGGCAAGCTCTTCTCAATGCGCAATTCCACTACCAGACCGCGGAAAGAGCAAGCTGAAGCTTGTACTCTGAAACTCAGACTGACCCACACCCGACCGTTTGCCCGGTTTGCCATCGTGAAGTGCGTGTGATAGAAACTTTGACTTGGGTCTGCAGCGACAGTTTCAGGTTGAATGGCGTGATTTGTGAGACCCCAGCCGCCGAACCTGCGTACAAGAGAGTCGAGGCGATCAATGCGAATCGTCGTGCCCGTAATTGAAGTCAAACCGAAGGAGACCTGTTGAACTATGGACAGCAAGCTCGCACCGCAGCCTGAAACGGAGCCTGAAGTTCCCTCTTCCAACCCTAAGCCCAAAGAAGAAGGCAAGCCCGCTTCGTACTCGATGATGGAGCCCAAGATGCGCCGCATCTACGGCGAGTTCTACCGCGAGATCTACTTCTCCGAGAAAAAACATCTCGACACCAAGACCCAGGAGCTCATCTCGATCGCCGCGTCGCTGGTCGCGAAGTGCCAGGGGTGCATCGAGGGCCATCTGAAAAAGGCTCTGGAATCCGGCGCAACCGAAGAAGAGATCAGCGAGACCATCTCCATAGCCGCAGCCATAAACGCAGCAGCGATCATCGACCTGACCGATGTTGCGGCCGCCAATC